>JBGVAT010000019.1:0-24779 GCA_045224895.1 Fibrobacter sp.
TCGCGGAACGTATTGAGGGCAATGATGCCGATATGCTTAAGCGTCTGCACGGGCAATTTCCTCCGTCAAAATATCTTCGAGACTCGGACGCTTGTGGTCCATCTTTTCTACGGCAATTCCGTTAGAAAGGCAGTAACCGAGCAGACGGTCACGCGCCACATCGTCGGCACAGATGAATTCTTGCGGGTGGCCAGCGAGCGTCACGCCGCGCGGCAAGTCCGCTTCCAAGATCGCTTCTCGCGTGCGCACGTGGTATTCGACGCCGCAAGATTCCGTAATTTCGTCAACAGTCCCTTCGCGCACGATCTTGCCATCGACAATCATCGCCACGCGGTGGCTGATGGATTCCACGTCGCTGAGCAAATGGCTCGAATAGAAAATCGTCACGCCATCGCGGTTGAGCTGCTGGATGGCCTCACGCACGTCGCGGCGACCCATCGGATCAAGGCCGCTCATCGGCTCGTCGAGAATCAAAAGCTTCGGCTTGCCAAGAATCGCCTGAGCAATCCCCACGCGCTGCATCATGCCCTTGGAGTACGAACGCAAGCGGCGATCGATCCAGTCCTTGTTCGCATGCAAAAGTTCAAGCGCCCAACCAATGCGGGATTCGAGTTCAGCACCCTTGAGGCCCACGAGCTTTCCGTAAAAGCGCAAAAGTTCACGGCCCGAAAGGTAATCGTAAAAATAAGGCTGTTCCGGAGAATAACCTATATACTGACGGCTCTTCACATCGCGCGGGCTGATGCCGTTCACGAGCACCTTGCCCGAATCAAAATTCAAAAGCCCTGTTAGAACCTTGATCGTGGTGGACTTGCCCGCCCCGTTAGGTCCGATAAAACCATAAACCTGACCTGCCTCGACATTGAAACTCACGTCCTTGAGCGCAAGCTTTGGCTTCATAGTAAAGCCGCTGCGGTACGTCTTGTGCAGATGCTCAATCTCAATCATAAAATCACTCATACACGCAATCACTTTTCGGAAGAATCGTTGTCATCGGAAGAATCGCCGAGACCGGCAGCCTTATAGGATTCTTCAATTTCACGACGGCGGCGGTCGGCCTTTTCTTTTTTGTTGATGAAGAAGTAGATGACAGCGCCAAGCAAATAGACGATAATGCCCGAATAGAAGATCGGGTTGATAGACATACCTTCGAGCCCCGGGAAAAGGTTCAGAATAAAGCTATGGCCGAAAAGCGAAAGCAAGACCAGAACAAAGCCGAGAGCCCTGAGTACATAAGTGACAATCACTAGATTCTTCATCGTAAACCTCGAAACGACGCCGCACAACGCGCACGGCATCCACATTTTGAATATATGTATTTATAAAGAGAAAAGACGTACGAAATCGCGAATATCGTGCGTTTTTTAGGCCCGCAAACGCCAAAAAAAGAGCCTTGCAGCGATTAGACCGCAAGACCCCTTTGTTATGATTCAGCTAAGAGGATTGTTTAGGGAGGTGCCTGCTTCCTTCGACTTCGCTCAGGACAGGCTCTGGCAGGCATGACAAATTTTAGCGCTATTTCACCTTGACGCAGCGGACGGAGGCGGCGATAGTCTTGTTGTAATGTTCGTACGTTACTTTGTCTTGTACGCGGACCATGACGGCACGGGATTCGTCGAATTCATCGGCAGTCCAGAAGCTTGCGCTTACATTTTCGTCGGCGAACTTTCCGTCGTAATAGCGGAAGCCATCCTTGCCGATGTTCAAAAGCTTGAGGTCAGCCTTTTCGAAGTCGGCCTGCTTCGGGAGTTCCCAACCCGTGGGGCAAGCGTCATTGGCGGACTTCCAGTCATAAAGACGGCCGTACTTCTTGCAGTTGTCGAGGTTATTGCCATAGCAATAGCTAGAATCGAAATTCATGAGATTGGCATTTTCGGCCATCCAGACACGGTCACCCGTTTCGACGGTAGAGTACGTCTGGCCCTGGCATTTGAGCGTCTTGGCGACTTCATCATAGTGGCAGTTTTCCACCTTTTCGCAAGCCGTAAACAGCACGGCAATAGCGAGAACGAGGTATGCCACGGCAATGAACTTGAACTTCATAAATTCAATCTCCTTAAGATTGTTTTTAACGATGAATTTTTCAAGAGCTCTTTTTTTCGGGCACAAATGTAGATGGATTTAGCCGTTTTGACTAATACTTTCTTTCAATCGGATTCATAATTTAAAATTATGAATTAGGCTTTTTCTATAAGAACAAGTTTTTTTTTAGAAGCGCTACATAAAAAGGTGCCCCGTCCCGGAACGGAGTCCGGGATGACAGTCCGGGATGACAAAAGTGGTCGAGGTAATAGGTGACCCCGGCACAATGGCCGGGGTGACAGGCGTAATGCTTTAGCAATTCAAAGGTTATAAAAGCGAGCTTTTTAGCCTTTCACGTGGATGGCGGCGGCGAATTCTTTGAGCAGAGCAGGATCGTTGACCTTTTCCCAGAGGGTTCCAGTCACGATGATCTGTGCGCCGGCGGCAACGCGGACGGCGGCAGTTTGCGGATCCTTGATGCCACCACCGGTGATGATGGTCATTTCGGTGGCCTTGCGCGTGTAGGCAATATGTTCGACCGGGACGGGTTCTTCGGCGCCACTACCGGCTTCGAGGTAAACGTAGCGCATGCCCATGAGTTCTGCGGCGATGGAGTTCACCATACTGAGCTTGGGCTTGTTGGCGGGAACCGGCATCGTGCCGCTGATGTATTCGACCGTCGTACGCTTGCCGCTGTTGATGAGCTGGTAAGCCGTCGGGATCGCTTCCATATTGAGCGCGCGCACGAGGGCGCCACCGCGAACCTGTTCGTCGATGAGGTAGTTCGGATTGCGGCCGCTCACGAGCGTCATGAAAAGCATGGCATCAAAGCCAGGAACGACCTGGGATGCTCCACCCGGGAAAAGGACCACCGGCAAATCGACATTCGCCTTGAGGGCAGCCACCTGCTTGGGAAGCGTAAAGTTACCGAGGTAAGAGCCACCCACCAAAAGGAGGTCAGCACCGTTCTCTGCAGCAAGGGAGCCGGCTTTAACAAAGGCGGCTTCGTCCGACGTATCCGGATCCAATAGCACGGCAAACAAGGCACCACGCTTTTCAATTTCTGCATTCAAACGGAGTTCAGTCTTACCAAGTTTCATAATAAATCCTTTTTACGCACACAAGGCGCAAGATAGAGTAAAGATACAATATTTCGCAAAAGGAGATTCCCTGTCAAGCCGGGAATGACAAAGAAAAAAGAAGGCGGGCCGAAGCCCGTCTTCCCTTCCTCCTAACAAAAAAATCTAATCCTTGACGCAGCGGACAAACGCAGAAATCTGCGCATATTCACCCGACGAGTATCCAAAATTAAACACAGGCAGAGGCAAAGAACCTTCTATTGCAAAGAAGCCCGGACTATAACGGTCCAACCCAAAGCCAATCGGATCACCTAAAGCCGTGGTATTGAGCAGCTCATACACCCACGATCTCTTTTCGTCTTCGTCAATTTCTTTTTTAGCCGATTCCGAAATCATGGGCTTATAGAATTCCAACAGATAATCCAGCAACTTATTCAGTTCATCGAACGTCGGAATGTGCCACCCATCAGGACAGATTCCCTGATAAACGCCCTTTTCCTTCATCACCGATTCTACAACAGCCACGGACTTCAAGCTAATATAGCGATCAGAACGATCTCTGCACTCATCTTTAAAATTTTCAGGAGTTGCGTCTTCCGAACACCAAGTACACTCGCTAAACTTGAGTTTCATACAGGAATCTGCAGACGGATACACCAAAGAAGAATCCACATTCAGCGCATTTTCTATAAAGTAAGAGCCACAGAGCGCCGAATCTTCTTCGCACGGAACTTGCAAACCATCCAAAGCGTAAGCCAACCGTTCAGCCAACCAAGTCTGGGTCGTACCGTTCAAATCATACGTTACGGTCTTATACGTCTTTCCATTGCGTTCATCAGTCATCGTTCCCATCGTATGTTCCATTTCTTTATACGCAATCTTCCATTTTCCAGAATGGCAACTCATGACAACAGGCAAGTACGCCCTTACCGAACGCAACATTTCATAAGACTTGCCTTCGTTCTCGGCCGTACACGAACCATCCCCGATCAACTTCGCATAGAAATCCCCCAGATAGGAACGTTCATCATCACTCGATCCTTCTACATTACTATTCCAGACGAGATCCGAGATTTCCGTCATATAGCGCTTTTTCATAGCCTCTTCATCACAAGTAAGATTGCCACACTTTTCAAACCTTGCAACAAGAGTATCTTCTGTTGAATATTCCGCAAAATTGGCAACGAACCGGATGTAGTCACTATAATCCTTGTTTTTCATACAAGTCGTTTCGTCTTTATCGCACAAAGCGCTATTGGCACCAAATGCTTCAAAAAATTCACGGCCAGCCTGCTTTTTTGCATCGGAGAAACTCTTCCCCGACTTCATCAGATGAAGCGCACGGATACTTTCAAAATAAGTCTTCTCATTCACCGCGACAGCATCCGATTCTCGCAAGTCAACAATATTATACGGACGGCAGTCTCTCCCGTACCCAACCTTCACATAGGGGCTTTTCAAGGACAGACCTTCGACAACGTGAGCCTTGTCGCCGGTTCCATCATCAAGATACCTCGAACCGTAAAACACGTCGTAAAGATTTTCTAAAGTCTCCGGATTCAATTCGGCTATGGTAATATACTGGTTCGGATCCGTAACATAGACCTTCATTCCCGTATATACAGCATCTGAATTTCCCTCCAGGGAACTTGAACTCGAAGCGATAATATCGTCACCACTCGAAGACAAACCTTTCTGTTCATCCGACGGAGCATTCGGCACCATATCATCAATTTCGGAACAAGCGACGAATGCAAGAGGCACCATAAATGCCATAAGTAATTTTTGGGTATTCATAAGACGTTCCTCCTTTATTTAGTCCTTGATGCAGCGCACAGAAAACGACTTTTCGGTAAACAGCTCGGGCCTTTGCAAGGCATATCTTGCGCCATTCAACAGATTCATATTCTTTTGTTTCAGACTTACATACGTCCATTCTTCATTTTCAACATAAAGAAGGATGATTGTAGAACCCATTTCATAAGTATTGCTGCTAATATCATGAACCGAGCTATCGATCTTAACAACATACAAGTTTTCGCCTTCTGAATCCAGTCCATCGAATCCGGCTATCGCCATAGCGTTTTCTCTGAACAACGACTTGACATCTATCTTTTTTTCAACGTGGTCACGCAACTTTTTCCATTCATTAGCATCCGGAAGGTGCCATCCTTCAGGGCATACGCCTTGGTATGTTTTTCCGGCAGCCTTGACAGAATCCGTCACGTTCCAAAGCCTTTCGTAATTAAAGTTCCTTTTAGTTTGCCGCATTCCATCACAATACGCATAAGTATCCTGTTCAATGCATTCTTCATACGAAACCAGCACAACTGAATCCGGCAAGTCCATGGCATCAGACCAATAATAAAGTCCATCCGAGGCTTTGTATCTTAGGTTCTCCGCCAACCAGGTTTGCGATTCACCGTCAATCTCATACGTAACAGTATTATACTTCGTACCGTCACGGGAATCTGTCATCTGCCCCAAAACAGCACCTACGCTATCAGAGACAACATAACCAACAGAAAATGACCAAGCTCCCGCCTTGCATACAAAGCTAATGTCCTTATATTCGTCATAGGGGAGCGCCGTGCTACGACCTTCATTTTCTGCAGAACACGGTTCCAGGCCATAAAGACTTGCCATAAAATTATGCACAAGGTTATGCAGATACTGTTTAGTGCTATCATCGACCCATTCCGAACGGTTCCAGTCTTCAACATATTCAATAAGCATATTCTTTATAGAAGGTTCCCCGTTCAACGAACCAATCTGGGTAAACGTCCCAGTCACGCCCGTCAGAGACCTGGGATTATGCACATGCACAAGCCAGGAGTTCAGGTAATCAGCAAACATCAATTCAGCGCGATTTTCGTCATTGACGGCCTTTTCAAAACGGTATGGAACACCGTACATTCCCAAGGCATCGAGCATTTCGCGTTCAGACTGGAGCCTAGCCTCTTCGTAGCTTTTTCCATGATCCATCAAGTACATCAGGCGGCTCGTCACCATTTCGGTCACCACGTTGATACTGACTTCCTTGGACTTCCGCAAGTCAACCAGCGTATGGTACACCAGGCCAACCACCCTGTTGCTCATACATTTATCAGCCCACTTTTTTTCTTCAGGATCAGAAATGGGATTAGGGAAGTCCTTGGACGAACAATCAGCAGACAGTTCCATCATAACATAAGGACTGTTCAACGAAATGCTATCAAAGCTGAAGACTCCGGAAGAATCTTCAGAACGGCTATAGAAAACCGCATCCGTTGCGTCGAAATTAACGGAATCCAGTTCCGTCATCCTCAACAGGGATCCAGAAGGGACATAGCTTACCAGCTTGTTCATAGCAGATGAATCGTTTTCGGAAACATAAAGTCTTGCATGAGCCACAACATTGATGTTGTTGAGGTATGCGGTATCTTCCGTGTAACCACCGTCCTGCGCAACCGGCGAATGGCCAGCATCCTCGGAACACGCTGCAAACATAAAGGCGAGCAGCATCGCCGTTTTGCAGATCATCTGCCTGCTAGTTCTAGAATAATTCATGATGTCCTCCTAAACCTTTTTATTATCACTCTTGTTCGTCATCGGGAAGAACTGGACATTCAAGCGATAGACTTCGTCCATGCCGTCGTCTTCCGTCGCAATCGCAATGATTCTTTTGCGGAATTCTGCGATTTCCTGAACAATTTTTTTATAGGCTCCGTTCGTGATGCCAAGCGTAAGGCCCGAAAAGTGACGTTCATCCTGAGCAACGCCTTCGATAGCATCGAGCGCGAGTTCACCCATCTGGCGTTGCATCCCACGGACAGCCACGGGCGTCACGTCCATCGGTCCCGTTGTCACACCACGTTCGGTCTGCACGTAATTTCCGTCTTCGTCTTTCCGGAGCAAGTCCGCCTTGACAAGGAAATTCAGGGATTCGCTCACTTCGGCCGCAGTGACCTTCGGTCGGCAGGCACGGGCAAGAGCCAAAGGCTTCGCCCCGGGCATCGCAGGCGCGAGTTCACGCAGAACAGGATTTTTCCAGCTTTCAAAATAGCGGAACGCATCACCCTGGATGATCTTCACCTTGTGGGTTTCCGCAATCGCAAGCATTTTATTGAAGACGGTCTTCTTTTCGACATCGGTCTTTGTATTGTCAAACTTGACCATTTCACAGAAATAGTCCTGTTCAAAGCCGACAAGACACATTGCCTGCGCCACGCGTTCCGAGGCGGCATTGCTCAAATTCAGGCGACCTTCGCTCACATATTTCAGGTGAACCGGCGAAGAAAAGCCCGCCGCCCGCGTGAATTCTTGCCAGGTAAATGCCGACTTCGCCTTTTTCTCGGCGTAATAGTCCGCAATATACTGGCGATAACTAGTGTATTCTAGTATATCCTTCATTATTTTCCTCCTAAACAAACGATTACCCAATATTAAGGTTCTGGGATCGTTCACATTGCAAATATAGATCGAAAAAATACAAAAGTCAATACTCCACCATAAAAATTTTACGATTTTAATAAAAAATAAGCAAATTTTAGATTTTCATAAAAATTTTTAGCATTTTTGATAATACATATAAAGTATTCTATATGTTTCAGAAAAGAGATTTTCACAATATGAAGAATATTGTAGAATTATCCTACTATATTTACTCTATGGACTTTTTTACGAAAATCGACATTCCGGCTGCCGGTTGGCAGATTGACTACAATTCTAGGCTCGCATTTTTCGGATCGTGCTTTGCAGACAATATTTCGGCGCAGTTTGCATCGCGGAAATTCAACGTTTTGGCAAATCCGTTCAGAACGGTTTACAACCCGCTTTCGACGGCAATGCAGATCAAGGCCATTGCAAACGGGAAAATTTTTGGAGAAGCGGACGTTTTTCAGGATACGCGATTAGGCGTTTCGGAAAAAGGCAATGAGATTCGCGGCCCCTGGCACTGCTGGGACGCGCACAGCTCACTTTCCGCCGCAACTCGTGAAGAGTGTATCGCAAAATTGAACGAAACGACCGCTAATGCACGAGAGTTTTTGCAGAATGCAGACACCGTGTTCATCACGCTCGGAACATCGTTCGTGTACTTTTTGAAAGAGAGCGGCATTGCCGTTTCGAATTGCCACAGGCAAAATCCAAACCTGTTCATACGCAAGATGATTTCCGTGGATCACGCCGCAGAAGCGCTGAAAAGCATCGTACAGGATTTGCAGAAGATAAAACGCGACTTGCACATCGTCTTTACGGTTTCACCGCTACGGCATTTGAGCGATGGGGCGCACGAGAATACGCTTTCGAAAGCAACATTGCAACTCGCGATCAATAAAGTAATTCAGGAGAATGCTTCGCCTTCGGCTCGTAATGACGCCGGAATAGAGACCATCAGCTATTTTCCAAGTTACGAGATCGTGATAGACGAACTGCGCGACTACCGCTTTTACGATAGTGACATGATTCATTTGTCAAAGACGGCAGAAGGCTACATTTTCGAACGTATGGCGGAAACGTACTGCAACGAGGAAACGCGCGAAGCCATCCGCAAGGTGGAAAAGTTCATAAAAATGGCAAACCACCGCATTGTCGATTCACAGGCGCCGGCCACACAAGAATTTGCACAAAAGGCTATCGCGCAGGCTGAAGAACTCGAGAAGGAAATCGCAGGGCTAAGCCTTGAGGAAGACAAACGCAAATTTCAAGAAATAATAGGGAACGTGTAAGGCGATCCCGGCACAAGGCCGGGATGACAGTGAAGAGGATCGTGTAAGGTGGCCCCGCAACACGTGCGGGGTGACAGTAAAGGGGATCGTGTAAGGTGGCCCCGCAACACGTGCGGGGTGACAGCATAAAGAAGGCGGGCCGGAGCCCGCCTTCCTTTTCCTCCTAACAAATTATTTTAAAATTGCATATCGCTTAATTTTTGATGCAGCGGACCGCAAATTCATAGTTTGGACGAAGACGATTTTTAGTAAAGAAATCGAACGTAATATTTCTGGACATAAAAAGATCTCCATTATAAAAACTAGCCAAAAGTCCGTCGTCATTATCATCTGGAATCGAAGCAAACGTTTCACTACCTTTCTTTACAACACTCGTTCTAGAAACATCAGAGCCATACGACTTCGTTACCTTCGGCACCACATCTCCAAAGCCGCTTCCATAAGAATCATCGAAAGATATTCCACGGCTCTTCATATTTTCGCTCAACAACTCCCAATCCTCTTTATTGGGGATTCTCCATCCATCAGGGCAAACGCCTTGATGTGTCAAAGATTCAGACTGACGAATAACACTAGAACGGTTCAAGTAACATGTTCGGTACATATAGGAACAATAATTAAACAACGTTTCAGACGTATCCACAGACAAGCACTCATGCGAAACCGACCACAAAGAGCAATACTCGACCCCATCTTCCTCACCATCCTCAACGTTTACAATCAACTTGGCTTTTCGGCACCGATCTTCTACAACCACGGTATCGGAATAGGACGTCATCGAATGATGTACCGTATCATGCACAGTACGAGATACAATAGACTTCAATTCAACAGAAGCCTCATCAACGTTCATAGCTGCAGCCCAATCGTAATAACGACCGAACAGTTCACAAGACGGATCATATTCCCAGCACCTAGTTTTTCCTAACAAATTAGCCTTCAAGGTGCTATCAACATTCGCAGAAACCGTATCTGCAAAATTCAGGTTTTCGGCCATCCATGTTTGCGTGACATTTCCCCAATTATAGGTAACAGTCTTGTACGTTTTCCCATCGCGATTATCCACCATAGAACCTTTTACATATTCAACTTTTTTGGAATCAAGACCCCACTTTCCTGCGCGGCAAACAACAGTAGACACGGGAATATTTTCGATTTCCGGAATCGAGATCAAGACCAATTCATCTTCTCGAGTTTCAGTACATTGTCCCAAGCCAGCCTTATAAGCCAAATAGCCGAGTTCATAACCAAACAATTTTTTCGTATTCAGATAATACTGCTTTTCAGTTTCGCTCATTGCATCAAACACAGACGACGGTATGTTATACACATTTTCGTACACCCAAGCAAAGTCATCTACAAAGTATTGTAGCTTTTCTGTTTCATCAATTAAAGGCGACCAATTGTCCATTTCAGAAAGCTGCAGGTACAAAGCCCTTGCATAATTCAATTCTTCGTTTTCATTTTCCAAGTCTTCAAAGTTCCCCAGATTTTCGTAAACGCCTATATTTTCAAGGATGTCCCGTTCAGCCTTTTTGCTAGCCTCTGCAAATGACATTCCTTCGGCAAAATATGCTTGCACAAGCCGAACTTTTCTATCGGACAACATATTGACGCTTATTTTCTTATGCTTTTTCAAATCAACGATAGCATTCAAGACAACAGGATATTTCTTTGAGCTATCCACATAAGCCTCCCCATCAGCTTTAAAACGTAGCGGAATATCAGACAGATAGCTTACCGCACCACGTTCAACACAATTGCGGGTAATGCAAGAATCAAGCGTTTCTATCAACACATACGGGCTATTCAAGGTAAGGTTTTCGAACGAAAAACGACCATCATCATTATCAATCGTATCGACAAACGTACGACCTGTGGCCGCAAGAGATGACAAATCCAGTTCGTAAATAGTCACAACGGTTCCTTTCGCAGCATACAGGGAACCTTCGTCATTTTGGATATTTGCCGAGCTATCGCCTTCCTTCGCACGCAACTTGGGATACACGTTGCCCACGCGGCCCGACAAGGCATAAACGCCCGTTTCTTCAACGGTTCCACCGGCAACAGGGCCATTATTTTCCGAACACGCTGCGAACACAAAGGCGAGCAGCATCGCCATTTTGCAGACAAATTGTCCACTAAATTTTGAGTAATTCATACATTCCTCCTCATTTATTTTTTTAAATCTTGTTTCTTTGTCAGCGGGAAAAGCTGCATATTCAGACGATAGACTTCGTCCGTTGCGGCATTTTTCCTCGCAATGGCAACGACCTTTTTTCGGCAATCGGCAATTTCTTGCACGATTTCGTCGTAGCCGTCTTTGGTAATACCAAACGTGACACCGGAAAAATTTCGTTTATCCTGAGCGACACCTTCGATTGCCTCAAGCGCGAGTTCGCCCATTTGGCGGTGCATCGTGCGGACAGCGACCGGCGTCACACCCATAGGTCCCGTCGTCAAGGATTTGTCCGTTTGCACGTAATTGCCATCGTCATTTTTTTCAAGGAAGCCGCCCTTGACCAAAAAGTTCAGCACATCGCTGACTTCGGCGGCGGTGATTTCCGGACGGCAAACGTGTGCAAGCGCAAGCGGCTTTGCGCCCGGCATAGACGGAGCAAGTTCGCGGATGACCGGATTTTTCCAGCTTTCGAAAAAGCGGAACGCATCGCCTTCCAGGATTTTAGCCTTGTGGGAGTCCGCAATCGCAAGCATCTTGCTGAAAGCAGCCTTTTTTTCGGCATCCGTTTTGGCGTGGTCGAACTTGACCATTTCAGTGAAGTATTCACGTTCGTAATCCACCAAGCGCATGGCATCTGCCACGCGGGCAGTAGCGGATTCACTCAAGTTAAAGCGACCTTCGCTCACGTACTTCAAATAGACACGCGAAGAAAAACCCGCCTCGGTAGCGAACGTCTGCCAGGTAAACGCAGAACTCGCCTTTTTATCGGCGTAGTAGTCTGCAATATACTGGCGATAGCTTGTATATTCCAAGATTTCTTTCATTTTTCCTCCTAACGGTGATCCCTAAAAACTTTAAGGGTCCGAAAGCAAACGAATTGCGGCTCTTTTGTCCATTCCGTTCTTGAAATCAAATATACAACTTAATTTTTAAAATTGCAATAGATTTACAACACAAAATATTGATTTTTATAAAATTTTTAAAGATTTTAGAAAATGATATGAAATTTTAGACATTTTTCACAATACAAATGTATTGTAGATTTTTTATTTCAATAGGGAATGGTGATCCCGGCACAAGGCCGGGATGACACTGTAAAGGGAGATGTCCTCCCCATACGCGGATCATGACTACTAAGCAGCAAAGCTGCAAGTAGTCAAAGAGATCAAGTCGGGCATGACAGTTTGGGGGTATCGTGTAAGGCGGCCCCGCAACAAGTGCGGGGTGACTTTTGGGGGACAGCTTAGTTTTGTTGGGATTCGCGCATGCGGCGGCGGGCACGGGAACCGGGGCGATTGCGACGGTGGCGGCGTTCGCCATTCGACGTTTGCGACGGATTCGGCGTATTGATGTGCGGAGATTCGCCCGTACGCACCTTAGCGCTTTCTGCGTGTACGTTTTTTGCGTGCGCACTTTGCGCATTCGCGTTTTGCGCAGTCCCTTCCGCCGGCGTATTGCCAGAATTCTGCTTTCCGTTTTTTCCCTTGTGCTTGCCACGGTTGTTGCGAGTTTCAGCAGCACGGGCCTGGGCTTCTTCACGGGACATACGGCCACGAGAATTGCGCATCAAACTTTCGGCGGTTTCCTTTTGCGGAGGCGGCAACTTTTCATATATGCTCTGGTCGCCTTCCGGAATCTTCACGCGGGTCAGCTTTTCGATACCGCGCAAATCCGATTCTTCGTCCGGAGAGCAGAACGAGATGGCGACACCTTCCTTGCCTGCGCGGGCCGTACGGCCAATGCGATGCACGAACGTTTCATGTTCATTCGGCAAGTCGTAATTGAACACATGGCTCACATCGTCCACGTCAATGCCGCGGGCGGCAATATCTGTTGCGACAAGCACTCGAATTTGTTCGCACTTGAAGTTTCCAAGCGCTTCCTGACGGCGGTTCTGGCTCTTGTTTCCGTGAATGGCGGCACACTTGATGCCAGCCTTTTCGAGAACACGCACAATTTTATCCGCACCGTGCTTGGTGCGGCAGAACACAAGCACCTTTTTCATTTCAGGATGTTCTGCCAAAAGTTCCTTGAGTAAAGCTCCCTTGCGGCGCTTGTCAATGCGGTACAGTTCCTGACGGATGCGTTCAATCGGAGTACTCTGCGGAGCCACTTCCACGCGCACCGGGTTCGGGCGCAAAATCGTCGACGCCAGTTTAGAAATTTCTTCGGGCATCGTTGCGCTGAAGAACAAATTCTGTCGATCCGGCGGGAGCATCGCCACGACCTTGCGGATATCATGAATAAAGCCCATGTCGAGCATACGGTCAGCTTCGTCAAGCACAAAGAATTCCAACTTCTTCAGCGAAACGGCCTTCTGCCCAATCAAATCCAACAGGCGCCCCGGAGTCGCCACGAGCACATCAACGCCGCGAATCAAGTTGCGCTTTTGCGGACCGTCACCCACACCGCCAAAAATGCAAGTCGTCGAAATCGCCGTGAACTGAGCATAGGCCTTGAAGCAATCTTCCACCTGAATCGCAAGTTCACGAGTCGGCAAAAGGATCAAAGCACGGCATGTCTTTGGAGAACGGAACTTCCCGGAATCGAGCAGGCGCTGCAAAATCGGAAGTGCAAAGGCGGCCGTCTTTCCGGTTCCCGTCTGCGCAATACCCAAGAGGTCCTTGCCTTCGAGAAGGCTCGGGATAGATCGTTCTTGAATCGGGGTCGGAGTTTCGTAGCCTACTGCGCGAACGGCTCGCTGCAACGGATTTGCCAAAGGAAGTTCTTCAAATTTCATACCGTGCAAAGATAGAAAATTCACTATCAGGACTTGCGCTTATAGCCGCTCAAGCCCAAAAGAATGAGCGCCGGCGTATAGAAGTACCAGACGAAATTATTTGCAACGGTTGCCACGATTTCCTGGACACTATGGTCATCACCTGTCGCAAGCGAAATGCCAACGCAAACATCGCAGCAGAAAAAGAGAATCATACCACGCTTGATGTTCCTTGCGTTCTTTGCCGGGAAGTAGCCCTTCTTTGGCACCTGGCAAGCCACCACAAGCGAGCAAATCAAGAACGCTGCGTAAGTCGCAATAATCGGAACCGTCGGGCCTTCAAAAATGCGGAACAGGTGGAGCGCATTCGCCAAGAACATCACCGCAAACGGGATGCAAATAATTTTCGGGACGCTGTTATCTTTATCGCTCACACGCGTATGGCGGTAAATGAACATAGCCTGCGTTACCATGAAAAAGCAAATACCAAGCAAAGTATAATCACTACGGTACTCCAGTACATGAGAATAGTTGTGCAGAATCTTCAAGCAGAAATCGGCACACAGCGCCACCGCAAAACCCGCCTGCAAAAACTTGCGGTCGCGAGGACACAGGCAATTATCCCCGATGAAGAACACGACAACCGTCATGATCGCCGTCACAAAGAACTTGGCGATATTCTGGTAATTGCTGTTTTCGACCAGGCACTGTTCAACCGCCCCGCACTGGTAAAAAACAAGCCAGTCCTTCACGAAAAACGTGATCATGAGTACGCCGATGACAATCAGCAAAAGCGCAATCAACTTTTTCTTTTCCATTGTAATCCAAGCCCCCTCAAGGCCAAACATTTAACTTATCATTAAATATAATCTAATAACTAGCGTCTGCGACGGTCCAACCCGGTATGAGTGGCATAAAAAGCCTTTTTATCTTCATACATGCGCTGGTCAATCACATTGATGAATTCATCCATACTTTCTGTTTGCATATTGAACTTGTGGCAACCAATGGACGCATACAACAAATAAGGCTTAGACTTTTTCTTATTAAACTCGTCAAAAGCATCACGGATTTCTGAAAGGCACATCTGGACAGCCACGGTATCCTGCGTATTGAGCAGCACAATGAATTCATCTCCTGCATAGCGGATAACGCATCCGGACTCGTTCACGACCGTCTGGAGAATGTGCGCCGATTCCACCAAGGCATCGTCCCCCATCGCATGCCCAAATTCATCGTTGATATGCTTGAAACCGTTCAAGTCAATCATGATCCCCGTAATACGGAGTTTCGGGCGCTTTATGTACTTTTCGAGCAAGTGATGTAAATAGGAACGGTTAAAAAGTCCCGTAAGCTGGTCACGGTAAATCATCTCGTTCTGGAGCCCCGCAAGCACTCCCGCAATCGAGACTGCGATACTCGTCGGAATGACCGAAATCCCGTAGAAAACGGTCTGCACCACGCCACCGATCAAAATCGGCACGACATAGACCCAGATCGGGAAAAACTTGAGGAACCCGCCGTTCGCCTTGCTCTTAAAATAAATCACCAAACTGTAGACCACCAAGAGGTAATCCACCACCAAGAAGTACATATAGCAATAGGATCTGGAATAAAGGTTGTTCTCGCTGACAGAAAAGACAACCGGCACGAACAAGTTGATCACGAGCAGCCAAAGGCTAAAGATGACCACCGAGTCCAGCACAATCCTGGCACGGTGCGGAATTCCGCCATTCAAATAATACGACAAGAAACGCACCCAGAAATACCCTGCCAGCATATTGGACGCAAAAAGCCATGTACTCGTCGAATAAACAAGAAATCTAGGAAGCCAGCCAGGTTCACCCTTCATCGAATAAGCGATCGGATCGGCGATGCAACCCGTCAGGGCAAAGAACATCATCACAAGCAAGTTCCTGTCGGCACGGTTCCGGCTCTGCAGGCGCCACAAGTTACAGACAATCATAACGGTAATCAGGACAATCCCGATTACGTTAGTAACATAAATGCTCTCCAACTTAAAAAGCGGTTCCATACCTATCCTAGCCCTCTTGCTTAAGTATAGATATTATTGTGGTAATTTATACCATTTTTTGTGAATTTTTGTATAAAAAAAGGCGACCCTAAGGCCGCCTAATTTTAAAGGTGATTCCGGCACAGGGGCCGGAATGACACGCTTACACCAAGAATGACATCATTATGCACCGAGCTTTGCTCTAATCCAGTTGTTGGCGTTAGCGATAGCTTCGGCAATCTTTTCCGGTTCGCGAGTACCAGCCTGAGCGCGGTCCGGACGACCACCGCCCTTACCGTTGCAAGCCTTGGCGAGATCCTTCACCATGTCGCCAGCCTTGATGCCCTTAGCCTGAACATCCTTGCCGACCATCACGGCGATGCTTCCGCTGCCGTTGTCCTTGTTCGCAATCACGGCGACAGAGTCGGTAGCAAGCTTGTTCTGAACACCGTCGAGCAAGTTCTTGTACTTTTCATCCGGAATCGAGAGTTCGCGAACGTAGAGGTTCACGCCGGCAACGTTGAGGCCGCCGTTCAAGAGTTCAGCAGCAGCGAGCGTTGCAAGTTCGAGCTTCACGGACTGGAGGCTCTTTTCGAGGTTCTGCGTCTTGGCAAACGTCTGCTGGATGCGGTCGAGAACTTCGGCGTCCTTGCAGCGGAGCTGTTCGCGGAGAGCGTTGAGAATCTGCGTACCAGCACGGAGGAGGCTCAAGGCACCACGGCCAGAGACTGCTTCGATACGGCGCACGCCAGCGGACACGCTGGATTCAGAAATGATCTTCACGAGACCGATGTTACCGGTGTTCTGCACGTGCAAGCCACCGCAGAGTTCCTTGGAGAATTCTTCGTTGCAAGCACCCATCTTCACGACGCGGACTTCGTCGCCATACTTTTCGCCGAACAGTGCCATAGCACCGCTAGCCTTGGCTTCGTCCACGCCCATCACTTCGGTGTTGACCGGGAGGCATTCCATCACCTTGGCGTTCACGATGTCTTCGACCTTCTGGATTTCTTCGGCGGTCATGGCACTGAAGTGGCTGAAGTCAAAGCGGAGGAGTTCGTTCGAAACGAAGCTACCCTGCTGCTGCACGTGAGTGCCGAGAACCTGGCGGAGTGCGGCCTGGAGCAAGTGCGTTGCGGAGTGGTTCTTGCGGATGTCGTTACGGCGTTCGTTATCGACGGTAGCGATGAACAAGGCGCCCATCGTTTCTTCGTTAGCGGTGCCCTTCACCACCTTACCGCGGCAGAGAGCCGTGTCGTTCACCTTCACGGTGTCAAACACCTGGATTTCGAGGTCAGCGGAAACGAGCGTTCCCTTGTCGCCAACCTGGCCACCCATTTCGGCATAGAACGGAGAAGTTTCGAGAGCGATGGAGAGGACGCCCTTATCTTCGCGCCAGCGGACAACCTTCGTTTCGCAAGCGGAGAGTTCATAGCCGACAAACTTTGTGCTAGCTTCACTGTACTGCGTCCAGCCTTCGGTACCCATCGTGTTGATGCCCTGCTTCATATTGGCGCGAGCGCGGGCCTTCTGTTCTTCCATGCACTTTTCGTAGCCCTTTTCGTCAATCGAAAGGCCCTTTTCTTCGGCGAGGATGCCAGTGAGGTCCGGCGGGAATCCATAGGTATCGTAAAGGAGGAACACCTTGTCGCCCGGAACGGTCTTAGCGTCACCGAGTTCAGCGACAATGCCTGCAAAGCGTTCGAGACCAGCGTCGAGCGTGCGGATAAAGCTTTCTTCTTCGCTCTTGATCACGGAAGCGACGAATTCCTTGCGTTCGCGGATTTCCGGGAAGGCTTCGCCCATCGTATCGGCGAGCACCTGGACGAGTTTGTAGATAAAGGCTTCCTTCTGGCCGAGGAGGCGGGCAAAGCGGCTTGCACGGCGCAAGATGCGGCGGAGAACGTAGCCACGACCTTCGTTGGACGGAAGAGCGCCATCGGCAATAGCAAACGAAATAGCGCGGATGTGGTCGGCAATCACGCGGTGCGGAGTGCCGGCTTCGCCATCGTTGTACGGAACGCCACTGAGTTCAGCAATCTTCGAGATGATCGGAGTGAACACGTCGGTGTCGTAGTTACTGGTCTTGCCCTGGAGAATAGCGCAGATACGTTCGAAGCCCATACCGGTATCGACGTTCTTTGCCTTGAGCGGGATGAGGGAGCCGTCGCTCACGCGTTCGTACTGCATGAACACGTTATTCCAGATTTCGATGTAGCGATCGTTTTCGCCGTTCACGCCCTTGATCGGATCCTTGAACGTTTCGGCCTGCGTAGCGAGGTCGCCACGGTCGTAATGGATTTCGGAGCACGGGCCGCACGGACCGGTATCGCCCATTTCCCAGAAGTTGGAGTGAGCGTCGAAGCGCATGATGCGGTCATCCGGAAGACCGGACACGTCCTTCCAAATCTGCCAGGCTTCGTCATCGTCCTGATAGACGGTCGCGAAGAGGCGTTCCTTCGGGAGCTTCCAAACTTCGGTGAGGAGTTCCCATGCCCAAGCGATGGCTTCTTTCTTGTAGTAGTCGCCGAAGCTCCAGTTACCGAGCATTTCGAAGAAGGTGTGGTGGTAGTTGTCGCGACCCACGACGTCGAGGTCGTTGTGCTTACCAGACACGCGGAGGCACTTCTGGCTGTTGCATGCGCGCTTCCAACCCTTCGGATTGTCGCCAAGGAAAATGGCCTTGAACTGGTTCATGCCCGCGTTCGTGAACATGAGCGTCGGGTCGTCATGCGGAACCACCGGCGAAGAACGCACGAAGAGGTGGCCCTTGGATTCGAAGAACTTGATAAAGGATTCGCGCACTTGCGCAGAAGTCATTTTTTCGGACATAGCTATTCCTTTGATTTTTTACGGGCTCAAATTTAGAAAAGTTAGAAGTTAGAAGTAGGAAGTAGGAAGTGTTTTGAGTCTAGAAAAGGCATAAAAAAAGGCGACCCCGCAACAAGTGCGGGGTGACAACGTGAAAGGAACGTCTTTTATGCTGTCATGCCGGCCATAGTGCCGGCATCGCCTTTTGTAATGTGCAAGGTGATCCCGGAACGGGGTCCGGGATGACATACTAGGGGAAAGTCCGGGATGACAGTCGGGTGACGTTTAGTACAGTTTTTTCATATCAGTGAGTTGGCCGTTCTTCTCGTGGAAAAGCTTGAGCGAACCACCCTGGACTTTCTGGAAAATCCGGGTGAGCTTTTCGACGGCGGCAGCCTCTTCAAAACCGACTTCGCTGTAAGCCGTTTCGCCAATCACGATTCCCACGTTGATCAGGTCCGGAGACTTGCGGCGCAAATAGTTCAGGAATTCTTCGTCGTTGTTGATTTCGTCAGTAGGCGTGAGCTTTTCGAACTCGGCCGGGTCACGCGTACTCGCATACAGCGGGTACATATCGTCAGCGACAATTTGTCTGGAATTCAGGTAAAAAGTATTCCCTACAAAAAGGCTTATCGAATCATTGAGCACCTGGCGCACTTCGATCAGCACATCGCTTTCAACAGAAGCCTCCTGGATTTCGAGTTTAGAAGGACCGCAAGCCATAAAGACAAGCGACACCGCGGCGAGAGCTGCCATTGCTAATTTTTTCATAGTAAACCTCATCGTTTTTAAAACAAGATACAATTATTCACTACAGAAAAAAAGCCCACGGATCACTCCGTGGGCCTTCCTCTCTATACACCACAATTCTAGAAGTTTTTTAGTTGGCTTCGTAGTCCATGATAAGGCGGCAGACACCGTTTTCAACAATAACATTGTTGGAGCGGAGCATCACGCGTTCCATTTCCCAGTCACCTCTTGCCCAGTGCTGCGGGTCAACATCTTCACCTTCAAAATCATCCTGCCAGAGCATCGTGAAGCCCTTGGTAGCTTCATCGTAAGAGTACACACGGACGTAGTCAATCTGCTGTTCGATCGGGAGGCCGATACCATCAGCCCACTTGCCGGTCCATGCAGCGCTCTTGGAAGCCCAGAGGTTAAAGCGGAGAGACTGATCCTTGGTCAAGAAGGCAACCTGGTCGCCATCAGCATGGGTACCACGGCTCATGCCAAGCGTATCGCGGCGGACTTCGACGCTGTCGATTTCCCAGGCAACGTATTCCGGCGTCCAAATGATGGCATAGAGGTGGAAATCCTGGGTGGCATCAAAGCCAAAGTCATGAAGCGGCTTGCTTTCAGAAGAGGTGTTCTTCTTGATGGACGGATCACCTTCGCGGGTGATGATGTTGGACTGCCAGGAACCTGCGGCCTTGCCCAAAACTTCGATATCAACTTCGTTCCACGGTTCATCACCATTCAAATAGGAGTTATCATAGTAGATAAACATGGAGCTCACCGTGCCAGAAAGGGCTGCCATCTTCATGCGAGCTTCGAAACGGCCATACTTGAACTGGTCAAGGCCAGTAAGTTCTGCACCGTAGAAGGTATATGCCTTAGTCGGGTCGATAGCCGTCAGCGGCGGCACAGAATAGGTGAACTGAGATGCGGCAGAACCAGCAACAGAGCTAGAGGACTGTTCGACCGGAGCCACAATAGCAGAACTCGAAGAAAGGTCCACCGGAACGACTGCATCGGAGCTAGACTGATCAACCGGGGCAACCACGGCATCAGAACTAGACTGATCGACCGGAGCAACCGTTGCTTCGGAGCTAGAAGATGCAGCACCCGTCTGCGGGGCGATAGCATTCATTTCGTTTTCGGAAGTGGAGCATGCAGCGATGAAAGCTACAGTGACCAACGGGAGAATAATCTTTTTCATAATGACCTCATTTTTCTTGTTTATAAGATAGCTTAAATTTTGAACAAAACACGTCTAGTGAAAGGAATTTTAAAACCATCTGTATCAACCGTATTTTACACTTTGTGGAGCCCCTTTTACATAAAAAAAGACTTTTTTCACTTTTTGATCAAATAAGATTTCCGTAAGCTTTTTGGAAGGTCGCTTTGGCATCATTTGGTGCATTTTATACCTTGCCCACCCCTTTTTTAATATGTATATTGCGTTTTACATTGAAAAAATGAAGAAAAAAAAGACAAATCGAGGCAAAACCATTTTTTCAACTAGAAAAATTAAGTGATTTTTCAGTGATTACAAA
Source organism: Fibrobacter sp. (assembly GCA_045224895.1). Lineage (GTDB taxonomy): Bacteria > Fibrobacterota > Fibrobacteria > Fibrobacterales > Fibrobacteraceae > Fibrobacter. Next base: position 20,812 of record JBGVAT010000019.1, read on the forward strand.
TGATTTTGCACGAGCAAAAGAGGCTATATGCAGGAAGCATGGAAAGGCTTTAAAGGCGGTCGCTGGCAGGACGAAATTAACGTCCGCGACTTCATCCAGAAAAACTATACTCCCTACGACGGCGACAAGTCGTTCTTGCAGGGACCAACTGAAGCTACGAACAAGCTCTGGGCAGAACTCCAGGATCTACAGAAGAGAGAAATTGCAAAGGGTGGCGTCCTCGACATGGACACAGACGTTGTCTCCACTCTCACAAGCCATCAGGCAGGCTACATTTCCGAAGAAACTAAGGATCTCGAAAAGATCGTAGGTCTCCAGACCGACAAGCCGCTCAAGCGCGCATTCATGCCGTTCGGCGGCATCAAGATGGCTGAAGAATCTTGCAAGAACTACGGTTACACGCCGAGCGAAGAACTTCACCGCATTTTCACTGAATTCCACAAGACTCACAACCAGGGCGTTTTCGACGCTTACACGCCGGCAATGCGTATGGCCCGCAAGGCCCACATCATTACGGGTCTTCCGGATACTTACGGCCGTGGCCGTATCGTCGGTGACTACCGCCGCGTTGCCCTTTACGGTATCGATTACCTCATCGCCCAGAAGAAGGCCGACAAGGCCCTGACCGATGAAACGGATATGCGCGAACACGTGATCCGCCAGCGCGAAGAACTCGCCGAACAGATCAAGGCCCTCGAAGGCATGAAGGTTATGGCCAAGATTTACGGCTACGACATTTCCAAGCCGGCAACGAACGCCCGCGAAGCCGTGCAGTGGCTCTACTTCGGTTACCTCGCTGCCATCAAGACGCAGAACGGTGCCGCCATGAGCGTCGGCCGCGTTTCGACCTTCCTCGACATTTACATGACCCGCGACTTGCAGAACGGCGTCATCAACGAAACCGAAGCTCAGGAAATCATCGACCACTTTGTGATGAAGCTTCGTATGGTCAAGTTCGCCCGTATCACCAGCTACAACGAACTCTTCAGTGGTGACCCGGTGTGGGCTACGCTCGAAGTTGCTGGCCTCGGCCAGGATGGTCGCCATCAGGTGACCAAGAACGACTACCGCTTCTTGCACACGCTCGTGAACATGGGTCCGTCTCCGGAACCGAACCTCACCATTCTCTACAGCCCGCGCCTCCCGGCAAGCTTCAAGAAGTTCGCTGCAGAAATCTCTGTGAAGACCAGCGCCATCCAGTACGAAAACGATGACACGATGCGTCCGATCTGGGGCGACGACTACAGCATCTGCTGCTGCGTCTCTGCAACTCAGACCGGTAAGGAAATGCAGTTCTTCGGCGCCCGTGCAAACCTCGCCAAGACGCTCCTCTACGCCATCAACGGTGGTAAGGATGAATGCCTCGTGAAGGGTACGCAGGTTGGCCCGGAATATCCGCCTATCACCAGCGAATACCTCAACTACGACGAAGTCGTCCACAAGTTTAGCCTCTACATGGACTGGATCGCTCACTTGTACGTGAACACGCTCAACTTGATCCACTACATGCACGACAAGTACTACTACGAAGCCGCCGAAATGGCCCTCATTGATACAAACGTCCGCCGTACGTTTGCTACGGGTATTGCAGGCTTCAGCCACGTTGTCGACTCCCTTTCTGCAATCAAGTACGCCAAGGTCAAGGTCATCCGTGACCCGGCTACGGGCCTTGCCGAAGACTTCCAGATCGAAGGCGACTTCCCGCGTTATGGAAACGACGACGACCGTGCCGACGATATCGCAGTTTGGCTCCTCAAGACGTTCATGGCCAAGATCAAGCAGACTCCGACTTATCGCGACTCTGAACCGACCACCTCCATCCTTACCATCACGAGTAACGTTGTTTACGGTAAGGCTACGGGCGCTCTCCCGGATGGCCGTAAGCAGGGTGAACCGTTCTCTCCGGGCGCAAGCCCGAGCTACGGTGCCGAAAAGAACGGCCTCTTGGCATCCCTCAACTCTGTCGCCAAGATTCCGTACGAATATGCTCTCGACGGTATCAGCAACACGCAGACGATCAACCCGGACGCTCTCGGCCACGACGACGAAGAACGCACCAACAAGCTCGTGCAGGTTCTCGACGGTTACTTCGGCCAGAGCAGCCACCACTTGAACGTGAACGTGTTCGGTGTCGAAAAGCTCAAGGACGCTATGGAACATCCGGAGAAGGAAGAATACCAGAACTTCACGATCCGCGTTTCTGGCTACGCCGTGCGCTTCATCAAGCTCACTCGCGAACAGCAGCTCGACGTGATTGCCCGCCAGGCACACGGCGTGCTCTAATCGCTTTGAAAAGCGCCGCGAGCGCTCAATGCCGCAAGGCAACAAACGCTCGCGAGATGTCGCAAAAGCTTAAAAAGGTTCCCCGAAAGGGAACCTTTTTTTGTTTCTGTGAAAAGCCGCGAAAGCTACGCCACGATGTAGTTTTTGTTCTTCTGGCGGCGGGCGTAAACGGATTCCAGAAACTGGATGACAGAATTCCGGTCACGTACAAGGCCCCGCTTGTGGCTCAGACAAAAACGTGACGCTTTAAGCGATTTGAGCATCTTGATTTGCTGATCGAGAATCTGCACGTTGTACACGTCGGGTTCCCCATGGCCCACCATCGGGTATGTCGCATCGCCCAAGAATACGAAATCGTCCACAACGAGAATCAACGAGCCTTTTGCATGACTGTTCGGAATCGGTATGATTTCAATGTGTACGCCATCATCAAACGAAAGCGGTGATGTTACGGCAACCTTTTCACGATCGCTCATTTCGCCAACAACTTTGGACGCATGCGAACCGACGTAAAGCGTATCGAAATCGAGCGAAATTTCGCCACTGCAATGGCGCACGACATTCAACAGATGGTCGCGATGGAAATGCGAAATGACGACATTCTTTTTAAGCGGAACTGCATCATCATTTGCGGGATTGCGCGGCAAGGCATTGATAAAATCGACCGCCATATCGCAGGCGCCAACGTCAAAAATCCACCACGCGCTATCGCCACGCACAGTGACAACATCTGCACTCAGCGGCTCGTACGAGACCTGCAAATACTGGATTCTGTCGTTAAGCTTAACAATTCTTGGCACAGGTCAAAGATAAAAATTTTCCTTACTCTTTATCCTTATAAACGATGGTGTAAACATCGTGAAATTCTAGGAACTTGACGCCAATATACTCTGCAGGGACTTTCACTCTATAATCGGCAAAACAAAGGCAATTATGCATGGGGCCACGATCATAATTAGGATAATATTCAAAAACATCATGAACCAATAAAGTATCGTCATGACGTTCCAACTTCACATCTGTTACATGTCCATATTCGGCACAACCTGAAATCGTATTCAAGAAAAAAACTGCAGAACCGTCTTCGTTCATCACGAAATCAACGGATTCATCCCCCCATTCAGCTCTTTTCTCCAAATGCCCTCCGCCACACGAACCAACCCCTACCTCATAATCAGAGGATTTCAGCGATTCCTTGTTTTCACTTACAGAGCCGCCAAGGCCATTATCAACGCTAGAATCATCGGAGCAAGCAGACAGGGCTACAAACGCCAAGGTCATCAAAGCAAGCAATGATTTCTTCATAAAGATTTCCTCCTAAACACTCCATCAAATATAAATGAATAAATTATTAAAAACGAATAATTTTGGAGGCAGTCCAGCGTATTGACTCGCTATAAACAGCTTTTTTTTCAAGGTTTGTATTATATAGAGACAACGGCTCACCGCCAGGATTCCTTTTTCAATGCAAAAAGCACATCATACGGGCGGGGCCCCAGCTCAGAGTTGACGCCTACGGCGTCAGCGGCTTCACTCGGTCATGTACGCCTGCAAGCAGTCGCCCGCGACGCTCGTTTTGCACGCTACTGCGAAGGACTATCCTTGGCCAACGCCTCCATTCTCACGACGAACAATCATTTTCTTCAAATTATTTGACTATTTAACTCGCATTGTTTAGACCTATG
>JBGVAT010000020.1:0-15456 GCA_045224895.1 Fibrobacter sp.
GAAGTCGAGGTAAACGGCCTGCTTGGTGGAACCCACGCCGAGACCTGCGTCGCAGACCTGCTTGGCGTTACGGGATGCCACGTCACGCGGGACGAGGTTACCGAAGCTCGGGTACTTTTCTTCGAGGTAGTAGTAACGATCTTCTTCCGGAATCTGGTCCGGGCTGCGGGTGTCGCCAGCCTTGCGCGGGACCCAAATACGACCATCGTTACGGAGAGATTCACTCATCAAAGTGAGCTTGGACTGCAAGTCGCCATGACGCGGAATGCAAGTCGGGTGAATCTGGGTATAGCACGGGTTTGCAAAGAGAGCGCCGCGCTTGTAGGCACGGAATGCAGCCGTGACGTTGGAACCCTGAGCGTTGGTAGAAAGGTAGTAGACGTTACCGTAACCGCCGGTGCAAAGGCAGACAGCGTCACCCACGTGGCTTTCGAGTTCGCCAGTGATGAGGTTACGGACGATAATACCGCGAGCCTTGCCGTCGATAACGACGAGGTCCATCATTTCGCGACGCGGGAAGAGCTTGACCTTACCTGCTGCAACCTGGCGCATGAGAGCCTGGTAAGCACCGAGGAGGAGCTGCTGACCCGTCTGACCACGAGCGTAGAACGTACGGGAAACCTGCGTACCACCGAAAGAGCGGTTGTCCAAAAGGCCACCGTATTCACGACCGAACGGAACGCCCTGAGCGACGCACTGGTCGATGATGAGGTTGGAGTTTTCAGCCAAACGATGAACGTTGGCTTCGCGAGCGCGGAAGTCACCGCCCTTCACGGTATCATAGAACAAACGATAAACAGAGTCACCATCGTTCTTGTAGTTCTTGGCAGCGTTGATACCGCCCTGAGCAGCGATGGAGTGAGCGCGACGCGGGCTATCCTGAATGCAGAAGGACTTTACGTTGTATCCAAGTTCAGCAAGAGAAGCGGCGGCAGATGCACCAGCAAGGCCAGTACCCACGACGAGCACCGTAAACTTACGCTTGTTGGCCGGGTTCACAAGCTTGAGTTCGAACTTGTGCTTGGTCCACTTTTCGTCGATAGAACCACCAGGAATTTTAGAGTCAAGAATCATTAGTGGTCTCCTTACTTTTCAATGTTGAAAGAAACTTGTACTTCGCCAACAGACGGAATGACGAAAGCAGCCTTGTCGGCCTTGGCCTTCTGCTGTTCGAGCTGCGGCTGGAGAGAACGGGACTTTTCGATGAGAGCCTGGGTTTCCGGCTGGTTAGCGAGGTAGTAAGAAGCTACAGCCGTGATGCCGAAACCGAGAGCCACGATGACGCTATAAACGATACCAGCGAGATCGATGATCGGAGTCCACTTCTGGTGAGCGATACCCATCGTCTGGAATGCAGAAGAAATAGCGTGGAAGAGGTGAAGGCCGATAACGAACATGCTAACAACATAGAAGGCAGCCCAACCCGGATTTGCAAACATCTGGATAGTGGTGAGCCACATATCGCGGACGATTTCGCCCTTGTCGTTCATATAGAGGTAGTGTTCACCGAACTTGAGCATCATGAGGTGCTGGATGAGGAAGCCGAGAATGAAGAGACCAGACCAGATCATGGTGAACGTTGCGAAAGTCTTCTTGCCCTTGCGAGTATTGACTTCGTATTCGATTCCGCCACGAGCCTTCTTGTTTTCGATTTTCAACTTAACAGCAAGGAAAATATGGAGTGCGAAAGCAGCCACGAGCACCAGTTCGACGAGGTAAATCATCTTCACCGGGAAGTGGAGCGGGTTGAATCCGGTCAAGAATTCGGTGTAGGCATTGTAGGATGCCTGGGCCGAAGCCTGGTCGAAATTCAACAGCTGGAAGTTACCACACATGTGGCCAAAGATGAACAGGGCCAAGAAAGCACCTGTGCATCCCATGATCTGCTTCTTACCAATGGAAGAAGTAAGATACGTGATGATCCATTTCATTTGAGTCTGTCTCCTTAAGGGGATTTTATTTTATTGTTTTTGTTACACTCTATTAGAGAACGCAGCAGGCCTTGAGAGAAGGCATTTCGTAAGCGTAGCGTTCTTCCTTCTTGAACCAGAAGTCGAGTTCGCGTTCGGCGGATGCCGGACTGTCGGAGCTGTGGACAACGTTTTCGGTCATGGAAGGAGCAAAATCGTAGCGGAGGGTACCCGGTTCTGCCTTAGCCGGATTGGTAGCACCGTTGATGGCGCGGACCTTTGCAATTGCGTTTTCGCCACCGAGAGCGAGCATGACGGACGGACCCTTGGTCATGTAGGCTTCGAGTTCCGGGAAGAACGGCTTCTCGACGTGTTCTGCATAGAAACCGCGAGCATCTTCAGAAGTCATCTGATGCATCTTCACGGCGCAGACGGAGAGACCGGCGCTGATGTAGCGATCAATAATACGACCCACCAAACCAGACTTGACTGCGTTCGGCTTGATCATTGCAAATGTCATTTCCATAGTAGTACCTTTTAGTTAAAGATGTGAGAAATATAGTTTTTAGTAGGAAGTAGGAAGTAGGAAGTAGGAAGAATTTAATAGGAAGTAGGAAGCAAAAAGACAAAAAACTGTCTACTTCCTACCGTCTACTGTCTACTCAATTACTCCTCGGATTCGATTTTCTTCATGAGTTCGTCGGCGAGCTTGCCGTTGCTCTTGATGTTCTGGACAAGCCAATCGACGGATTCGTTCAAGTCGCTCTTCGGGTAGAGCTTCTTGAATTCTTCAAAGACCTTGAGTGCTTCGGCATCCTTATGCAGGTTCTCGTTCAAGATGAAACCGCGACTGAACATCGCCTTTTCGGCATCCGGAGAATCCGGCCACACCCTGTAGAAGGCCCTGTATTCTCTCTGGGCCTTGTCATATTCTTCCTTGTCACTCTGGATGTGGGCAATTTCGAAGGTCGCCTTGCGGGCCACGGAATCGATTTCAGAATAACGTTCACGGATACCGGTCCATGCGATCAAAGCCTTTTCAAGGCTCTTTTCCTGCGCATAGAGAGAATCGGCAGCACGCATAGCCACTTCGACGGACTGTTCCTGCGGCAAGAGCGTTAAGTTATCAGCAAACAGATCCACCTTGGCCGTACCCCAGGCCGTCACGACAGCCTTGTCCCAGCGGTCCGAACGGTACTGCAAGTTGGCGTCTTCGAACACGCGCTTGATAGCCTGTTCGTAAGTAGCCGGGAGATAATCTTCTTCGGCGTAGTAATACGTTCTCTTCAGGAGGTTTTCGGGGATTTCGAACCAGTTGTTCAAATCAGCACGGGAGTCTTCGTAACTCATGTTCGGATGACCCGGATTACCGCCCCAGCGTTCGAACAAAGCCTTGAGGGAATCTTCGGGAACAGCGATACGGTTAATCACCTTCTTTCTGTACTGCTTGATGATAAAGTCTACATCGCTCTGGCGACGCAGGGCCCTGTACTCCCAGGAATGGTCGAGGCCAATTTCGCGGGCTTCAGAAGCAAAAGCGAGCTGGGTCGCCAAGGAGTTCACAATCTGCTGGTGCGTTCTGCGGGAACGGACCATGCCCGGATTGTCTGCATACGTATCCATGACGTCCTTTTCGCGAATGGCCGGTTCACCATTCTTGGTCACGAGGACATAGGACGGATCCAGTTCATAATTGGCGGTATTGGCAAGTTCGTACTTGATGGTTTCGCGGACGCGGTCAAGCGGTTTGACCTCGGACGGAGCCGCAGAAACACGGTAGAACACGTGGTAACGTCCTGTAGTTTCGGAACGGAGCACTGTGGAAACGTAATTGTCGGAAACGCTATCCATTTCAAAGAACATATTCGAAACAAAGCCGATGCCATACGGGAGCGGGTGGCCGATAACAACCTTGCCTACATAGCCATTGGCCTTTTTAGTCGTTTCGTTGGCGCTGTACTTGGCAGCAATCTTCATAAACTTGGGCAGGTCGATCTTTTTGCCCTTGAAGCGTTTTACAAGAGACATAGAGTCCGGAGATTCGACGTGATACACGACGTAGCCATACGGAGTCATGTAATTGTTCTTGTGCGATTCGTAGTATTCTTCTACGGAAGGCATCTGGATTTCGGTTTCCACGATGTTGAACTTTTTCATCAACGCAGGAGCGGTTTCGCGCATAACGCGCTGGCGATGTTCCGAAACAAAGCGTTCCTTGATGGCATCCGTAATCGTGACCTCACTTTCGGGCTTGGACAAGTCCCTGTGCTGGAAGGCATAGGACTTCAGGGAATCCATATTGGATTCGATATACTTGGCCTCGGCCACCTTGCCACGAACGGTCATATAGGAAACAGAATCGCCAAACTGATCACGATGCTTGTCGAAATAGAAGGCAAGTTCGTCATCGCTATACGTCAGTCGGTCCATCGAGTAAAGACGCTGGTAGACAAACGTGAGAAGATAGTTGTCGACCGTAAAGTTGCGGTTTGCAAGCATATCCTTGAGTTCAGGATTATTCTCGAGAGCAACCGTATAGAGAGCCTTGCGGCTGAACAACGATCCGGAGGCCTTGCGCATCTGGTCGGTATTCGGGACAATGTTCCCGACACGCATCATGAAGGCATAGTCTTCCCTAAAAATGGGTTCGCCATTGACTCTAGCGATAAGAGTATCCTTGTCTCCAATGGAATTGCACCCCGTAAAGACTAGGGTACACAAAGAAAAAACTGCAAGCAAAGCCTTTTTCATAAAGTCCTCATGGATATGTGAGCGTGAATATAACAAATTTTAGTAGGAAGTAGGAAGTAGACGGTAGGAAGTAGGAAGTGGTTAGTGGTTAGTCGGTACAAGTAGATTACTTTATTCTAAATAAACAATAGTTTACAATTTCCATATATTTTCAGGCGCAAGTTGCATACAGACCCACCTTTATGATACACTACATTATCTATATTAGGGTCACTTGAAGAGGATATTATCAATTTTTGCAGTCAAATCCGTCCTCATGACGGTGATTGTAGGCGCTATCGCACTAGGCGTCTGGTATATCCATTTTGCCATCGAAGAAATGCTTTCGAGCCCGCACACGTTTGGCGACGTGACTATCACCCCGTACGGGCACAAGCAAAACAATCTCCTGGACCACTTTTACGATTCGGTCCTCGTGCAAAAGGGCAAGTCCACCTACATGATACGCAATCCGCACCTGGACGTGACCATCCTCGGCGAAAACAGGAGCATCGTCCTCGATGTCGGAGAAGTCGACATCAACCAGGTTTCGGACACCACCAGCAGCGATTCATCGTCAAAGGTCGAACCTTTTGAATTGCCGGACCGTTTGCAGTTCCCGATACCGGTGAAGGTCAGCGTCGGGAAATTTGCGTTCAAGATGAACGATATGGGCTGGGGTGCGCAAAACATTCTCGTCCAAAGTACCGGTAAGCAATCCATCGCCGTAAGCGCCGACAGCATCAACGGCAGCTACATCAAGGAACCGGCATCGCTAAAGCTGGATGCGAGCATCGAAAAAGAAAACGTCTCCCTCAAGGGCAGAGTCCATACCGCAAACGACAACGTGGCCATCATCGCCTCCGCTCCTAGGAAAGACCTCACCCAGCCCAAAGTCACGACAAGCATCAGCGTGAAAGACCCGCTCAGCTGGGTACCGATGGAACTTTCAAGCTCAATCCCCGCCATCAGCAACCTGGACATCAACGGAAGCGTATCGACCTCCCTCACCCAAAAAACACTACAGTACAACTTTACGATCAAGACGCACATCGGCAAGTTCTACCCGTTCCTGCCGCTCGACGCAACCATCAAGGTCAACGGCACCCCCAAGCTGACCAAGATTTCTACCAAGTTCGCAAACAACGAAGGCGGGTGGATAACGCTTAGCGGAAGCCTCGACGAGAACATCGACTTTGACTTCTCCGGTGAAATCGCCTACATGAGCGCCATTTTCGGACCGCAGATGATGCCGATGGACATGGACATCCACTCGCTCAAAAAGACCGGCGACACCATCGAAGCCGAAATCGAAACGAGAGAAGGCTCTACCATCAGTGCAACCGTGAATACCGCCGACAACATGAAGGTGGACTTTACCGCAAACCTTTCACCAATGGAACCCTGGGCATTGGACTGGGTCAAGGGTAACGTCGAACTGGGACGCAACGCCAAACTCTTCGGAAACTTCGAGAACGGCAAACTGCGAGCCTACGTCAAGATCGATTCCATCATCAACGCCTACCACATGAAGGCGGATTCGCTGCGTATGTCGCTCATCCTCGACGGAAACGGCATCACGTTCCCCAAGGGAACCATCTACACTCCCAACGAGACGTTCTTCTTCTCGGGCGATGTGGACTGGTACGAACCGACGCTCCACACCTCTTGGCAGATTACGCAGATGCACGGCGGTTCTGCCGAAGCGACGGTCCACATAGGCGACTCGCTGATCGTATGGGCCAGAGCGGACCATGCCGAAATTTCGACCGTCCCGTTCTCGGATATCGAACTCAACGACAAGCTCAAGGGAACGATTACCGGAACATGGAGACACAACCTGGATTCGAGAGTCGGCGAAGCTAGACTCGATATCGACGGAAACGTCGAACCGTTCCTCCTCCACAGTTACGTCAAGATTCGAGAAGTCGAAGACACGATTTTTGTCGATACGGCCTACGCCTTCCACAACAGCAACAAGGTGGCCATGGAAGGCATATTCGTCCTCCCCAACGATTCCAATCCAGACTACAAGCCCACCGCGATGCTCCCGATACAAGTTCTACACGCATCGGCATCGGCAGAAGAATTCAACATTCCGCTGCTCCTCGAACCGCTGGGCGACACGACTCTTGCTTCGGGTCTGTTCAACGGCGAAATTGCATACGAAGAAAGCTCTGGCTTGCTCGGAAACATCGAGTTCAAGGACCTGAACTTCAAGGACATTTCTTCGGACCTGTTCAACATACGACAACTGAACGTTTCCGCAAAGAAACAGAAAGTCGAGCTGCTCGCCAACTTTGACATCGCAAACGGCATCTGGACAGGAGATGCCAACATCGTTGTCGACGACATCTTCGACCCCGACAGGGTCGTCCATCTCACCTACGAAAGTGCCAACGGCGGAAGCATCATTGGTACCGGCACATTGAACAACCAGTTTGAGCTGCTCGGAACAATCGACATCAACGGTTCCTGGCTGATTCCCGGCATCCGTGCAGAAATTCAAAAGACCGATATGAACATCCAAATCGAAGGCAAGCTCCACGAAGGCCTTCGCGGCATCTCGGCCCAGCTGAAATCAGATTCGACCATCCTCAAGTATTCGAGTATCGCAAACCTGTTCCCCTTCCATATCGGAGGCGAACTCAAGGACGGCATACTCGTCATGAACGAGATCTATACAAAGAACGAATTCGGCGACATATTGCTTGCCAAACTATCATACGACTTGCTGAACATGAAGCTGGGCGACATAGACATCGGCACCCCCAAATACACACTCAAGACAAACCGTCATAAGATCGTCGTGCGCAACGTGACCAGCCACCTGGAAGATTCCGAAGAAGAGATGTCTCTCACGGCAAAAATCCCACTTGTCAAGTACTCGTTCAAGGACGAAACGTTCGGTAATGCAAACTTGTCCGGAAAGAGTGACATCACCTTCAGCATCCCGCACACGCAACAGGGACAAATCAAGAACAACCGTATCAGCGGCAACTTCATCATCGACAAGTTCGTCTATCGCAAAGACCTAGACATCGAAATCACGCCGAGTTCACTCGACAAGATCATTTCGCTTTTCAACAACGCCATCGCAAGCCTGCGCAGCAAAGAAAAGACCGAAGCAAAGATTTCTGTTTCAAGCCCGATTGACCTTTCGTTCCACGTAAGCGATTCACAAAGCGACTCCGTCGAGATTATCACTCCGTTTGCGTCCTTCCCGCTGACGCTTGACATCTGGGTTCTCGGCACTACGAACAGACCGCTATTGCGCGGAGACGTCTCCAACGCCAACAGCGGATTCATCGGCATCAAGAGCATCTACGAATTCGACCTCAACACGTTCAACATTTTCTGGAACGACGTGCCCTGGCAGCACGGCATCATCGATGTTTCGAGTACACAGGAACTCCCCTACTGTAACGATTCCGACGACAAGGAAAAGGAAACGTGCCCCATCAACTTTGATATCCAGGGAACCATCACGAACCCGCAACCCAACCCGAATTCGAACTGCGGTACCGAATCTTCGGCAGCGGCGACGTACTACAACATATTCCTAGGCTGTATCGCCAACGAATCCGGCGAATCGACCGACTGGAACAAACTTGCCGGCAAGGCCATCGGCAAGGTGATTTCTTCGACGGCGAACAGAACGTTGGGCGGTGACTACATCGGCGACATCGACATGAAGGTCAAGCTGTTCAACAACAGTTCCAACAGCGAAAAGGACTCTTCTTACTTCAAGATTCCCATTTCGCTCAATCGCTGGGTCAAGAACTTGAGCCTGATCTTTGGCTATACCCAAGACCAGAGTGAAAACCCGACTTACGAACAAGCGCTCCAATTCGGCGCCACCTACACGCTCCCAGTATTCCAAGAAAAGGAATACTCGCACAAGAACCACTTGAATCCGACCCTCTCCTTGAACGGACTCCTGATTTCGAAGCAGTACCTATCGAACACGGGTACCGAAAGCAACGAAAACCGCATCGAAAAGAACATCGGTATCAATTACACGTACAAGTTCTGGAACCCCTGCCTACTTGGCATTGGACATTGCGAAACCGTCCGTCCGCCAAGAGCCATGCTACAGCCAAATGATCCTACGCTAAACGATTCCAAGGGAACGGCACCAACGAGGAAAGCAAAATGATTTTACTGATTATAGCATTATTGTTTTTTTCGTCGCTCACGTTTGCCGAATCCGAAGAAAAGCATCCGTGGTCTGTCACCATCAACGGGAACAAGGTATTCTCAAAATTCCAGCTAAACGAACAGTTGGACATTCCGGTTGAATTTGGACAACTGGACACGACCAAGCAGGACTTTTTGATGCGTCTGTCTTCGGAAAACGTCCGTGCGCTTTACTATTCCCGTGGTTATTACAGCCTTGACCTCAAATTCGAAATCTTGCGCGAACAGCTTGCAAATGGGACAATCCGCCGCAACTACAGCCTCACCCTGGACGAAGGCGAATGCTACCGCTTTAACGAGGCAAGAATCATTTCCGAAGGCGATGAACCCATTCCCGTAGACCTAGCGACTCTCAAAATCTCAAAGAAGCAGTTCTACAACCAGGAAGACATTTCAGAAGATCTCCAGGACATTCAAAAAGCCTATCGCAAGCAAGGTAACCTGCACGTCTACCTGTCCTCAGAAGAACTGGTCGACACCACCGCCAAGCAAATCAACGTTGTCATCAATGTGCGCCCCGGTCCAAAAGTCTTGATGGGAAACATCATCACGACGACCCAGCGCGTGATGGACAAAAACGAAAAGCACGCACAGCCAGAACAGGGGCTTTCGGATACGGCCTGGCTTTCGTCACTGTGGAGAATTCCCAAGGGCGAAATCATCGACGGTAACCAGTACATCAACTTCAAGAACAAGCTCTACTCGACACAGCTATTTACGCAAATCAAGATGAGTGACCAGCTGCGCGAAGACGGACTTTCGGACGTTCATCTGGACGTCATCGAACGCGTTCCGGGCGAAGCTAGATACGGATTCTTCTTTGAAGAAATTTATGGATTTGGCGCAACGGCATACGCAGGGCACAAGAACTTCTTTGGAAAGTTCAACGAATTTTCGACCAGTTTCCAAATTGCACAACACAAGCAGGAAATCACCTTAGGCTACGCGAACCCGCTCCTGTTCGGAACATCATTCTCGTTCATCCCGACGGCCATCCGCTTTGAAAACCGCCTGACATTCAACCACGAAAAGATCAACCCGCCAGCCTACCCCGACAGCATCGAAGAGCGTTACGAAATCATCAACCGCGGCGACTTGACCTTCGGCATTACAAGCCACATCAAGTTCCGCGGAACGATCGATACCCGATATGTGGACAAGAACGACGACAAGCTCTTTAAGCTCAAAGGCGAAATCGCATTGACGTTCGACTACACGGACGACTACTTCAATCCGACCAAGGGCGTACGCATATTCCCGACAGCCGGCATGGGCACGAACTTTAGCGGTAAAAAGGACGCCGGCGACGGACACGTTTACACCTACGGCGAAACGACGCTTAACCTTTATTCACCGCTTTTCTGGACGCTCTATGGAGCGCTCAGCGGAAGCATCGGCAAGTTCTTCAACACGGCCATCGAAGATGACGCCCGCGTGTTCTACCAAGGTGGTTCCCGTTCCGTTCGTGGCTACCGCTTCCGCAGCATTTACGCAAGCTATGAATCCAAGAACGAGAAAGGCGAAAAGGTCATCAACACAGCTCTAACGCCAATGTATTACCGCATCAACGAGGAACTCCGTTGGACGCTCCCGTGGAAATCCCTCCGAAAATGGCAAATCGTACAGTTCTGCGACTGGGCCAAAGTGATGGACTCCATGAACGAACGTTACGAAGATACGCAAGAAGGAAGCCTTGGACTTGGCGTACGTTATCACTGGCAATTCCTCACGTTCCGTCTTGATTACGCATTCAAGAAGGGGCTTACGAACTGGCACACGTCCGAAGGATTTAGCTGGAGCAGATTCGCCTTCGACCTGTCACACGCATTTTAGGAATTTCCGATCACTTTTTTGTAAAGCTGGGCAAGCGGCATTCCGACCGTCGAGACGGAAGCATCGATATTCGCCGCATCCAACGCTGTTTTCAAGATTTTTTGGATTTGATCCAGTGTAGCGCCAGCGCTATTATGAACCGACACGCGGAACAAGGAACTATCGCTAGCGAGGTCAGCGACATGCCCCGTCTTTAGAACCTGTCCGTGATTGATGATCGCATAATCGGTAGCGCACTTATCCATCTCGGCAAGCACGTGGGAACACACAATCGCAGTCCCCTGATTCTCGGAACGCCATTCATTGATGAGCGTCCAGACCGTTTCTCTCGAAATCGGATCGAGATTTGCAACCGGTTCATCCAAGATCAAGAGTTTTGGATTATGAATCATAGCGCGGACAATCTGCACCTTTTGGCGATTCCCAAGCGAAAGAGCGTCCATACGCGTATCCAACGACGGCAAGTTCAGCCGTTCAACAAACGACATGCAGCGTTTATGGACCGTACCGCCTTCAAGCCAGGCTCCCTCCCCCAAGTCATAGAAATAACTGAAGAACTTGAGGTATTCTTCGATGGTGAGTTTTGGATAAATTCCCGGATTTTCGAGCAGGACACCATATTTTTTTGCATCCAGAAAGCCAGCCGCATTCCTGATTTCAGGATCGATTTTTACGGAGCCTTTAAAAGCCCCCAGACGACCGCACAAAAGGCGCAACAACGTTGTTTTACCGGCACCGTTGGGGCCGATCAAAGCAAAGAAGCTCCCCTGCGGGATGTCCAACGAAAACTTCGACAGGGCATCCATTGTGGACTTCGGATAACGAAATGTCACCGAAGAGAGTTTTATCACGCGCAATATTCCTTGACAGCGGGAGTCGGATTCTTGATAAACTTGAACGCATCCTTGGAAATCTTGACAGCTTCCATTTGCACCTTTTCGCTAGCGCGTTGCAGATACTGGATGCAACGGTAATCCGTACGCACAGCAGCAAGCTGCATCGGTTCGGTACGGAGCCTGATGCTTACGTAATCAAAGGCGTGGTAGTCCTGCTTGACAGCCGCCATGACCATCGCCACCGTCGGACGTTCGATTTCTTGCAGGTAACGCCAGTCGCGTTCAATCATGGCAATCAGCACCTTTTCGCCAGGATTGCGGATAAACTTTGCAGCTTCGGCATTGGCACGGACAGCTTCGGCCCAGAGGTCGTCGCCAGCATTTTCAATCTTGCGGACAATTTTCCAGTCGGCACGGATCGCCGCCCTAAGCAGATCAGGATTTGTGACAAATTTAAGGATATTCGGATCGCCATTGACGGCGTTCAACAAAGCAGCTTCGTCCAGGGAATTAAGAGCGTTTTTCAAATCTTCACTGAGACCATTTTTTACATAAAGAATAGCCTGCACGTTCTGCTCAAAGGCAGCCTTCTGTACGGCCGGGGTCGGATTTTCAATCAAGCTGATTGCGTACCAGTTAAGCTTGACCGCTTCCAGTTGTTGTTCTTCGGTGGGATTTTCGATTTTCTTAATCTCTGTCCAGGACTGCATAATACCTCATCAATACAAACCCAAAGATAATATTTAAAAAAGCAAACAAAGAACGAATCAAGAACCAAGAGTTGATTTCTTGGATAAAAAAACGCCCTCGGAATTAGCCGAGGGTAATTTTTCGATTTTTATTTTTTCACTTGGATAAAACGAGTGCTGTTCCGTCCAATTTCGCCATAGCGCATGACATAGACTCCGTTTATAAGACCGGTCTTGACATGCATCCAGGCTTCATTTGCAGAACCCGCCATCACGTTCGCCGACTTGACCAATTGCCCGTTCATATCGAACACTTGGCAACGCACCATCGTAGAACCATGTTCAAAAACGACGTCCTGCAAAATCGAGGTCGAACCCGAAGAACTCGAAGCAACCACAGAAGAACTGGAAGTGGCGGGTGTTGCGGAACTTGAAGATTGCGCCGAATCATCCACGAACTTGATCCAGTCCACATTGATGTAGTTCGTGTTGATCGTGAGGCGGAGCGTCTGCTTGCCCGCAGCAAGTTCCAACTCGCCCGCTTCGACTTCGGAATACGTATTCCAATCACCATTGGACGGGATTTCCGTCTGGACCTTCTTGTCGCCTACGGAAACCGTCACGCTGGATGCAGTAGAATTTCCAGTCGCACCATTGATGACTACTTTGTACTTACCCGCCTTTTTCACATCGAGTGTATATTCGAAATAATCGTCAGCGTTCGTGTAGCCAATCGCATAACCCGTGCCGCCCTTGACAATGCCGGCATCGTCACTGCGGTAGCCCGTTTCGTCGCTCTTGCCGTCAGCATCGCTATAAGCGTAAGTGTCATAGTTTTCAGCTTCGACAGTTCCCGGAATTTCAATCGCGCCCTTGAACGGTTTGACTTCAATCGGCTCGCCAGAAACTTCAAGTTCAAGCGCCATAAATTCAATCGTGTAAGTACCATCGGAATTCGGCTTGACTTCCTTACCCTTCTGGCTTACTGTCTTGCCCTGCGCGCCCTGAATCTTTACGCGAAGCGGCACGCTCTTTGGCATATGCGCATGCGGAGAAGTCCACTTGACGGTAAAACCGTTCGCCGTATTCGTCGCAGTAGCCTTGTCAATCGTGAAATGAGCGCGCAAGTAAGCGCCAACCGTAGAGAACGTCGCGACCCACAAATTCTTGCTAACCGCATATTCAATAAGCGTCTTGATGTCTGCCGCCGAAATCACGTCCCAGTTGCCAGCAACACCGTGATTCAGCTGTACGTGCCACTTGCCGCTCGCCGCCTGATCGAGGCTGCTCTTGAAGCTAGAAACATTACTACTCGCCTGCCAGTAGTGCGAATCAATCTGCATCCAGTCCGGTTCGTTATCCCAGCCCGTAAGGCCGCCACCACCGCACCCGCGGTTGATGAAGTGTTCCTGGTTAATCGCATTTTTAACCGTCGCATTCTGGGCGCAATACGGCGTTGCCAAGGAGGTTGCCTCAAGCCCCATACTCCTGAGCTTTGTGGCGGCACCGCCAATTTCAGAATTGAGATCTGCGCCCTGCGTTAAATTCTTATGATTGACCGTGTGGTTCCCGATTTCGTGGCCTTTCTTGGCATAATTCAAGTGCGGTTGCGAATTGGTCGAAAAATCCATCGTTCCCGTGCAAACAAAAAACGTCACCTTCGCATCCATGTTATCCAGGAACGTAAGGTTGTTCGTCTGGGAATGGAGGCCATCGTCAAACGTGAATGTGGCTGCACCCGGGTGACCGTTCCAAGGAACCGTGGTGATCGGACCAGCAAACACAGAAACAGTAGAAACGGCCAGCGAAAACGCCGCACAAAGAGAAGCTTTTAAACATTCCATACAATATCTCCCGTATGGAATATATGCTTATTTTGCTATAGAATACGTTGTTGCACTAGATAAATCATTGACAAAACGCCAAATGTGCCAAAAACAGGAAAGCCCCCGGTTTTTAACCGAGGGCGATTCTTGTATAGGAGATTCCCGCTCGAGGCGGGAATGACATAGTAGGCGGCGCAGCCGCGATTATTCACTAACCACTGTCTACTGCCTACTGTCTACTTCCTACTTATAAAGCGGGTGCTTCTTGCAGAGAGCGACGATGTCTTCGCGAATCTTGGCAAGGCCAGCTTCGTCGTCCTTAGCCTGGATAGCGCGGTCGATGATGCGAGCCACTTCGCGAGTGTCTTCTTCGTCGAAGCCACGGGTCGTGATAGCAGCAGTACCGAGACGAACACCGGACGGGTCCATCGGCTTGCGCGGATCGAACGGAATCGTGGAGCGGCTGCAGGAGATGCCAACCTTTTCCATAGCAACTTCGGCTTCCTTACCAGAAACGCCCTTAGAAGTCATGTCGACAACGATGAGGTGGTTGTCGGTGCCATCGCTGATGACCTTGTAGCCGAGCTTCTGCATTTCGGCGCACATAGCCTGAGCGTTCTTGATGACGTTCTTTGCATAAACCTGGAATTCCGGCTGCAAAGCTTCGAGGAATGCAACGGCCTTACCAGCGTTCACGTGGTCATGCGGACCACCCTGCATACCCGGGAACACGCCCTTGTCGATTTCCTTGGCGAGGGAAACTTCCTTGAGTTCACCCTTCACGAGCTTCTGGATGGTGCGGTCCTTGCACATGATGATAGCAGAACGCGGGCCACGGAGAGTCTTGTGGGTCGTGGTGGTGACGATGTCGAAGTACGGCACCGGAGAATCAATAGCCTTACCGGCGATGAGACCTGCAATGTGAGAGATGTCGGCCATCGTGAGAGCGCCAACTTCGTCTGCGATTTCTTTGAAGCGCTTCCAGTCGAGGTTACGGCTGTAAGCAGAGAAACCAGCGAGGATCATCTTCGGCTTTTCGCGGAGAGCAATTTCGCGGACCTTGTCCATATCGATGCGACCCGTTTCCTTATCGACTTCGTACTGCACGAAGTTGTAAAGCATACCGGAGAAGTTCACCGGATGGCCGTGAGAAAGGTGTCCACCGTGGTCGAGCTTGAGGCCGAGGACCTTATCACCCGGCTTGAGGACGGCGAAGTACACAGCAGCGTTGGCCGGAGAACCAGACAGCGGCTGGATGTTCACGTGGTCGCAGCCAAAGAGCTTCTTGCAGCGGTCGATAGCGAGGGCTTCCATCTTGTCGATGACTTCGTTACCACCGTAGTAGCGCTTGCCCACATAACCTTCACTGTACTTGTTGGTCAGCACGGAGCCCATGGCTTCCATGACGGCCTTGGAGGTGTAGTTTTCGGAA
>JBGVAT010000021.1:0-27059 GCA_045224895.1 Fibrobacter sp.
GCTCACCCGAACGCTCGCTTCACCGCTCCGGCTTACCAGTGCCCCTGCATTGCTAAGGAATGGGAAGATCCTGCTGGCGTGCCTATCGACGCAATCCTCTTCGGTGGCCGTCGTCCGTCCACCATTCCTCTGGTTCACCAGTCTCTCAGCTGGAACCACGGCGTGTTCCTCGGCTCCATCGTGGGTTCCGAAATCACCGCTGCCTCTACGATTGACGCCTCTCAGGTCGGTAAGATCCGTCGCGACCCGTTCGCAATCCTTCCGTTCTGCGGCTACAACATGGGCGACTACTTCAAGCACTGGATCGAAATCGGTCAGAAGTCCACTGAAGACAAGCTCCCGAAGATCTTCTACGTGAACTGGTTCCGTAAGGATGCCAACAACGAAAAGCTTCCGGGTGGCTTCATGTGGCCGGGTTACGGCGACAACAGCCGCGTGCTCGCATGGATCTTCGACCGCTGCAACGGTGTTGACAACGCTGTCGAAACCGCCATCGGTTACATGCCGAAGGAAGGCGCCATCAATACTGATGGTCTCGCTGACTACTATAAGGAAACTCTCCCGCAGATCACGAAGGTTGACGTGGAAGGCTGGAAGAAGGAACTCGCTGACGTTAAGGAAAACCACTATCCGAAGTTCGGCAAGCACCTCCCGAAGGAACTCTCTGAAATCATCGACATGATCCAGGATCGCCTTAATAAGGCATAATAAGGCTTAAGTCTGTCGCGGCCTGAGGTCGCGGCACTCTGTGTCTTGTTCCTAGAGAACTTAAACACCCTTGCGATGAAAGTCGCAAGGGTGTTTTTTGTATAAAGTCGTCAGTTTGCGTTCAATCTTAATTGGCGTAGTAGCTGCCGCCATGTTGATAGCCCAAAATACTTATACGCAGAGAATCTCTTGCCGATGCCGATGTATCTGCGATAAACTTTGTTGTTATGTCCAAAGTATCGCTTCGCCCATATTGGTCTGTATACGAAAGTTTCCAGGAAATGGTCGTATCACGATATGATTTCATGGATCCATTAAAGAATTGATAAGTTACCCGTTCAACATCCTCGGGAAGTCTACGGACTATGCTTCTATGTTCATTACTTGTAGGCATATATTGTACATTGGAGCGTCCAACATTGCATTCTCCAAAGCGACGGGTTGCTTCATAACCAAAGGGGACGGCGTTTCTGTTTTCAAATGTAAAGCTTTCAGGTAGACCGATGGGTTTTAGGTAGTAATTGGAAGAAAATTGAAAAAATTGTGCGCAAGCATCACCATATAGAGTTGAGAGAACCTTTTGTACGGTATCCCGGTTGAATTCTGGAATTTTGGCAACGGGAATATAGTTGACAAGCGCATTTTCGCCGAAGTTTATGTTCTTGTAAGTCGTGTCATAAATGGTGTCCTTGTAGCTAGGGCATTTTATGGTTTTGTTGTCGGCATCTTGGCAATGCATAACTATCGTATAACAGCCGTCGATACATGTTTCGTGGTAACAGCTAAAGCTGGAGTCCTTTATGCTGCAATCCGATTCGTTCCATTTCGTTGTATCACCCTTAAAATTGAGCGCTCGGTACATCGTCACGTTCTTGTATAGCGTGCTATCCGCAATCGAAGCGTAATCTTCAAGGGGAATCTCTTTTGCTGGTTCCGCGCTATTGATTCCGGTTTCGTTATTTGAACACGCGAAAAGACTAAATGCTAGGCAAATTAACGATACAGACGTGAATTTACAGGACATCTTCATTTTTACTCCAAGTGGAAACTCCTTCTGTAAATAAAATTACATAATTTTATTTAAAATAGGCGAATGTAAATGAAGATAAATTCTCTAAAAATGCCTAGGCTTTTTAGATTCACATGAAAGTGTATTATATAGAGATCAGGTTTTACATCGTTCCGGTTTCAAGTCCCTTGACGGGGACATAGCGGATGTCGCCGTCAGCGGAGATGATCATGGCCACACCGGCAAGGTAATTGACCCATTTCCATTTTTCGTAGTAGCGTACGTTGGCACGTTTATTCGTGACATAGGCGAGGAGAGGCACTACCAAGTAGTCGTGCGTACACATCACGTTGACGCGTTTCATTTTGCCTATGTTGGCGAGAATTTCTTCCTTGAGCAACTGTTCACTGCGAATATCGAGATTATAAAAGGCATCGGAATATTCGCCCAAGAATGCATAACGCGAATATACAATCCAACCACCTTCTGCATTGATGTAATTGTCTGCAATCAAGGAATTCTTGACATACCAGGCTCCGTTCATGGCGTCAAGAACTTCGAGGTTGTAGTTGGTTTGCCCTTTGCCAATGGCGATGTTTTCGCAGGTTTCCTGGGTGCGGGTGTATCCGGAATAGCCGTAATAGAAGTCTTCTTTTTGCACGTCCGCGAGGCGTTTCCCCAAATTTTGTGCGTAGACGATTCCGTTGCTCGTCAGGTGTCCTTTTATGCCCGTTTCATCGGTGCGTTCGCTATGGCGAATGATAAAGACGGCCTTGTCGTCCGGTTTCAAACTGGCATAGACTTCGGCGATATCTGTAAATCCGTCGGCTTCTTGCGGGGTGGCTATACGCCAGGCGCCGCTATCGAAGATGTAGTAGGTGTCGTGACTCACGCGTCCTTCGCGCACTTCGCGGTCATAAGCTCCTAGTCCAAATCCGGCCGTATCCTTTTCCATTGCCGTCGCAACACGCCATTGCAACGAATTCGCGTCACAGATAAAGCGGACTGTTGAATGGTCGGCGTGTTCGTAGTCGTTTGCAAAATAGACGCTTTGTCCTTGGTTCACGTAATTGACCTGTCCGGCGTTCATTTCAGTGCAGGTTTCAAATCCGTATGCAATCGGAATAAAACCACGGATGTACTTTTCAAAGTTCGGAATCGGGCCTACGCCCCATGCAGAGACGTTATTGCGGATGTCGTTATAGCCCCAGGCGGAATCTAGTCCGACAATCCAGTCTGCAATCTTGATTTTCCAGTTTTGGTCGTTCCATTCGCCATCACCCTTGATGTCTTCGGCGATGTTTGCGACGAGGTTCATCATGTCGTCTTCACTGAGATTCGCTTGCAGCATGACGGAAATAGCCAAAAGGGCCGCGCTGTATTCGCTGTTCCCGACCAAATCCAAGTCTTCGGCAATGGGCTTTTCTGTACGACCGTCCGTAAAGAATGGCTGCGTATAAAGCTGCACCGTGTCGATGCCAAACGCATTGAAAATTTCACGTTCGGCTTGCGCTTTTGCCTCTGCAAATTCAATATGGTTCATCGCCAGTTGTTCAATGCGCGGTATTTCCAAATGCGTAAGGATGTTGATGTTGACGGAGTCACGAACTGGACTGGGAGTGTTTTCTGCGAGATTACTTGGGATGCCGGCAATTTTTGTCTTGACCGAAAGCGTTATGGGCTTGTTGGATGCTTTGCCTGTCACGATGTTCTTGTAAAAACCTGTTGCAGAAATTTCCAAATAATCGGAGTTTGTACTGACATCTTCCAGTAAAAAATACCCATCGTTTGTCAAAGTACAGGAACCATTTGTGGTCGTTTCGGTCGTAAAATCGCTGCTAATTGTAGGTCTGTAAAAATTGGCTTCGCTCAGTTCGCTGGTTGTGATTGTTGTTCCGAATATAAAGGGACCGTTCCGCACGACTCCTTGCACGTCGTTATGTAGCAAACCGTGTAGTCTGACGGTATCAGGAAAGGCTAAACCCGTTTCATTATAGACTTTTTCGGAAGCGTATAGAAATCCGTCTTTACAGCGAATGCTGAAATCTGTGCTGTCGGAGGTTCTGCGCCAAGTTCCGTTAACGCAAAAATAGGGGAGGTTTTCGCCTTGCACAAAGAACGCCCGGCTTTCGCGGGAATGCTCGCATGCAGGCAAGTCTGTTGATGATTGCACGGTGAGAGTGTCCAAGATGGAGGGCGCCGTTACCGCAGGATTTTCACTCGGTGGAACTTCGGAATTGCTTGAGCTATGTCCATCAGAACCGCAACCGGTGACAAAACCGACGACGGCGATATACAATGCTGCAACATACCCATAAAATTTCATTCCAAACCTGCGTTAAGTTCGATTTTAGCGGACTACGTGGGGTTAAAAATACATAAAAAAGTTGAAGCCATCACGTCTCTTGAGGTTATTATGCGTGAAATACAGGTGGTCTAAACGAAGTGGCTAAAAAGCTTTGATAAGATTTTTAACAAAAAGTTTGCTTTTTTGTGCAGTTGTTATTATATTTAGTGAACAAAAAGGCAAGTGAACAAGTGTATTGATGATTTAGGCGAAAAAATGGATATACGGGAAAAGCTGAACATTTTAGGGGATGCCGCCAAGTACGATGTTTCGTGTTCTTCAAGCGGCTCCAAGCGAAATTCGCCACAAGGCGGTATGGGCTGCGGGCACAGCTCCGGCATTTGCCATACATGGAGTGCCGACGGTCGCTGCATTTCGCTGTTGAAGGTCTTGTTCAGTAATGCCTGCAAATACGATTGCGCTTATTGCGTAAACCGCCGTAGCAACGACATCCCGCGTGCGACTTTTACGCCAAAAGAGCTCATCAACCTGACGCTTGAATTTTACCGTCGCAATTACATCGAAGGTCTTTTCCTCAGTTCGGCAGTCATTGGCTCTCCCGATTACACGATGGAGCTTTTGATCAAGGTCGCCAAGGAATTGCGGTTAGTCCACCATTTTGGCGGATACATCCATTTAAAGGCGATTCCTGGGGCAAGTTCCAGACTTTTGTTCGAAGCGGGGCTCTACGCAGACCGCAGCAGCGTGAACATCGAGATTCCGTCAGACAAGCAGTTGCAATACCTCGCACCCGAAAAGAATTACGCCTCCATTTACCGCCCAATGAACTTTTTGGCTGAGCGCAAGCTCGAATACAAGGCGGATAAGTCCAAGTATTCTCCAAAATTCTTGCCTGCCGGACAAAGCACTCAGATGATCGTCGGTGCATCGGGGGAGACGGATTTGCAAATTTTGACGCTTTCGGCCGGGTTCTACAAGCAACAGCAAATGAAGCGCGTCTATTTCTCGGGGTACGTGCCCATCAACGCCGACAAGCGTTTGCCGATCATCACGACAAAGCCGCCGCTTTTACGCGAACATCGCCTTTATCAGGCGGATTGGCTTATGCGCTTTTACAAGTTCGAATACAACGAAATTTTGGACGAAAAGAATCCGTTTTTGGATCCGGATTTAGATCCGAAGGTGATGTGGGCTTTACGCCATCCGGAATGTTTCCCCATCGATTTACAGACTGCCGATTACGAGATGATTTTGCGAGTCCCGGGAATTGGAGTACGTTCGGCTCAGCTCATCGTGAGCGGGAGGCGCTATTCTAAAATTCGTCTGGAGCATCTCAAAAAGATGGGCGTCGTCTTGAAACGAGCCAAATACTTTATCTATAACAGTGACGTACCGCCGGAACTGCACAGGCTTTACCCCGAAATGATCCGTCCGTTGCTTGTTGCGAAGCCCAAGTCCGATCAGCTGGATTTGTTCGATTCTATGCCTGCGGCTTTGCCTGCTCCTGTAGCATCACGGCCAACAGCGCTACCGCAATCAAAAGTCGCACAACTTCAATAAACTCCGAAGTACAGCAATCTGCTTCCAACTTCCTACTGTCTACTTCCTACCGCCTACTAAACCATGTCCATCGCCATTCATTACGATTCGACTTTTGACGGTTTCCTGAGTGCCGTTTTTGAAATCTATCGCCAGCATCTGGATGTTACCAGCTTTGTTGCCGAACGCTCCTACGAAACCGAAGGCGAAATTGCCACGGACCTTTTCGCACAGCCGTTTAATATTGAAACCTCCGAAGATTCCGCTCAACGTCTCAAGCGTGCCATAACGAAATATGCCAGCAGCGATGTTCTGAGCTTGCTCGAAACGTGTTTCCGTTCCGAAACTGTGGGAATCGAAATGGGCATTCTCGCTTATCTGCGCAAGCTTTTTGCCGGAATCGAACCGAATTACGGTCGTAATCCGTCGAGCCTTGAGATGATTCCATTGATTACGATTGCCCGTTCTGTACGTCGTGAAATGGACAATATGCTTGGAATGGTTCGCTTCAACAAGGCTCCAGACGGGATGTACATTGCCGAAATTGAGCCCAAGTATGACATTCTGGAAATGATTGTCGGGCATTTTAGGGGGCGTTATCCGAACGGAACCTGGGCGATTGTCGATGTCAAACGCGGTTTTGGAGTCTATTACGAGAACCGACGGACGCACTTTGTTACGGTTCCCGATCCAAGCTCCATTGCCGTACACGCCCCTCCAGACCAGTTTACGCAAATGTGGAAGTCGTATTACGACACCATGGCTATCAAGGAGCGCATCAACCCGAGGCTCCTTAGACGATGTTTGCCGGTACGGTACTGGAAACACCTCCCGGAACGTTCGCTAGGGACGTTTTCGTCCAAACCGCTCCCATCTACAGTGGCCAAAGAGAACGCTTTTGCGTCTTTAGGGCTCGATGTTCGTCGTTGATTTTATTATATATGCGAAAAAAAAATGGCACTAAATTAATATAAGTAGTATATTTATTGATGGATTAACGACTTATGGAGAAAATAAACGATATGAACGGCTCTACTGTAAAACCGGGTTTTTTCGTTCAGGATTCTTTTCTGTACAGTAAAGACAACGAAAAAGTTGTTCTCCGTGGTGTGAACCACATGTTTATTTGGACCGATCGTGAAGGCAAGACTATTCCCGAAATTGCAAAGACTGGTGCAAACTGTGTAAGAATTGTTTGGAACATTCGTGGCCGCATTAGCGATCTTGATAATATTATTTCACTTTGCATTGCTAACGGCATGATTCCTATTCCGGAAATCCATGACACGACCGGCAACTGGGACCGTCTGAGCGATGCGCTTGATTTTTGGCTTCGTGAAGAAACGCTCCAGATGATTTCTAATCATCAGGAATACCTGATTTTGAACATCGGTAACGAACCGGGCGATAAGGCTATGCCTTCTGACGAGTTCTTCAACACGTATAACATTATCGTGACGAAGCTTCGCGCCTCGGGCGTGCGCGTTCCGATCATGATCGATGCCGATGAATGGGGACAGAACGAAAAGAACATTTTGGATGTCGGTCCGAAGCTTTTGCAGTCTGATCCGGAACACAATTTGATTTTCTCGCTGCATATGTGGTGGCCGAGTGAACGTCATAACCCGGTTGCAACAGGGTATGAAACCGTCAAGGATCGCGTCAAGGGCGTCCTCGAAGAATCTCTCAAGCGCAAAATTCCGCTGATCGTGGGCGAATTTGCCCCGGTGGCTGCTGGGGGAGTCAAGGAAATTCCGTACAAGTTTATTATGTCCGAATGCGAACGCTTGAACATTGGCTGGCTCGCATGGAGCTGGGGCCCAGGTAACTTTGATAGTCCGGATATGGATATGACCGTTCACGGATCGTACAATACGCTTGTCGGCTGGGGCAAGGAAGTTGCTGTGGATAGCCCTCTCGGCATCCAGAACACAAGCGTCATTCCGAACTTTATCCAGAACAAGGACTTTACGACGGGCTCTCAGGGAACTGGGACGAACATCATCGAAAACGGTGATTTTAGTGCCGATGATCCGCTGAGCAACTGGACAACAGACTTCTGGGGTGGCAATGCCGAAGTGGCCGTCAAGGATGGCGTTGTTCACTTCAACATCAAAAAGTGCGGCAAGGATTCCTGGAATCTCCAGTTCAAGCAGCACTTTACGCTTCACAAGGGCGTCACCTACGTGTTCAGCATGCGTGCCAAGGCCGACAAACCGCGTACGCTCAACGTGAACATCAAGAAGGACTGCGACGCCTATACGCCGTATGCAAACGGCCGTATTCTTGACTTGAGTACGAGCTGGCAGAACTTTAGCTGGAAGTTCACGATGAAGGAAGAAACCGATGTCAACGCATTGCTCATCTTTGATATGGGCGGTGTTCCGACTTCCTGGAATCTTGCCGATGTGTCTTTAATCCACGCCAGAAGCGTTGCCGACCGTCTCAACAGGACGTTCCAGCGCAACGTGCAAAAGAACTCCGGTTACTTCAATGCCCCGAACGGTCCGTGGGAACTCCACCTTTATTCGACTGACGGAGCCCTGCTCGATGTTCTCGACAAGGGCAAGGGCGGTGAAGGTATGCGTCAGTATCCGAAGATCGAACGTAGCGGCATTATGGTCATCAAGGACTTGAGCTAAATGACGTGCGAATGGTTCCACAAAACGGAACCGAACAGCTTTAATAAAGGGCACCCGCAATAGCGGGTGCCTTTTATCGTATAGTTTGCAAGCGACAATCGTCGCATTAAGCATGCATGAGATTAGTTGCCTTTTTTCAGCGCCAGGATTCGCTTGACACTTTCGTCGATGCGCGATTCCTTGATGTCACCCTTTTCAACGGCTTTGACGATGGCATCAAGCGCCTGTACAAAGTCCTTCGGGCAAAGGATGATGTCGACACCTGCCTGGATGGCCTTGATGGCGGCTTCCGTATTGCTGAATTGCTTGGTAATCGCACCCATATCCATGGCGTCTGCAACAATGACGCCCTTGAATCTGAGTTCGCCACGGAGCTTCTCCTGCAAAATCACGGGAGAAAGCGTCGATGGCAAATCGTTGCCTGTAACTTTTGGTGCGGCAATGTGGGCGGTCATGATCATCTGCGCTCCCGCTTCAATTCCGGCCTTGAACGGAATCATTTCGCATTCGAGCATTTCGTCCCAGGTCTTGTTGGTTTCGGCATAGCCTGTGTGGGTATCCGTCTTGACATCGCCATGTCCGGGGAAGTGCTTGAGCGTCGCGATGACGTTTGCTGAATCGAGTCCGTTCAGGTAACTTACGACAAAGTCGGCCGCCGTTTCGGGGTCGTCCGAGAATGCGCGGGGGCCGATGACGATATTTTCTGGATTCGTGTTCACGTCGGCGACAGGGGCGAAGTCGATATCGAATCCGTATTCCTTGATGTAACTCCCGATAGTGTATGCAGCCTTGTTGGCTTCGCTCGGGTCGCCAGATTCTGCAATCTTGGCCATACTTTCGTACTTGGGAACATCGAATGTGCCGTTGTTCGCAATGCGAGCTACGCGGCCGCCTTCTTCATCAATCGCAAGCAGGGGAGAGCCGTTCAGCTTTTTGAGTTCCTTGACGAACGGAACCAACTGCGATTCGTTTTCGATATTGTGAGCAAACAGGATGACTCCACCGACGGGGTAGTCTTTGTTGAGCGACAGCATCGTCTCGTTTACTTGCTGCAACTTGTAATTTGTGAGGTCAGCATATTCATTCCAATGAATGCTTGTATCAAGCGCTTCGGGCCTCACAAAGAACAGTTGTCCTACCTTTTCGCGAAGCGTCATCTTGCTTATATCAAGAGATGTGCCTTCGTGCGAATTGTTGTCAGATGCGGAGGCGGAATCGTCCCCGCAGCCCACTAAAGTAGCCATCGAAAGAATGGTTGTAATCGCTAGAATTTTTTTCATTAAAAACCTCTCGAACACTTATTCTTCTAAGTCGAATGTCTTTCCGGAAAGCATCTTATGGACTGATTTGGTCAGGGCTGGAACGTTTGTCAAATCGTCCGTTTCGACAGTTTTCTTGTCGCCTTCAACATCGAACGAAAGCGTGGCTCCGTTGTCTTTTACTTCCATCTTGACTTTTGCGCCCATAATCAGTGGCAAGTTTACATCGTCGTGGCCTGCCGGGAACCCGCACATGACCGGGATGTTGTACTTTTTCAGGTACTTGGAGAGCATCTCTTCGGTGCTTTCGAAGTCCTGATCCATCCCTGATTCCACAAAATCGCCTAGAATAACACCATTCACGTTTTCCATTACACCGTGCAATTCCAACGTATTGAACATACGGTCGATGTTGTGTAAGGATTCTCCTACTTCTTCCATAAAGAGGATGAGTCCGTCATTGGAGAATATATCGATGTCACTTGTGCCGACCAAGGGGACGAATGTCGCCATATTGCCGCCCACGAGGATGCCTTCGGCCGAGCCTTTTTGGTTGAATTCGTGCTTGGGAACTTTGTAGGTGGGGACGGAGCCTTTGAGCAAGTCGCGCAAAAGCGTACTGTTGTCATCTTTGCCGTTGGTTTTGGCGATGCTTGTGCTCATTGTGCCGTGTATGCTCATAACTCCGGCCTTGGTTTCCATCGCATGCAATGTGGTGATGTCGCTATAGCCAATCAGCCATTTGGGGTTCTTTTTCACTGTTTTTAGGTCAATGAGGTCGACCAGCTGGATTGTGCCGTAACCTCCGCGGTTGCAAAGGATCGCCTTGATGCTTGTATCCTTGAGCGCATCGATAAAGTCTTCGGCTCGTTCATCGGCGGTACCGGCATACTTGCCTGCATCAAGCTTGCTTACATTCTTGCCGATGACAGGCTTGAAGCCCCAATCTTCGAGAACGCTAGCCGTCTTTTGGATGTTTGAATCCGGGGTGAAATACGATGGCGAAAGGAGTGCTATTTTGTCGCCCTTTTTCAGGAATGCTGGCGCGGTACATTCTTTTAACGGGGTCGATGTTCCTGCAGATGAACCGCTGGAACTGTCATCCCCACAGGCTGCCAGAAAAAGCAACGAAGCTGCAAAACCAAGACGGGTAATTCTTGAAAAATCCATAAACACCTCTATATATCTTTTTGTGATAAAGATAATATAATTTTATTAAGAAGTTTCGGATTGCAAATACCATTAAAAAAACACCCCGTCACTCAATGTGACGGAGCGTGTTAGTATCGCATAGGGTACTGAAAGACTGGATTGCTAATCTAGGTAAACAACTTCACCGATTTTCGGCATCAGTACAGGCTTGCCAGATTCCTGGGCTGCTTTTTTTGCATTTTCAAGCGGCTCGTAATATGGATGATTGCTCAGGCAAAGTTTTGAATGATGAACGGTCATGTAGCGCGAGGCTCCGAGTTCTACCATTTCCTTGCTTAACTGTTCCGGCAATGTATGGATGTCAGCCCAGTCTTTGTCGTACTGTCCATTTTCGAGAATCGCGAGATCGATGCCAGGAAATTTCTGCCCGATTTTTGCAAAATGCGGCCCATAGCCTGTGTCACCGCCAATCCAGATAGTGCGTTTCGGCGATTCAAAAATGTAAGACGCCCACAACGTCTTGTTCATAAATAGGCTACGTCCAGAGAAATGCCTTGCCGGAGTTGCTGTGATGCGAAATCCGTTGCTTTGTTCCGATACATCCCACCAGTCGAGTTCCACGAGTTTCTCTACAGGATAGCCCCAATATTCAAAATGCTCGCCAACGCCAAGTCCAATGACAACTTTTTTAACACGTGGTTCCAATTCTTTGACTGTTTCGTAATCTAGATGATCCCAGTGATCGTGACTGATGACAAGGTAATCAATATCCGGCATATCGGTGGGCTTGTAAATGTCCGTGCCCTTGAACATCTTGTTTACGAAGCTCACGGGGGAGGCTTTGCGAAATACGGGATCCACTAGAATTGTTTTCCCGGATAGGTTCAAAAGGTACGAGGAGTGCCCAAACCATACAATCCAGTCTTTGTCGCGAGGGAGTGATTTCAAATCTGTTTTAATTGCAGAAATAGCCGTGTCGGGTGTGGTCAAGGACTTGTCGCCAAAGAGGTATTCTTTGTAGACGGAGAGCGTGCCGTTTTCGCTCGTCATCATCGTGGTCTTGAGTTCGTTCACGAATTGCTTGCCATTGTAATTCGGCGAATGTTTGATGCGCTCCAAGCGCTTGCCTTGCGGGAGCTTGCCGAAGCTTGTCTGGTTGATGAACAATAAGCCGATAATGCCTAAAACGCAGAGAATCGCTAAGGTTATAATCATAGGTTTCTTTTTCTTGAATGCCATTAGCGGTAATATATAATTGTTTGCGTTATGGAAACTCTATTTTTTCGGTATAAAAAACGAGCGGCAAGAGTTGCCTCCTTCGCTTGGCCGTGGATGCCCGCTTATAAAAAAACACCCCGCCACTCATCGTGACGGAGCGTCTTAGTATCCCGTAGGGTAGTGAAGGACTGGATTGCTTCGTCGCCTGACGGCTTCTCGCAATGACGATCCCTGTCTACTTCCTACTTCTAACTGCCTACTTTTTACACAGCCGTGTTCTGGCTCATGGCTTCGTAGTAAGCGAAGCGTGCATCCACTTCCTTCTGGAGGTCGTCGGCGAGTGCCTTAGCAACTTCCGGGTTGGAGCGGGTGAGGGCCTTGAAGCGGTTTTCAGTGTAGATGTATTCTGCAACCGGGATAGTCGGCTTCTTGGAGTCGAGGATAAGCGGAGCCTTTCCTTCGGCAGCGAGGGCCGGGTTGTAGCGGAGGAGCGTCCAGTAACCGGAATCGACAGCCATCTTCTGGTGTGCAAGCTGGTTGTTGAGGTCGAAACCGTGGTTGATGCACGGGCAGTAAGCAATGATCAAGGACGGACCATTGTGAGCTTCTGCTTCCTGGAGCACCTTGAGGGCCTGAGCATCGTTTGCGCCGATAGCGATACGACCAACGTAAACGTTCTTGTAGCTCATGGCGATAAGGCCGAGGTCCTTCTTGCCAGCGCGCTTACCAGCGGCTGCGAAGAGGGCAACGGCGCCACGGTTCGTGGACTTGGATGCCTGTCCACCCGTGTTGGAGTACACTTCGGTATCGAGAACGAGGATGTTCACGTTTTCACCCGTGGCCATCACGTGGTCAAGACCACCGTAACCGATATCGTATGCCCAACCGTCACCGCCCATGATCCACACGGACTTCTTGACGAGGTAGTCGGCGAATTCATCGCGGAGGCTTACAGCCTTGTCGTCGCTTGCATCCTTAAGAGCTTCCTTGAGCTTGGCGACGTTAGCGCGCTGAGCCTGAATGCCAGCTTCGTCGTTCTGCGTCTGGGTCTTGAGGGCTTCGACGAGATCAGCCGGGAGCTTGTCTGCAACTTCGTCGAGGAGGCTTACAGCCTGGGTTGCATGCTTCGTGATAGCGAGGCGCATGCCGAGACCGAATTCAGCGTTGTCTTCGAAGAGGGAGTTTGCCCAAGCCGGACCGCGGCCTTCCTTGTTCTTGGCCCACGGTGTGGTCGGGAGGTTACCACCGTAAATGGAAGAGCAACCCGTTGCGTTTGCGACAACCATGCGGTCGCCGAAGAGCTGAGAAACGAGGCGGACGTAAGCCGTTTCGCCGCAGCCTGCGCAAGAGCCGGAGAATTCGAACAACGGTTCGAGGAGCATTGCCTGCTTGACGAGGTTCTTGTTGATCTTCGTGCGGTCAAATTCCGGGAGGTCAACGAAGAAGTCGAAGCACTTGCCTTCCTGTTCCTTGATCGGTTCCTGCGGAACCATGTTGATAGCCTTCTTGGTAGCGTCGGTCTTGTCCTTGCCAATGCAAGCCTGAGTACAAACGCCGCAACCCGTACAGTCGTAGCTGGACACGGAGATTGCGAACACCGGCTTGTCGGAACCTTCGAGCTTGAAGCCCTTGGCTGCAGTGAACATGAAGCCAGCCGGAGCGTTAGCAACGGCGGATTCATCGACAACCTTCATACGGATAGCTGCGTGCGGGCAGACCATAGCGCACTTGCCGCACTGTACGCAAGCGTCCGGATTCCAGGACGGGATGTTGAGTGCGAGGTCACGCTTTTCGAACTTGGTGGTACCGGTCGGGAACACGCCGTCGACAGGCATCTTGGAGACCGGGAGCTGTTCGCCGTTGCCCTTGATGATTTCGGCAGTGACTTCGTTCACGAACTTCGGAGCGTCGCCGTGGATCGGAGCGCGGAATTCCTTCGTGCTGGTGACAGCAGCCGGAACCTTGACTTCGAAGAGGTTAGCAAGAGAAGCATCGATAGCGTCCCAGTTCTTCTGGACGACTTCCATACCCTTCTTGGCGTAGGTCTTTTCGGCGTACTTCTTGATGTACTTGATAGCAGTTTCTGCATCGAGAACGTTACCGAGCTTGGAGAAGAAGCAGGTCTGCATCACAGTGTTGATGCGACGGCCCATGCCGGTCTTTGCAGCGACAGCGTATGCGTCGATGACGAACACCTTGAGGTGCTTCTTGATGATGGCTTCCTGAACCGGACGCGGGAAGGTATCCCAAACGGTGTCAGCGGAGTGCGGGGTGTTCACGAGGAACGTTGCGCCGTCCTTGGCATACTTGAGCATGTCGACAGATTCGAGGTGCGGAGTATGGTGGCAAGCGACAAAGTCTGCTTCGTTTTCGCCAATGAGGTACGGGGCGTCGATGATGCTCTTACCAAAGCGGAGGTGAGAGGTCGTCATGGAGCCGGACTTCTTGGAGTCATAGACGAAGTAGCCCTGAGCATAGTTGTCGGTTTCGTTACCGATAATCTTGATGGAGTTCTTGTTTGCACCGACAGTACCGTCAGAGCCGAGACCGAAGAACATAGCTTGGAAAAAGTCGCTTTCGAGCTTGAAGTTCGGGTCGATCGTGAGGGAGGTGTTGCAAACGTCGTCGTTGATACCGACGGTGAAGCGGGACTTCGGTTCAGCCTTGGAGAGTTCGTCGAAGATGGCCTTGACCATAGCCGGCGTGAATTCCTTGGAAGAAAGACCGTAGCGGCCGCCGATCATCTTCGGCATAGCCATCTTGCCGGCCATCACAGCTTCGGAAATAGCGGTAAGGGCGTCCTGGAAGAGCGGTTCGCCTGCGGAACCCGGTTCCTTCACGCGGTCGAGGACTGCGATCTTCTTGACAGTCTTCGGGAGAGCTGCAACGACAGCTTCCATCGGGAACGGACGGTAGAGGCGGATGTTGACGAGACCGACCTTTTCGCCCTTGGAGTTCAAGTACTTGACGGTATCACCGATGGTGCAGGTAGAAGAGCCCATGGAGATGATGACGCGTTCTGCATCGGCAGCACCGACGTAGTCCACGATGTGGTACTGACGGCCAGTGAAGCTTGCAACCTTGTCCATGTACTTCTGGACAATTTCCGGAACCTTAGCATAGAACGGGTTCACGGTTTCACGACCCTGGAAGTAAACGTCCGGGTTCTGAGCGGTACCGCGCATGGTCGGACGGTCCGGAGTCATGGCGCGTTCGCGGCAAGCCTTAACGTACTTGTCGTCGATGACGTCGCGGATGACGTTTTCTTCGAGAGCTTCGATCTTCATCACTTCGTGAGAAGTGCGGAAGCCGTCAAAGAAGTGCATAAACGGAACGCGGCTTTCGAGCGTAGAAGCGTGGGCCACGAGTGCGAGGTCCTGGCATTCCTGGACGCAGCTGGAGGCGAGCATTGCAAAACCCGTCTGGCGGCAAGCCATAACGTCGGAGTGGTCACCGAAAATGGAAAGGCCCTGCATGGCAAGAGCACGTGCAGTAACGTGGAAGACTGCGGGGGTCAGTTCGCCAGCAATCTTGTACATGTTCGGGATCATCAAGAGGAGACCCTGGGAAGCCGTGAACGTCGTGGTCAAGGCACCAGTCTGCAAAGCACCGTGGACGGTACCAGCGGCACCACCTTCGGACTGCATTTCAAATACGCGAGGAACCTGGCCCCAGATGTTCTTCTGGCCCTTAGCACTCCAGTTGTCGGAATGTTCGGCCATCGGGCTGGACGGGGTAATGGGGTAAATTGCAATAACTTCGCTCAACTTGTGGGCGACGTTAGCGGTTGCTTCGTTACCATCAACCGCAATCATCTTTTTTGCCATGGACTATCTCCATTTTTTAGGTTTTTTCAAAAAAATCCGATAATATACACCTTTGGCGTGTGGCACACGCATAAGGGCAAAAATCCAAGCTTAAAATTAAATAAGATTATCCCAAACGGACAACCAATTTTTGAAAAAAGTGGGAAATAATTGTTTTTTTTGGTTTTGTCAGCCAAATAGCTTCTGATTGATTTCTATTTCGAGCCCTGCGTAGGCGGGCCCGAACTTCTGGCGGAGCGTCGTGGTGAGTCCGTCGGATTTGCCGAGGTACGGATAGTTCCTGCGGACACGGAGCGTCGGCTCTCGTTCCAGGATGTTCTTGATGATGATGTCGGCAAGTTTTGTTTCGGCGGGGCGGCTGGGGTCGTAAAGGATCCCGACGTCGGCATCGCGCTCGACTCCGTTCAAGACGGGGGTAAAGCTGTGAATTCCCAAATGGATGACCTTGACGGGGACTTCCTTTTCGGACTTGCGCATTTTTTCGGGAATTACCTTGGCGACAAAATTCTCGATCTTTTCACGGTATTTTTGCCAGAGCGAAACCATATGCCTTTTGATGGACTTTGGCAAGACCGATGTGTATTCCGAAAAAAATGTCTTGCTGGTCGCGCTGCGGTTCATATCGACAACAAGGCGTGTGAACCTTCCCGAACAGTGAAAGTCGGGTTTCAGGCGCTTGACCAGGTTGGAAAATACTTTGTATGCACCGATGTCATAGCCTCGATGGGTGGCAAGCACTTCGTCGGGAATGCCAAAAACATTGCAGGTCTCGACACCGAGATGTCGTGCTTCTTCGAGGTTGCATTCACGGAATGCCCGCAGGACAAAATCCGGCAGAGCGTTGCTCGCGTGTTCGCAGGTAATCATCAGAGCCGGATTTTTCGTCATTTTTTCTCCACGACAAGAATATTGCCGTCATAGGTCATAACGCCCAGCAAAATGCTGTGGACCAGACGGAACTTGTCTACTTTATAATAGGGACCGTTGTTCATGGGGTTTGCGCAGTCCGGGTCGGCAACCAGGAACTGCTTCTTTTCGTCGAGTCCGTAAAGCACGACAAAATGCCCCATCGGGTCGCCGTGGATGTCGTCGAAAACAGACTCGTTATTTTCGTTCGTGTATTCGCGGGGGGAGCGGTAAAGGTAGGTGGCGCTCAGACCGCAAAGGACAGGGATGCCACGCTTGAAGTAGCCCTCGAACATGCTTGCACGAAGGGCCGCCATGGCGACTGTTCCGCCCAAGTCGATGAACCGGATGTAGGCATCAATCGCTTTCTTGAGTTTCGGAGCGTGCTTGACCTTGTGCAATGCGACGAGCTTTTCACGAAGTTCGGGCATCTTGAGGTTGCTCCATGTCGGGTCAAAAATCTTTAGATTGTATGAATAAATGGTAGCCTTGAAACCGCGCTTAAGGGCATCAATGCCAAGGAAAACGCCCAAAGTGCCGCCTTCTTCCAAAAATTCGATTTCGGAGATGAGCTTTTTAAGGGGTATCTTATAGCCGAGATACGAATAAACAGCGTGTAGGCTAGTGGGTCCGCACGTAACATCGTCTGGCTGAGGAAGTATTTTTAAATCCATCTGTTGGCCTCGTACAGGAAACGTGGCGGTTTGTTCATCAAATCGTCAATTTGGGTTTAAATATAAGTAATTTCAATATTGGTGAATCTTACAAAAAAA
This sequence comes from Fibrobacter sp., assembly GCA_045224895.1. Classification (GTDB taxonomy): domain Bacteria; phylum Fibrobacterota; class Fibrobacteria; order Fibrobacterales; family Fibrobacteraceae; genus Fibrobacter. Next base: position 17,342 of record JBGVAT010000021.1, read on the forward strand.
TATTTAAGAAAACGAGTTTATTCGATTTATATTATATAGAGTTATATGATACACTCATAGTATATTTTAGGGCTCTGCACCTCATTTTTCACTTACCGTTTTTAACTTTTCGCTCGTATTTTTTAATTTTGGCGTATGCGTCTTTGGCTTGTTACTTGTCCCGATAATTTTGCAGCAGAATACGACGATATCGAAGAAATGTTCCGTCGTGGGCTTACACGTTTGATTCTAGATAAACGCGGCCGCGGTGGAAACCCGCATGCAACTCCTGACGATTACGAACGTTGGCTGTTGAGCTTGCCGATGGAACTCCGCGATCGCATTTGGGTTCGCGGGACGCCGGATGTCGCCGAACAGCTCGACGTGCGAGGTTGCGTTTGCGAAGCGCAAAGTGTGATGGGCGAGGTTCCCGAAAGCTGGAAGCGCATCAACTGCGTTGCGTTTTGCCGTAGCGTCGAACAAGTCGAAAATCTCCCGGAATGGGTCGCCGGAGCGCTTCTGGGGCCGATTTTGCAACCGCAGTCAGCTCTTGAGGTCGTCGAAACGCTCGGAACTTCGATTTCGCTTCACGCAAAAACCGCCACCATCTTGTGGGGCGGAGTTGATACGGATACGGTCGATGATTTCAAGAAAATGTCACCGGCGGGGGTTGCAACGCTTGGCGGCATCTGGAACTATGCCGATCCTGTCAACGCATTCATAAAGCTGAACAGGGCTGTCGCTGGGATCTGATTTTACTGGATCCCGTTGCAATTTGTAAAACAAGAAATAATGGTTTCCCTCCCTTCGGTCGAGAATGACTGCTCCAGGATGGCGGTTCGAGGATGGAAACTGCCTACTTCCTACCGTCTACTCCCTACTTGACTACAAACATTCCGTTGCGCGGTTTGCCGGAGAGCCTGTTTCCAAGCAAGTCAAAGTACATTGGATTGCGTTTTTGGCGTAAATCCTTGCTGCTTTCGCGCGTACCGCGGTTAACGATGCTTACCGGAGGCGGTTCTACATACGGCTTGTCCGGATCGTCCACGACGAGCTTGATGTTCGAAACCGTCTTGCAGCCCGTCTCGTTCGTGTAGGTAATGGTGTATACGCCGCTCTTGGAGCCGTCGACGTTCTTGAGCGTGTTTTCGCGTGTGGTCGACTTGAATCCGTCTGGGCCACTCCAATCCCAAATCTTGCCGTCCCACGGATGCGGGCCGAATTGTACAGTAGCGCCCTTGGCGACCTTGATATCTGTCGTTTCGTTCCAGCCGTCATCGCCAACTTTCACGTAAGGGATGATCTTTGTGCCAGAGCAGGGGGCGACAACCTTTTTGCCGTCACTCACGCCGATGGAATCGGGAATGTCGATGACTCTCGGTTCAAAGTCCGGTGTGGGGAAGGCCTTCATAAGAGCAGCCGTTTCTGAGGCGGTGATCGGGATGATCGTGCCGTGACGGGGCGTAAAAGCTCCACTCGTCTTTGTATCTTGCACGAATTTGAAGTTTTCGAGGTCAGAGCTGCTTGTAAATTGATAATGTCCGTCCATATAGCAGTCATACATCAAAATCCACGAATTCTGGTTGATGAGCTTGAATACGCCAGCTCCTTCAACAGCTTCTTTCGTCTGCTGGAGTGTTCCGCTCGGCTTGCTCCACTGCGAGCCCGGTCCGCCTTTTTTAGGCAAAAGCGAATACGATTTCACCTTGCAGATTCCGCCGTCGCCTTCGTTTTTGTAGAAAGCGTGGTACATCTCGTCTATCGGATTATAGACGATATCCATGTCGATCGTGGCTGAACCGCGGTCGTAAAAATAGGCCGGTTCATCAAGCAGATCCGTAAAATCGTCGTTGGCGTAAGCATAGAACACCTTGTCGTAGGGGACCTTGCCATCGTTTGTCAAGATGGAAAAATATACCATCAGACGCCCTTTGCTACCGTCCTTGTTCTGGTAATTGTAGTCCCAGATGGTCTCTGGAGCCCATACGCGGGTGACGTTTGCAAAGTATGTTCCCTTGAAACGGTCCGGAAAATGCACTGTGCTGTGCTTCCAGTTGATAAGGTCCTTGGACTTCATCAGGACCATGCCTCGATTGCTAGCCCAGCCCTCGGCACTCTTCATGTCAGTGTTCACCATATAGAACCAGCCGTCCGGAGCGCGCAAAATATGCGGATCGCGCAGCCCCTTTTTGATGCTGACCGTATCCGAGGCGACGACACGGTTGCCCTTGTTCATAGGTGTGTAATTGTACCCATCATTGCTGAGAGCGTAGTAAATATTCTCGTTGTTGTTGGCCGGGAAATAGACAAAAAGGTAGTTGGAATAGGGTTCGTACCCGTGGATCGAAACATCAAAGTATTTTGGCTCGACTCTTGAAGTACGGATATCGTGCAGGTATGCCGTTAATTTGACTTTTTTGTTTTCGCCAACGAGTCTTCCGTTGATATGCCCATCGTGGGAGAGGAACAGAGTGTCGCTACTTTCCCAGGTCACGGGAACAGGTTGATTGTAAAGATTGATTGTATCGGGGAGGGTCAGGTCCTTATAAAGGTCTCTGATGTCGTCTTTTAGCCTATATTCGTTCAATGTGTACCAAAAAGCCGTAACATCGGCCTCTTCTTGAGCAAAGGCGTAGCCTGAACAAAGACCCAAAATTGCTGAAACTATTATTTTTTTCATTTAAAGCCCCGTTATTAACGAATTTAATATAATTTCTCTCGCCCACAAAAAACACACTTGTTTACGGTATTCCTTGAAAAATAATCCACAAAAAAGTAAGTCAAATTTATGTTCTTGGTTGCAATAAAATGAGTTGTTATATTTTGAATTTAGAGCTTATATTATAAGAGTATGGAACGAACTCGTTTAAAAATTTTAGTTGTTGATGACACCAAGACGAATATTGAGGTGTTAGAAGGTATTTTGTCGCATGATTATGATGTGTGTGTGGCGTTGAATGGTAAAAAGGCTATTGAACTTACTGAAAAGATCAAGCCCGACCTGATTCTGCTCGACGTGATGATGCCCGAGATGGATGGCTACAAGACATTGAAGATCATGCGCGAGAAAAACATCTTGCAAGGCATTCCGGTCATTTTCCTGACCGCAAAGGCCGACAGCAAAAGCGAACAGATGGGGCTGGACCTTGGGGCCGTCGATTATATCACCAAACCGTTCAATCCGGCACTTGTGACGCTCCGCATCAAGAACCAGTTACAGCTCAAACTGCAACGTGACCATCTGCACGAACTGGTCGACGAACGTACCGCTGACTTGCGCAGGACTTTAAAGGTGATGCTCACGAGTCTTGGTTCGCTAGCCGAATACCGCGACCCCGAAACAGGCGAACACATCAAGCGCACGCAAGTGGTAGTGCAGCTCCTTGCCGAAGAACTCCAAAAGAATCCGAAGTACAAAAACGTCATTACTCCAGAATTCATCGAGAACCTCACGACGGCAGCTCCGCTCCACGATATCGGAAAGGTGGGCATACACGACCGCATTCTGCGCAAGCCAGGATTGCTCACGCATGACGAACGCGAAATCATGATGCAGCATTCGCAGATGGGTTACGACGTTCTCCGCGAAGCGACGATGCAACTGCACGACAATGCGATGGTCCGTATGGCGGCCGAGATGGCGCTTGGACATCATGAATACTGGAATGGCCAGGGGTATCCGAACCACAAGATGAAAGACGATATTCCTATCGGAGCCCGTATCATGGCGGTTGCTGACGTCTATGACGCTCTCGTCTCCAAGCGTCCGTACAAGGAGCCGTTCCCGCACAATGTTGCCGTAAAAGAAATCGTCAACGGTCGCGGGACCCAGTTCGATCCGGACATCGTCGATGCATTCCTTGCCATCGCTGACCGTCTGCCCGGAATTTACGAACAGTTCAAAGACAAGTCCTCCGAGGAAAACAAGGCTTGACACATAGTCCGATAAATGAGAAACAGCGCCACCTCAGTTGGCGCATTTCGCTTGTTTATACCATACCGATGCTTGTATTCACCATCGCGTTGGTCGTTGTTTTTGCGAATTATCTCAAGTCGACATTGATTTCGGCATCGTACAGTTCTTCGGAATCCAAATTCCAGGACAAAGTCGTTGTGGACTTGGAACTGTTCTTTTCGAAGTTCGAGAAGCAGTTCAGGCCACTGCCGCAAATTCTCCAGCATTCCAAGGAAGCGGACGTCAAGAAGCTTCTTAAAAAGCATTCGATGTCATCGCCCTTCATTGTCGATACATATTACGGAACCAAAAGCGGCAAGTACATTTCGGCAAAGGATTTTAATCTAGACGAAGAAAAAAAGGAATTCCGTACCAAGACATGGTATCTTGAAGCCTCCAGGCACAAGGGACTTGCGATTACGGGTCCGACGATTCATGAAAAAGCAAAAAAGCGCGTCCTCACCTACTCGTATCCGCTGTGGGACAAGAACCGGAAATTCGCTGGAGCCGTCGCCGACGACATTGACTTGCAGAAAGTCCGCCAGCTGATGGGGGAGTTTGCAAGGGCCGAAGGCGGGATCACGATGCTCGTGAGTTCCGAAAACGACAGCCTCTTTACGTATTATCCGTACGAAACGAATCTCCATAAAATCGTGATGGACTCGGTTTCCAACTTGCTGAGCCTTGTTCAAGAGAATCTCCAGCAAGAAAGCTTATTGCCAGAAGCTGTTAGCCGTTTTGAAAAGATTGACCTCGACAACCGCAAGCTGACCTTTATGGTGATGCCACTCAAGAACGCTCCGTTCTATGTTGTCCACGTCATTCAAAAGAATAAGGTCGTTGCAAAAGTTCAAGACAACCTGAAGGCGATTATTTTCGTGGTGGCGCTTGTTGTTTTGGCGCTTATGCTGCTCACGTCGGTGATTGTCCACTTTCTTTTCAAGTTCTTTATCCAGAAGCCGTTGAACGAAAGTGTCAGTTCCAGTACGATGTTCGAGACGCTTTTGGGGAGTGACAACTTTAGGATTATCCTGACGAACGACACGTTCGACATCCTTCACGCTAGTGCCTATCTTACGGATTACCTGAACAACGGGGTCGACATCCGCGGCGAAATCCTTTGGCGTTTTTTCCATTCCGAGCCGTTCAAAAAGTTCGTGTACAAGGTTTCAAAGGGCGGAAAGATGCACGCCAGCGAACGCCAGATTGTCATCCCGGTCAAGAGTTTTTTGGGTGAAGAATCTTGGTGGAAAATCATCTTCCAGTTCTTGGTCGAAGACGATGGCTCAATCCGTTACCTGTTCATCATTTCTGACGAAACGAGCGGCATCCAGAAGGATACGATTCTCGACACCATCATGCTTTCGGCTGGCAATTCCATTCTCGTCATTTTCGACAAGAATCGCCGTGTCAAGTACATGTCCAGGCAGCTGAAGGACTACCTTGTGGCCGACTGGAAGGATGTGATCGGTCAATCGCTGGATAACTTGCCCAAGTGCGGAATGCCCGAAAACGTTGTTGAATCGCTCCAGAAAGCGTTTGATGATCAGGGCGTCTGGAACGAGTCCTTTATGCTCCAGAGTAACGATACGCACGCCGAAACGTGGTTCCGAGGTGAAGCTTGCACGCTCAAGGTGCAGGAATCTGTCGTGGGCTACATGCTCTCGATGATCGACATTTCGGAAGTTGTGGAGGCTCGCGAAATCGCAGAACAGGCGACGCAGGCAAAGAGCGAATTTTTGGCCAACATGAGTCATGAAATTCGCACGCCGATGAACGCCATCATCGGTATGGCGCACCTGCTCCAAGAGACGCAACTCGACGAACGCCAGCATAGTTTTATTGAACGCATCAGTCACGCGGCTACATCGCTTTTAGGAATCATCAATGATATCCTGGACTTTTCCAAGATTGAAGCCAAGAAGCAGGAACTCGAAATTATGCCGTTGATTCTGCAAGAAGTCATCAACGAAGTGACTGTTCTTGCCGAAGTGCGCATTGCAAATAGGCCGATCGAGCTTATTGTGGATATGGATCCGGAAATTCCGGAATTCCTAATGGGCGACCCGCTGCGATTGTCCCAGATCTTTACGAACCTCATCAACAACGCCACAAAGTTTACCGAAAGCGGAAGCATAACGCTCAAAATCAAGCAAGAACAGGTCATTGGAAACAACATCAAGCTTTCGTTCAGTGTCATCGATACAGGTATCGGTATGACGAGCGAACAGTTGAACAACCTGTTCCATGCATTCACGCAGGCAAACGGTTCCATCACGCGCAAGTACGGCGGAACAGGGCTTGGCCTTGTGATTTCCAAGTCCCTTGTGGAATTGATGGGTGGCGAATTACAGGTCGAAAGCGAATACGGCAAGGGCTCCAGATTCTTCTTCACGATTACGCTCCCGATGGCACCGCAGGCGACCGTACCCAAGTGGAAGTCCGTTTCGACGTTCAGGAACAAGAACGTATTGCTCATCGACGATTGCGGCAAACTGCGCGATGTGCTGAGGCATTACCTGACCAAGTTGCGCTGCGTCGTCGAAGAAGCGGGCTCTGTCGAAGAAGCCTTGGAATTGATCCAGGCGCATGACGAAGCCGGCGAATTGCCTTATGACTTGTTTATCGTCGATTACCAGATGCCGCTCTTGAACGGATTTGACTTTGTGCAGAAGCTCCCCGCCAAGATGATCGATATTCCAAAGGTGTTGATGTACCCCATCCATTTTGACGAGCATAATTTCCACGTTGCCGAAGAAATCGGGTACAGCAGCTTTGCCGCAAAGCCGTTGCAGATCAGCTCTCTCCTTACCGCGATGCAAGAAGCTTATGGCGAAAAGCCGACGTATCAAAAAACGGTCAAGACCGAAAAGAACAAGACGTTCTTCAAGGAAGCCAAGGTGCTTCTCGTCGAAGACAACGAAATGAACCAGGAACTCGAAGTCTCGCTGTTGAACAGCGTGGGGCTTACGACGATGGTCGCCGGGAATGGAAGGATTGCGCTTGAACTGCTCAAGAAGGATGCTTTTGATTTGGTTCTGATGGATATCCAGATGCCAGAAATGAACGGTCTTGAAGCAACGGTCGCGATCCGCAATCGCATTGGAGATTATTTTCATAACGTACCGATTATCGCCATGAGTGCAAGAGCCTTCCAGAAGGATAAGGACGATTGTATCAAGGCTGGAATGAACTCCTATATTTCAAAACCGATCGATCCGAAGTTGCTTTACGAAGAACTCGCGAAGTACTTGCCCTTGGCTGACAAGCCGACGAATGTTTCCACGTCTACGGATGGCGAAACGAAATCTCTCGACAGTGATGACAATACTATTTCGCTGTTCCAGAAAGTTCGCAATTTTGATGTTTCGTTGGGACTGTACCACGCCAACAACAACCGCAGTCTGTACTTCAAGATTCTGCACAGCTTTGTATGCGACTATGCCGGAACAAAGCAAAAACTCAAGACTTCTTACGAGAATGGCGACCTCGAAGAGTCCGCACGTATCGTCCATACGCTCAAGGGTCTTTGTGGAACGCTCGGTTCTAACCACGTGCAGACGCTAGGACTGGTGCTTGAAAATTCGCTCCTCCGCAAGGAACGGAACAACGGCGAATACTATGCATTTGAAAAAGCGCTAGAAGACTTGATTGAAGATTTGAACATCGTCTTGCAGAATATCGCCTCGGAACAAATCAACAACAGTGTTATCATCAAGCATGTTGATCCTGAAGCAGAAAGCAAGCTAAAAGACGCCATTGAAGAACTCAAGCCAGCGATTGAATCGTGTTCTTCGACGCTCTGCAAACGTATTCTTGAATCGCTCGACGAGATCATGTTTGCAACAGAACAAGACGAAATACTGCAAAAGTTGCACAACCAGATTGAGGACTACGACTTTACCGAAGCTGAAGCGAGCCTCAAGCGTCTTGAAATGACGTTATCTTCTAGCAATTAAATGTCATGCCCGTCTCCGAACGGGCACCTCCATTAGAAAATCATCGTCGCGATAAATGCGAGTGCGACGATGATGGCCGCCGCAATGGCAAGCGGGCTTGCCTTTTTCTTCTTTTCGCCGAATTCATTCTCGACAATTTCATCGTAGTCGGGGAGGTCGAGGTCGCTGTATTCAGCGCCTTCTTTCCAGCCGGTATTCTTGTCGCTCCCGCAGTGGGGGCAGAAAGTTGCGCCTTTTTTCAGCTCGGCGCCGCAATGAGGACAGATCATAGTAGATAGTAGACGGTAGGAAGTTGGATGTGTCATCCTCGACCAAGCGTAGCGAGGAAGGGGATCTAACCGGGAATCACCTTTTATTTTGTGAATTTGTATCGTCCTAGAAGGTCAAAGAAACGGACCTTGGGAAGCATTTTGACGGGCTTTGTAACTTTGCGGATGGAGGATGTTTTGGTGGCGTCAATAAAAAAGTATTCGGCAATAGGAGTGTTTCCTATGCCCATACTTAAGGAAAAGCCTTTTTCGTTGGGATTGTACGACAAAGTCGCATACTCTTTTCCATTACTATAGAGACTGCATTTTGTATCGTCGTTTGGGTCTGCCACATATAGCATTGTGCTTGATTTCAAGTTAACTTTATAACCCATTTGTCTCCCATAGCTTTCATCTTTGGATATGAGCGTATCCGTTTTTAAGATAAATTCGGTAAGTTGGTGATAATCGGGTTGTTCAATTTCTTGACTGATATAATCGGGTGTAGCTTTAATAGTGAGCGTACCATCAAATAGTTCCCCGTCCTGATAAATTGATTGTACATAGCACAAGGTGTCTTGAACATCACATTTGGTCAAAATGTATTCTGTGCCCGTATTTTTCAAAGAAGATTGATCAGCATCAGGATAAAAGTAAAGAATTTGGTCTTTTTCACCTGTCTCATGAACTTCAGAAACCTTGCCGTTAGCGTAAATGTATTTCTGCGTCGAATACCTGGTGTATAGTGAATCTACATAGATATTCGGGTCTAATCTAAGGTTTGGGTTTGCATTCATACTAAATGCTGCGTCAGTGCATTTGTTGGCAAATGCAGCCGCATTAAGAGCCAACACGGTAAAAGAAACAAAGAACAACGATTTGCGAATCATAGATTTCCTCCTTAAATAGTTGAAAGTGGTTATTTCACAATCAGGTTCAAATGTAGTTTCTTTTCATCTTCGGGGATGATGTCTTCGAATACACCTGTATTGAGATTGTAGCGATAGACGAAGGATTCGTTTTTGTGCGACTTGGGGCGGTTTTTATCCTTGACTTCGAAAATCAATATGGGATTATTTTTCATCAAGAAATAATTTTCAATTTCCATATCGGGGATATTGACAATTTTAACCGAACCCAAATCAATGTCATACAGGTAGAAATCGCCTTGATCGTCACTATTCAAATAACCATCATTGTTGCTATCGACCTTAGTTCCAAAGAATGCCAAATAGCGTTTTTTACCATTACGAATGTAATTTAAATTCCATCCTGTAAACCGTTCGTTTATAACGCTTCTGTGAATTTTGTTGGCACCATTTTCGTAAACGAGATTCACAAATTGTTCGGTATAAAGCCGCTTGAGCGTTGTCGTATCCTTTATTCTTTTGGGTCTAATCGGTTTGACAGGTTCCCTTTGGGTAGATCCGTCATCACTCATTGTTACGGATAATGTCGCTGGATCAGCTTCGTCAAAGACAATTTCATCAACAGTAGCTTCTGAAAATCTAAATTTTTCTGTCCAGCGTTCCGGCTTTTCCATCGTCCTTGCAATAACGGGTACAACAAATTCTTGC
>JBGVAT010000022.1:0-2083 GCA_045224895.1 Fibrobacter sp.
TTCACCGTAATCCTTGTTAAAATCCTTTGGGACAACGGGACCAAACGATTTATGCAAATATTCACTCATACGCATAAAAAATAGTAAAATGTTTGGCTGATGAGGCTCTTCTCTTGCTCCGGGATGCAAGTTCGGAGCCTCAAAAGGGTGGCGTATAGCAAGAAACTATTTGCAGTCATAATCGACCCTTATTCTCAAAAAAAAAGTATATTATCGCTATGAATTGGAGCGAACCGCAAATTATTGACATCCCGATTGCCCACGACCAGCGCGGAAACCTGAGCGTTGTCGAGGGTGGCGAATTGATCCCGTTCGATATCAAGCGCCTGTACTACCTGTACGACGTTCCCGGCGGGGCGACTCGCGGTGGCCATGCCCATCGCAATTTGCGGCAGTTGATCATTGCTGCTAGCGGGAGCTTCGACGTCATTTTGGACGACGGAAAAAAACGCTCCAAGTATTCGCTGAACCGTTCCTATCACGGACTCTACATCCCGACGATGCACTGGCGCGAAATCGAGAACTTTTCGTCGGGGGCGGTTTGCCTGGTGCTTGCCTCGGAGCATTACGACGCTTCGGACTACATTTATGAATACGATGAGTTTATTCGCGAAGTCCGCGGGTAGTTGCTTTGTAAATTTTTTTCTCTTGTCCGGCGGGTCTATTTTGGCTCCCGGCTTTTTTGTAACTTGTTGACGGTCATATAATTACGGTAAACCGGTGCGGAAAAACGGCCTCAAAAACGCATTTTACATTTGATTTTATCGAATACAGATGAGACGATTGTGTATGTTTTTTTGAAGTTTTTCTCAAATCAAACCAAGTTTTCATTATTATATTTCTCTAAACTCGTGGGTCCAATCGGCCCCGTCCGTTTTTTTTAACTAAAAGGACAATCATGAAACGTCTCTCTCTTATTGGTATGGCAGTTTTAGTCTCCAGCCTCGTCGCTTGCAACCAGGCTTCCGCTGGCGGTTCGTTCAACCAGCAGGCTCGCTTCGATAACCTCGAAAAGGAATTCAAGCAGGTCAAGGAAGAATTCGAAGTCTTCAAGTATGCTCTCGAAAAGCGCGGCATCTCCCTCGAACAGGCCCGTGCCGAAATGGAAGCCGACAACAAGGTCTGGGACATCCCGGATGAAGACAGCCCGGTCTTTGGCAACACCACGAGCCCGAAGCTCACGATTGTCGAATTCACCGAATTCCAGTGCCCGTACTGCTCTCGCATTGCTCCGGTGATGCAGGAACTCAACAAGAAGTATCCGGACCAGATCAAGTTCGTGTACAAGCACTTCCCGCTTAGCTTCCACAATAATGCTAAGTCTGCAGCCGCTTCTGCTATCGCTGCTCAGAAGCAGGGCAAGTTCTGGGAATACCGCTACGCTCTCGCACCGCACTCCCGCGAACTCGGCGACTCCATCTACCTCGCTGTAGCTAAGGAAGTTGGCCTCAACATCGAACAGTTCAAGAAGGATATGGTGCTTGACTCCGCTATGAGCGCTCGCATCGACAAGGACTTCCAGTTGGGCGTCAAGGTCGGCGTTCAGGGTACTCCGAACTTCTACATCAACGGCAAGCGTCAGGACCGCTTCAGCCCGGATCTCGTCGAAAAGATGTTGAAGGAAGCCAAGTAAAATTGTTTTCAGGCGTACACGCTAAATCCGTTGGCGTGTGCGCTTTTTCTTAATTCCGTTTTTAATTTAAAGAACAAAAACAACAAAAGGATGCACAATATGATTAAGCAATCATTGAAAGTTGCCTCGCTCGCCGTCCTCGGCTTGAGCGTTACAGCTGCAATGGCTCAGCCGAAAAAGCCGCATCTGGCCGTGTACAAGTTCTTCGATGAACAGTACCGTCCGGGTGGATACGATTACTCTTACGGCGGAACGAGCAAGGGCGTCACCATCACGAAGTCTGGTGGCTACAAGTCCAAGGCCGCCCTCAACATCAAGCTGGACCCGAAGGAATACTCCGGTGCTTCCATCTGCCTTTACAATGAATTCTTCGACTTGAACAAGTACATGCTTGACTCCAAGGTCGAATTCATGATCAAGGGCAAGAACGGTGGCGAAGCCGTGAAGGTC
>JBGVAT010000023.1:0-2757 GCA_045224895.1 Fibrobacter sp.
CAAACGTAGATACGAGAAATAATGGTTCCCCTACGCTTCGCTCCGAGGATGACAAGGTCGAGAATGACAAAAACGAGAATAACGCCAGTAAAAAAGAAACTCGCAAGATTCTCGTGCCCAAGCTCCAGAAGGTCGAAGTCTGCCGCCTCGGCGAAGACATTTACGAACACGGAAAGATTACGCCCGAACGCATCCAGGAACTCGTCAACATCATGACCAAGTTCCGCATGGACTTGCACGCCCTCGGCGCAGACCTCAAGGCAGTCGCCATGACCGAAGCCATGCGCAAGGCGACAAACCCGGAAGAAGTCATCGAAGCTGTCGAAAAAGCCGTCTGGGTCAAGCCACGCGTCATCACCGGCGAAGAAGAAGGCAAGCTCACCTACCGTTCCGTCAAGGAATGGCACGGTTCCGGATTCGTCACGATTGATATCGGCGGCGGTTCCACGGAACTCAGCAACGGCGAAACGACATTCTCGATTCCCGTGGGCGCCCTCAAGATGTTCAAGGCTATGGGCCCGATTCCCGGTCCGGAATACAAGAAGTTTATCAAGGAAACATTCAAGGATTTGTCGTTCAAGGGTATGACCAAGAAGCCCGTCTACCTCATCGGTGGTACAGGCACCGCGCTTGCCATGGTGTTCTTGAACAGCCAAACGTTCGATTACAAAGCCATCGAAGGACTTGAGTTGAGCCTTTCGGACCTCGAGGCGGTCACGACGCGCATCACAAACCTTTCGAAGGAACTTCGTGCCATGCTCCCGGGGCTTGAAAACGGTCGCCACGAAGTCATCATTTGTGGTTTGTTCTGGCTCCGCTCGCTTCTCGAAAAGCTCCGCGTCGAAACGTTCAAGATCAGTACGGCAGGGCTTCGCTTTGGCCTCCTCTACCCGCCCGAAGTAGAACCGGAACAAAAGCCAAAGAAACGCCCACCGTTTTTAAAGAAAAACGAAAGTTCCTCGGAAAAGGCGATGCCCGATCAAGTCGGGGATGACAAAGAATAATTATGCGTATAAACAAGTACATTTCTCTCAGTGGTTTCGCAAGCCGCCGCGCCGCAGACGAACTCGTCGCCGACGGTCGCGTCCAAGTGAACGGCGAAACAATCTCTGACCTCGGTCATCAAGTGGACGAAACAAAGGACCAGGTTTCCGTCGATGGCAAGCTACTGAAGCTCCCGACGAACAAAAAAAGCAAGGTCATCATGTTCCACAAGCCCGCCGGCTGCGTCTGCACCAAGGACGATCCGCAAGGCCGTCGTACCGTTTACGACTACTTGCCGCCGGGATACCACAATTTCAAATACGTCGGTCGACTCGACTTGCAGAGCCGCGGTCTTTTGCTGTTCACCGACGACGGCGAATTGCTTTACCGCCTCACGCATCCGAGTTTTGAAGTGCCGCGCAGCTATTATGTATGGACAACGCGCCCGCTCAGCGAATCGGCAGCCCAGCGCCTCGTCGAAGGCGTCGACATCCGTGATCCCGAAGACCCGAATGCCGAAGAAGAAATCGCATTTGCGACAGACGTGTACCTCGAAAACGGTTTTGCAGAGCTTGTGCTTATCGAAGGCAAGAACCGCGAAATCCGCCGCATGATGCGAGCCGTCGGTTACGAAATCCGCGACCTCAAGCGCGTGAGCTACTGTCAAATCCAGCTCGGCGACCTGCCCGCAGGCGAATTCCGCGAACTCACGCCCAACGAACTCAACAAATTGCGACAGGCAGTGCATTTGTAGCAGCTCCGCCGCACTTCCTACCGCCTACTTCCTACTGTCTACTAAAAATGAAACGTACTCTCTACATCGGTGATGTTCACGGTTGTGCAGACGAACTTGCCGCGATGCTCGACAAGTTTGGATTCGTCCGCGGTAACGACACCATCTACCAGACCGGCGACATCATCAACAAAGGTCCTGATATGATGCGTGCCATGCGCATCGTCGAAGAAGTCGGCATCTTGACTGTCCGCGGAAACCACGAGGAGCACCTCATCCGCATGATGGAAACGCCCCAAAGCAACTGGACCGAAAAACAAAAGAAACGTTTCAAGGCACTTTCGCTTGACGAATGGATTTATATCCGCGATACCGTCATGACTTGGCCGCTCTGGCGCGACACGCCGCACGCATTGCTTGTACACGCCGGGCTCGAACCAGGAAAGACCCGTCTCGAAGACATGAGCCCCGAAGTGATCCTTTCGATCCGGAACTGGAATGACAAGCCGTGGTACGAACAGGTCAAGTGGGACAAGACCGTTGTCTTTGGACATTGGGCCAAGAATGGCTTTGTCAGCATTCCCGGATTTATCGGACTCGATTCTGGTTGCTGTTACGGCAAATGCCTTACCGCCTGGTGCCCCGAAGAAGACCGTTTCTACACAGTTCCTGCCCTCCGCGAATACACGCCCGTCAAGGACAAGGCCAAGGAATCCGAAGCTGCCCCCTGCAAGGTTCTCGGCGACAATTCCCCCGATTCCGTACCGCCCAAGACGTTCGACGAGATCAAGGAAAGGATTGCAAACGGCGACATCGCCCGCAAGGAAGAAACAGCCGAAGAAACAAACATCCGCAAGGCAAGTCCCTCCATCAGCGCTGAATGGGCCGGGTATTAATTTACTATCTTTTAACTAGGCAATAATCTAGGTAACACAATGACAGCAGAAGAACTCTACAATCGTCTCAAGTCCGTCAAGCCGGGCGCAGCCCTTTGCACCTACACCATGGAAAAGGTGGAAAAGATGCTCCCGCTCATCAAC
>JBGVAT010000024.1:0-4889 GCA_045224895.1 Fibrobacter sp.
GGAAATCATGCCGCGCACCATCATGATTGGTGGTAAGTCCGCTCCGGGTTACTGGATGGCCAAGCAGATTATCCGTCTTGCCAACGCAGTGGCTTCTATCATTGACGCTGATCCGGATTGCAAGGGCAAACTCAAGATGGTGTTCCTCGAGAACTACCGCGTGTCCTTCGCCGAAAAGATCATCCCGGCTGCAGACCTTTCCGAACAGATTTCTACTGCCGGTACCGAAGCTTCGGGTACGGGTAACATGAAGTTTGCTTTGAACGGCGCACTCACGATTGGTACGCTCGACGGCGCTAACGTGGAAATGAAGGAAGAAGTCGGTGACGACAACATCTTCATCTTCGGTCTCACCGTTGAAGAAGTGACGGACCTCCTCGCTAAGGGTTACCGTCCGCGCGACTTCTACGAAAAGGATGACGATCTCCGCCGCGTGATTGACCTCATCGCTTCTGGCTTCTTCAGCCCGGATCACCCGGAAACCTTCAAGCACATTGCAGAAAAGCTCTTGTCGCATGACCCGTACATGCTCTGCGCAGACTTCCGCAGCTATGTGGATATGCAGAAGAAGGTTGCCGATGCTTACCAGGACAAGAAGCACTGGGCAGAAATGGCAATCCTCAACGTCGCTCGCATGGGCAAGTTCAGTTCTGACCGTACCATCAAGCAGTACGCCGAAGAAATCTGGAACGCCAAGCCGTGCAGCATTAAGCTGTAATCGGAAGTAGGAAGTAGACAGTAGGAAGTCATTCTACTGTCATCCTGAGCGGCGAAATGCCGCGAAGACAACTCAAAAGGCGAGTGTTGCGACCATGCTTGCATGGTCATAACCGAGCCAAAGAGTTGGGGCAAAGCCCCATCCAATAAAAGTTATAACAAAAAGAGTCCGTGATGAAAGTCGCGGACTTTTTTTTATTCGTTAAAAATAACTAGATCCTGCTCCTACGAACCTAATTCAACTATGGCAACAAGTTGCCAAGTTTCATATATCACATTCGTTCAGGATGACGCTGTAACTATCGCCTAGGATGACGCCGTGGATGTCGCGAGCTTGACAGCGACGGCGGCGGTTTGCGCGGCTCGCCTACCCCATTCAGAACAGGCGCCAGCCATCAGCTTCAAAAAGAACTTGTGTTCGTTTTCGAGCGAATCCGAGATGTGGATGACCTCGCCATTTTCGTCATGCGGCGCAAGGCTTACCGAATAATCCGAAGACGGGCAACCAGCAAAATGCGCAAACGAAACAGACACCGTTCGCATATCGAGATTGCTATTCCTGTCGACGATAAAGTTCAGCGAAGTTCCCATGAACTCGCCCTTCACGACATCAATCTGCATTTGCGCACGATCGCTGTTATTCGAAATCGTAAAATTCGAGACCTTCAAATCCTCATAACGGAACATCGAAAGGCAAAGGCTCAGATCGTGAACCATCAAGTCCAAAGCGACATTCACATCGCGGCAACGTTCCGAATAGCGATGTTCACGACGGAATTCCAGGCGCACCGGCGTTTCAACAGAATCCGCAGCACCATTGCGAACTTTTTCGTATAGCGACTTGAGTTCTGCCATGAAATGCTTTCGGAAATTCAAGAACACTGGATTGAAACATTCCGACTGTGCCACAAAAAGAGTCACGCCATTATGGTCTGCCAAATCAACAAGCGCCTGCGCACAATTGCCAGACGTGGCCAAAGGCTTTTCGACGAACACGGGAATCTTACGTTCCAGGCAAAGATTGGCGTACTGATAGTGCGTCGACGCCGGAGAGGCGATAACGGCAAAATCAATCTTGTCACGAGTCAAGAACTCGTGGACCTCAGATTCTCGGAGCGATCCATCCAGGTTCAAATCAGCCAAGTCAAATATTTTCAAAAACTGGACGCCGGCCTGTTCAAAGAAAATGCGATGGCGATTGCCCATCGTGCCGTTGCCAAACAAGACTGCATTATATTTTCTATTCATATACCAACCGCCCCAAATATCGTTCATTCTTCCGTATTCGTACGCTTTAAGCACTTTTGTTCGTACATTCTCTTGTCCGAAATTTCCATAGCTTCGATCAGGCTCTGCGACGAAGACTTCACTTCGTAAGAACCAAACGAGACACAGATGGGGCGCCCTTTCAAAAGCAGGGCCCTCGACATTTCGTTCATATTGTCAATGTACTTTTGGCATTCGTTCAGAGACGTATTCGGCAGAATGATAAAGAACTCGTCACCGCCCATACGGAACATCACTGACTTTTCGGGCAAGCCGATACGGAAAAGCGAAACCGTCAAGCGAATTAGCTCATCGCCGACTATATGTCCAAAGGAATCGTTGACTGATTTGAGACCGTCGCAATCGGCAGAAATCACGCATAACGGAAACAATTCCGGTTTTAAGGAATGCTGAATCCAGTAATCCAGGTAACGCCTGTTATAAAGGCCCGTCAGCATATCCGTGCGGGCGTACATTTCAAGTTTTCGTTCGAGCAAGACCTTTTCAGTCACGTCATTGATCAAGCCGACAATGCCAATAATCTTTCCGTTATCGTCGCGAACCGGATTCTTGATCAGTTCCAAAAATTCAGTCGTTCCTTCTTGGTCAATCTCGATGACGTACCTTGTCCCCTTACCCGTGCGGATAATTTCACGATCTTGTTCCATGGCAAGCTTTGCATTTTCTTTATCCTTGCGTATTTCAAGATCCGTCTTGCCGGCAATGTCCCAGGAGGGGTCTTCGGCGCCCTGAAGATGACGCCAATAATGTGTCGAAAAAATGTATCGGCACTCCGTATCTTTGAAGAAAATGTTTGAAGGAATCTCTTTCAATATTTTCTTGAACAGGTCGTAATCAACCTTCATCAATTCCATAAAAGCCACCCTCTCCTAAAGACTTTACCTATTTTCAATTTAACATTCATAATTCAAAAAAGCAACAGCAAGATTCAAAGATTTATATTTGAAAGTAGAAAAATTAGGGATTATTGCCCCACGATAACGAGGATTTTATGGAAATAAAGAAAACAAATGCCGCCCGAATCCTGGATCGGCAGAAAATTTCGTACGAACTCATTCCCTACAAAGTCGACGAGAACGATTTAGGGGCACAACACGTGGCAGACAGCCTGGGTGAAGACATCAACCAGGTTTTCAAGACCATTCTCGTTCACGGCGACAAGATCGGTTATCTTATCTGCGTTGTACCAGGCAACCTCGAAGTCGACCTGAAGGGAGCCGCAAAAGTCAGCGGCAACAAGAAAATCGAGACCGTGCCGCTCAAGGATTTGACTCCGCTTACCGGGTACATCCGCGGTGGTTGCAGCCCGCTCGGACTCAAGAAGAACTTCCCGATTTTCATTCACGAGACGGCAATGCAGTTCCCGTACATTTACGTGAGCGCAGGCGAACGCGGTTTGCAGCTGAAAGTGGCGCCGGCAGACTTAGTCAAGGCTACACGAGCCACCGTCGGCATCATTGCACGTATCCACCCGGAAGATCCGGACGCAAAGTAATTTTACAAAAGAAGGTTGGGTTTTATGGTTTGTGAGTTCAAAAAGTTCCGTTCACGCATTTTCGCCATTGGATGCGCCGCGTCTATCGTTTGTTTGGCAGCGTGTTCCGACGACACGTCACCTAGTTCCGCAGATTCATTCGGAACGAGTTCTTCTTCTGTCATTTCCGCAGAAACAAGCTCGTCCTCAGTCATTCCGTCCTCAAGCGGGAATACCCTTTCAAGCTCTAGCGAAAGCGCAATCGAAAGTTCCGCGGAATCCTCGAGTAATGCGGCTGAGCAATCCTCAAGCAGCACGGCAGTTCTACCTTCGAGCAGTTCCGATGCCGTTTCCTCAAGCAGCGTAGAAACAACATCGTCGAGCAGTACCGAGATTGCCTCATCGAGCAG
Organism: Fibrobacter sp.; assembly: GCA_045224895.1. Taxonomy (GTDB): domain Bacteria; phylum Fibrobacterota; class Fibrobacteria; order Fibrobacterales; family Fibrobacteraceae; genus Fibrobacter. The sequence continues at coordinate 3,889 of JBGVAT010000024.1, forward strand.
CGCAGAACCTGCTGAAACGTACCTCTGGCACGACGAATTCGATGGCGAAACCATTGACTTAAGCAAATGGACGTTCGACATCGGCACTGGCGCAAGCGGCTGGGGCAACAACGAATGGGAATACTACACTGATCGCAAAGAGAACGCCTACGTCAAGGACGGCGTCTTGCATATCCGCGCCCAGAAAGAAAATTACGAAGGGCAAAAGTACACCTCCGCACGCATGCTCACCAAAGGCAAGTTTGCTTTCAAGTACGGCACCGTAGAAGCGCGCATCGCACTCCCGACCGGCAAGGGAATCTGGCCTGCATTCTGGATGCTCGGAGAAAACTTCGACACGGTCGGATGGCCCGCCTGCGGCGAAATTGACATCATCGAAGCCGTCAACAGCGAAAACAAAATCTACGGTACAAACCACTGGGCAAACGGCGCTGAATACGCCACCTACGGCAACAACACCGGCAACTACCGCGACAAAAAATATGAACTCGACATCACGCAGTTTCACACGTACAAATTCACGTGGGATGAAAAGTACATCCGCATGTTCGTCGATGATTTCATGTACCACGAAATTTTAATCGAAGACAACACGGGCGACACTGAAGAATTCCACAAGCCGTTTTTCTTCTTGCTGAACGTCGCCGTGGCAGGCAACTGGCCCGGCTTTGAAGTGGACGATTCGCAGTTCCCGAACGAAATGCTCGTGGATTACATTAGAGTAGGAAGTTGGAAGTAGACAGTAGGCAGTTAGCAGCTACTGCAAATCTACGCACTCTACTTCGTGCGGTGCATTTTTGCATTCATTCTTGATGCAATACGCGTAGCGGTAGCCGTCGTGCAAATCGATCTCCTGGAATGAATATTCCGGGCGATTGCCATCGTGAAACAGCGAAACATTTTCATTCTCGTCCACGTGCAATGCAAACATATCCGGCATAAGCGACAAGCCGCAGCCCGTCACTTTCATATAACATTCCTTGAGCGTCCACAGCCTGTAA
>JBGVAT010000025.1:0-5668 GCA_045224895.1 Fibrobacter sp.
GCTGCAGTAGCCCAAGTTCAAGGCTTTAGCGTAGTTGTCATCTATCTCAGAAGCACTCCAAAAGCCGGCGAGTTTGCCAATGTCAAAAAAATTGCCATTGTCGATCCTGTCACCAGCAGGCAGCGCGGAAAAGCCCACATCATCCGAGCCGTCGCCTTCACGAAACCACCCCGTCTGCGATTTGAGAACATTGAGTGCCGTTGCTTCCCCACCGACTTTAGTAAGCAAAGTCTCCCACTCTTTTTTTCCCGGTAAATGCCAGCCCGGCGGACAAATGCCCTGCACCGTATCTGGCAGAGTACAGCTTTTGTACAAACCGCAGTCCTGCGGATTGTCGGCATTAGTCGCGAGCTTCACCGAGTCAATCGCCGCCGTCCAAGTATAAAGGCGGCCAGTCACGGCACAATTTTCAGCCTTGTTGGCATAGCACCAATTTTTACCCACCAAGCTCGATGTTTTGACACTATCGACATAGTTCAAATTTTCTGCCATCCATATTTGGTCACCGATTTTCACAGTCTTATAAATCTGACCATCGCGGGGATCTGTTATGGAGTCGTAGGCAATTTCAGGATTCAAACGAGCTTCCTTCGGCACGTCCCAGCTCCAGCCATCACCATTTTTTCCGCTCGATGAAGAACTTTGATTACTAGAAGACGAAACAGACTTCAAACTCGATGATGAACCGCTACTAGATTCTTCGTGACTATCACCACTCAGAACGACGCTGAACGACGATTCCGCCTTTTGGCTACTAGAAGAACTCTGAATCACTTCTAAATCAGATGTTCCATTGTCACTTGGAGCATTAGCACCACTATCACCACCGCAGGCAGCAAGCAAAAGCAAACCAGAAACAGCCGCAGCAGCCACGCACCCACGCAAAGGCATCATTCCACACCACAAATTCTTCAACAACATAAGATTCTCCCAAACAAAGTTTTTATTACTAAATATAGCTTTTATTTCAATCCCAACCACCAATCACAAACCACCAACCACTAATCACCATTCACATTTTCTAAATTTCCGCCCATGAAACACTTGATTTCGAAAGAAGGCTTTGAAAAATTCAAGGCAGAATGGGAACATCTCAAATACGTCGAACGCCCAGCCATGATTAACCAGGTGCAAGCCGCAGCAGCTGAAGGCGACCGCAGCGAAAACGCAGCTTACACTTACGGACGCATGCGCGTGCGCGAAATTGACCGCCGCTTGCGAGAACTGGACCGCATTCTGGATGGCGCACAGATTGTCGAAAACGCCGCCACCAAAGACGGTTCCATCCGCTTTGGCGCCACCGTCAAGATGGTCGACAAGAAGACCAAGCGCGAAAAGGTTTACAGCATCGTCGGCGACAAGGAAATCGACCCGCTCCAGGGCCGCATCAGCATGAAGTCCCCCATCGGCGAAGCCTTGCAAGGCAAAAAAGCCGGCGATACCGTCGAAGTCCAAGCCCCCCGCGGAAAGATCACGTACGAGATTCTGGAAGTCAGTTATTAAAACCGCTACAATTCGTCATCCTCAACCATTTGGGAGGGGATCCATAAGTTTTATAAATTTACGTATGGATTCCATCATAAACGCAGATACGAGAAATAATGGATCCCCTACGCTTCGCTTCGAGGATGACCATTCCGATAGCAAATCACTTCCTACCGCCTACTTCCTACAGTCTACTAAGTTATGTTCATCGATACTCATTGTCATATAGACTCTTACGAGCGCCATGCGGGCGAATCCTTTGAAGCACTTTTAGAGCGTTTCCAGACCGCCAATTTCTCAAATGAACGCAGCTCCGCCAAGGAAAAAGCGGCCGCCTCCAAGATTGCACAGCCAGAAGCATTCATCCACGTTGCATGTGACCCGGCCGACTTCGACCGCGCCCGCGAACTCAGTGAAAAGTATCCGTTCGTCTACTCCGCTTACGGCATCCATCCCGAGTACGTCGAAACTGAGACCGCCGAAGACGAAGCACGAATGATGGAATTCTTGAAGCACCCCAAATGCGTCGCCTGCGGTGAATTCGGTCTCGATTACCATTACGGTGCCGAGACAAAGGCTGCCCAAGTCAAGCTCTTTGAACGCCACTTGCAACTCGGCATCGAAAGCGGCAAGCCTCTCGTGCTCCACCTTCGTGAAGCCGATGACGACGCCCTCGCCGTGCTCCGCACAGCAAACTTGCACAACCGCAACATTCACGTTCACTGCTTTACAGGCACGCCAGAATTCGTCGAACAGCTCCTTCAGCTAGACGCGAACATCTTCGTCGGATTCACGGGAATCGTCACGTTCAACAACGCGCAAAACGTCCGAGACGCAGCAGCGCTCGTACCGCTCGACCAGATGCTCCTGGAGACCGACGCCCCTTACATGGCGCCCGCCCCCTTCCGCGGAAAGCCCTGCCACTCCGGCTACATACCGTTTATCGCCGACAAGCTCGCCGAAATAAAAAACGTGCCCGTAGAAGACCTCTACAAGCACTGTCGTGAAAACACGAAAAAATGCTATGGGATTTAAATAGTTTTATGTACCATGCCCGCCGGAGCCTGTGCTGAGCGCAGTCGAAGTAAGCGGGCATCTTCGCTAAAAAAGGTGATCCCGGAACGGAGTCCGGGAAGACAATTCAAAAACGGAAATGACAATGGCTTCTAAACCTTGACGGTTTCCTGTTCCGTCTCAAAGGTCGATCCCTGCGTCGGAACATTATAATGAGCCTTCATATACTCTAGAGCCATATCTGCATTGAGCGGCTTGCTAAAGTAGAACCCCTGAATCAGGCGGCAACCTTCACGGTAAAGGAATTCCAGCTGCTCCTTGGTTTCCACGCCTTCAGCAATCAGGTCAAGATTCAGGGACTTGGCAATACCAATCACCATACGTGCAAACGAAGCATCTTCTTCGTTGTCAGCGACATGGTCCACAAAATACTTGTCCATCTTGAGCGTATGCACCGGGTAACGTTTCAAGTACGAAAGCGAACTGTAACCCGTGCCAAAGTCATCAATCGAAATCTGGATGCCCATATTCGAGAGCGCACGCATAATCTCGATCGTCTTGTCAGCTTCGCACATCGCGGTATATTCCGTAATTTCGAGCTTCAAGTTTCTCGGATTCAAATTCGTTTCGGCAAGCACACGGCGCACATCGTCCACCATCGAATCCACGGAGAACTGCTTTGCAGAGAAGTTCACAGCCACCTGGATATCCGTAAAGCCCATATCGACCCACTGCTTGGTCTGTTTGCAGGCCATGCGCAAAATCAGCGCACCCATAGGCACAATAAGGCCAGTTTCCTCGGCAATCGGGATAAATTCAGCCGGCGAAATAATGCCACGTTCGGACTGGTTCCAGCGCACAAGCGCTTCAAAACCGACAATTCTGTTTCCGGCCCTGATGTCCACAATCGGCTGGTACATCAGCATAAATTCCTGAGCCTGGATTGCACGGCGGATTTCAAACTCAAGCTTGTAGAGCTTCATCGCCTTTTCGCGGATGCCACCGCTAAAGAACTGGATACCGCCATGGTTGATGCCCTTCTTCATATCGCGAAGGCTTGCGTTTGCATTGGCGAGAATGTCCTCGACGCAATCGACATCCTGGTTCACGACAATCGACATCGAAACGCTGATGTAAAGATCCTTGCCGTCCAAAGCGATTGGAGATTTTACCTTGTTATGGATATTACGGACAAGCGGGATCAAGTCATCATTCGGATCGCGGCTCTGGATGTTGTGCAAGATGATAGCAAAAACGTCCGGTCCAATTCGTGCCACGCAGTCATCCGGACGGGCAAGCGACTTTAAGCGGTCAGCTACCGTACGGAGTACGTTGTCGCCGATGTTGATGGAATAAGAAACGTTGATGGCGCCAAAACTATCGATATCCAAAAGTGCCACAGCAAAAACATAATCCGGGCGCTTTGCTGCAATATCGACATCAGACTTGAGCTTTTCGAGGAAGTACTTGCGATTATTGACACCCGTCAAGGCATCCTGGTACACATACTTATAATTATCACGTTCAATGGACTTGCGGTCGACAGCCTCGGCCAAAGATCCAATCACACGAATCGGACGACCCATACCGTTACTCTGGACACGACCGCTGATCACAAGCTTGGCGTCCTTCTTGGTCGCATCGAGCAACGTCAATATGCAGGAGAACGTGCCAGAAGTCTGCAATGCGGCATTCAGCTGTTCACGGAAAGCTTCCCAGTCACTCTCGATCACGCGCTTCTTCAAGGGGTCAAACGAATCTTCAAGAGTGGTAACGTCGGCATCGAGCATCTTGGCAATACGGTTAGACCAGTAGACCTTCCCCGTCGCCACGTCGAACGTCCAAAAGCCGTCAGACGACACATCAATCATCATCTGGAAAAGTTCATCTTTTTCGATAAGGTCTTTTTTAAGGTCGCGAATCGGTTCCACAGCCTTCGGTTCGGGAATCTCAACATCGTTGCGGATTTTTTTACTGTAACTTACCGGGAACTTGTAAAAAAGCGCCACATACGCCAAAAAAACAATGGCCAGGAAATATGGCACAAAGCTATAGGTGCGGTCTGCAAAATTCAGAATATCCGGTATGGATTCTGCAAATAAGAAACACGCCAACAACAGCGCAAAGCGCAACACCACATGTTCATCAAAAAGTCTCATGACAACCCAATCACTTATTTACACCTAAAATAAACAGAATATTTCAATTCGGAATACAAAACACAATTTAGTAAGAATTTATTTACTCCAATTTCAAGTATTCCAATTTGGAATATATCTGCCGTTAACATAAACTTGACCAAATGGTCAAATTTCCCAGAACACCTATAAATAAGATATCTCAAAAACCATAAAATGTAAACAAAAAAGCAACAATAAAAGTAAATTGTAAGTTACATTCCAGTGGAGTTGGAAGTAGGAAGTAGGAAGTTGGAAGATTGAAGATTGATGTTTAATGTTAGATGTTATTGGCAAGCTGCTATTTATTAGGTCTCGGGCTGGAGGCATTCGGCAGTCACCTTTAGCCAACAAAAAAAAGCCTCCGGCTTTTGACCGGAGACTTTTTAGTGCTTTTCGCAATTAGCATTTAGCCATTGGAAAAGGAGGGTCTTAGGGAGGGCGGAGCCTTCCCTAGTCTAAAGCGATGCCTTGCGTTAAGCAAGGCATTGCATTAAACAGCACCCTGCCACTTCATGGCATCGGCAACCTTGAGGAAGCCAGCGATGTTTGCACCCATGACGAGGTTGCCCTTCTGGCCGTACTTGACAGCAGCAGAGGAAGCAGCGGCGTAGATGCTCTTCATGATGCCTTCGAGCTTCTTGTCCACTTCTTCGAACGTCCAGGAGAGACGTTCAGAGTTCTGAGACATTTCGAGACCAGAGGTAGCAACGCCACCAGCGTTAGCAGCCTTAGCCGGTCCAAAGAGAACGCCAGCCTTCTGGAAAGCTTCGATAGCTTCCGGAGTAGACGGCATGTTAGCACCTTCAGCAACAGCCTTCACGCCGTTAGCGATAAGAGCCTTTGCACCTTCGAGGTCGAGTTCGTTCTGAGTTGCGCACGGAAGAGCGATGTCGCACTTGACCGTCCAAACGCCCTTAGAACCTTCGTGGTATTCAGAACCCGGAACGAGCTTAGCGTATTCGCTGATACGAGCGCGCTTGTTGTTCTTG
>JBGVAT010000026.1:0-10259 GCA_045224895.1 Fibrobacter sp.
GAACCCACACACCGAAGTACCAGATCCTAAGTCTGGCGCGTCTGCCAATTCCGCCACTCTCGCGATTTCAAGACCAAAGATACAAAAAAAAGCAAAATATTTTTCTGTTTTTTCAGGAAATAGCCTTTTGCAACGTCCAGGAATCCCCTATCGAGCCAAACCTGGCTTTAGTTCGCTGCACTCCAAGTTCTAAATTCTAACTTTAGTTTCATGTTTCAGGCTTTCCGCAATATTAAAATCGGCGTTTTCATTGCATTTGTAAACCTCCTCATCCAGGGAATTTCATTTTTCGTCCAGAATTTCATCGCAAGGAACCTCGGGACAGCCTCTTACGGACTTTTTGGACTCCTCCAGACCGACTACTCCATTTTCTGCGCCATCGCCGATTTCGGGATGACGACGCTCATCCTCGCCTTTTTCGGGAGCCGCGCAACAGTCGGATCGCTTTTCAGGAATATCCTCCAATTGCGGTTTTTCGCGGCCATGGGGGCAGCACTGCTCATGATCGCATTCGCATGCATTTTCCGCCACGGCCATCCGATCTTTTACGGCGAACTCATCTTCACGCTCGGGCTTGTCTTCCAGCACGCGTTTTTCGACTGGTACTTCATCTGCGGCAAATTCTGGAAACGCCTCTTCGTCTCGAAGCTACTGCACACGATTTCATATTCCACCGTCATGGGAATTACGCTTCTCTATTTAAGGGTCGATAAAATCGAGCTGATCGCACTTGCCATGGTTCTTGCGGCACTCCCCGCATTCTTCTACGGCGTGACGCAGGCCTTCAATGCAAAGCTCCTCAAAATCACGCGCCGTACATTCCGCTTTATCGCCATCATGATTAAGGCCGGCGTTCCCTACGCCATTTCCAGTTTCGCGTCATTTGCCTACCTCCCTCTCGGCCTTTACGTTGCCGACAGATTCGCAAACGATGACTTTTTAGGATGTTACAACTTCGGGCACAAAATCCTGTTGCTCTGCTCCAGCATCATGGTTCACTTCATCTCGTCGAACCTCATCACGCTACACTCCACGCACGATAAGGACATCCACCTTAAAGACATCGTCATCTTTACGCTGTTCATCGCCATCTGCTCTTCCCCGCTGTGGATATTCCCGTCGTGGATTCTACAGATTCTTTTCTTTGCAGCGAACTGGACCGAAGCGACACTCCAGACTAGCGCCCACATTCTTCAAATCCTCTCCTTCTCGCTGATATTCCAGGCAACCCGCACAACGCTCATCTCGACGCTCCTCAAGGAACACGCCACTCCCACCTACGCCCTTATGATAAGCGTCGGCGGCATTGCAAACATCGTCGTTTGCGGACTTGCAGGGATGTACCTAAAAAATGAGCTCATCCCCCTATTTGCCCTTACCGGTGATTTCTTGTTGACCGCAATCCTATTCGGATATTTCATCCGCATTAAGAGAATGAAGTGGTGATGCGGATTTATCGCCGTCAGCGGAGTTAGGCGACAAAATAGTGCGGCCACTGCTCACCGTACAGACAAAAAAGAAAAAGAACATCCACACCCAGTACATACTTTGTTTGTACCCCGTGGTAAAATTCCACAGGATAATCCACATTATGGACATTGCGGTCAAGAGCAACATGAAAGGGCTCTTGGCAACGGCCATCTTGTGATAGCAGAACGTAAAGAGCACGCCAAAGAAAAACGGCAAGAGGAATACGCCCGGAAGCCCAAAGTCCTTGTACGCATCCCAAAGATAAGGAATAGTATTGAACCCGGTACACTTTATCACACTCTCGTTGTACGGCGAGTCCCAACCAAAACTCTGCTGGATACCGTCACCAATGTGCATCAAGTGCGTCACTCCGAAAAACGCATCTATACCGTAAGTCCATTCATGTTCGGGAATGTCACTCATACGATTGAACGCGTAATCCAGATTCCAATAGTTGTTCGCCACGTACCTGTACAGGAGAAGCGCCGCTTCCTTTGCATTCTTGCCATCGGTAATGTCGGAACTTCCGTATTGCCCTTTGAGCGACGCGACCGCCACAAAGAATACACAGACTAGCACAGTCACTATAGCAAGCGACGGCCACGAGAAACGCCCACGCAGATAATTGAACAAAATCAGGAACATACCAATGCAAAGCATATTGATGCCACGGCTAGGGTACGTCATGAACGAAAGCACAATCGTAAACACGACCATAAAGCGCGACGCATAGCGCACCCAGCGCACCGGGTTCATCGACTTGAAAGACGCCACCGCAAAAAGCCCAACGACCATTGCTCCCGTGGTAAAGAAATCCGCATACTTGAGCACTTCATTATCCTTGCCCGTGAGCCATATCGAAGGATTGTCCGTAAAAAGCACAAGGTTCCCTGTCACCGAAATGACGCCAAAAACGCCGACAAGGAAATACGCTAACGCCAAGAAACTCAAAAGGAAATGACAGACCCAATCGTACTCGCCATGTACCGAAAGCGTCTTCTGCAGCGGTGGCCCGCCATAAGAACGCCACGCAAAATCGGTCATGTAGCAGCCCACCAAAAAACAGAATATGCCGCCGCCCCACACAAGCCATGTCGAATAGTTAAAGTCCGACATCATCGGCAAGAACTTCATGTACGAAACGCCAAGCATGATCATCTGCACCAAAAAGTACAGAGTCGACGGACGGAAAAAATCTTCCTTGAAAACCGAAACAAGTACAATAGCCACTATGGCAAGCGTAAACATCACGCTTGATTCGGGATAAGCGAGCAACACCTCCATAATGGTTACGCCTCAAGAACTACTTACGCCAGAAGCAAACTTTCTGGACAAAGAAATTCCACTCGGCAGCAATCTTGGTATTCGTGTGTTTTTCCGAGCGCATGAACTCCACAAAGTTGAAGAAGAACGATGCAAGGAAAAACGAGATGAACACCGTAAACACAAGAATAAGACCGCGCTTCGGAGAAAACTTCTTGTTGTTTTCCCAAGGCGGTTCAAGTACATGGAGGTTCGTGAGCGTTTTCGCTTCTTCCAGGCGCATCTGCTCGCTCTGCTGGCGCAGAATCTTGTACATCGACTCCTGAATGCGGATTTCGTTTTCGCGCCTTACGTATTCCGCATAAAGCTCCGGAGACTTCTTGAGTTCCATGAGACCGATATTGCTGTGCTTACCCTTGAGCGCCCCACCGAGAGCAGAGTTCACACCCTTCGCGCGATTGGAAAGTTCCTGGTAGCGCTTGCTGTTTTCGCCACGGTCGAGCTTTTCAAAGTTCATCTCGATGCCGACTTCTTCACGCACCGCCTGCAATTCGCTCAAGTACTTGATCGTCGCACTAAGCTGCACGCCCGGTTCGTACACGTTGTTTGCCACCTGGAAGTCGACAAACCCCTTCAGCAACGAATCCAGCATATGTTCGCACGAATCGAGTCTCGACTGGAAATACAGCCTGGACTGGCGAGCCTGTTTCGTCTTGAACGCGTTGAATGCGGAGTCCGCCTTCACGAGCATAAACTGAATCACCTGCACGGCACGCTTCGGGTCGGTATCCTTGTAGAAGATGTAGAACATGTCTTCCTTGGTGTAGTCGATACCGAAATTCTTGCGGAACTCCTTCAACAAATCCGCATGGAACTTGCCCTTGAACTTGTAATGCTTCGCTAGCTCAAAGTTGTCGATGACCATGTCGTGCAATTCCCAAGAATTGAAAATCGTCCACACCGCGTTTGCGTCATCGTTGTCCATCGAAAGCCCAAGAAACGAGCTCATGCCCGTTCCGCCCATAAGGCTACTCAGTGCGCCCGACATGGACTGCGTCGACGCCGGAGGCGTTACAACCGCCGAAGCCGCATACTTAGGCTTCACAATCCACATAACCGTAACGAATACAATAATCGTCGGGATAAGGACAAACAATACAACGGACTTGAAATGCTTCAAGTCGTTATTCAAGATCCGCAAGCAAATTCCAACAAAACCAATAGATTCTTGCTTTTTCATAAAGAACACACACGAAGTTTTTCTGTCGTGACTCCCCTCACCGGAAATTTAAGCCTAAGCCTGTTCGTTTACTTTATCAAGAACCACAGGATCCGCTAGGGCCGGTGCTGCGGGCTTAAGATTCAGCCTCTTGGTCGAACACACCGTCGACACGACAAAGATGACCATACCCCAGATGCAGTAAATGCCCTGCTTGTAGCCCGACGTAAAGAACCACCATCCGACAAAATAGATGAAATAGGTGTACATCAAGATTTGACGCGGGGTAAAGGGTCTGCACAGGCGCAAGTGCAGCACCGTGAGGCCAAGCCCGCTCAAGAACGGCAAGAACAATACGCCAAGCAGATGGAAATCCTTGTAGACGTCCCAAAGGTAGTTCACCGTGTTGAATCCCGGAACCTTCTGGATCCTGTCGTTAAAAGCGTTGTCCCAGTTGAAGCTGCTCCTGAACGCACCCGAAATCATGACATACTCAAAGATGCCGTTAAAGAAATCGATACCGTAGGTATGCGGATGGATCTCGCGGTCGTTCGGCGGGTTCAGCACGTAGTCCAAATTCCAGTAGTTGTTCGCCAAGTACTTGTAAGGCAGTTCCACCACCACGTCCAGAGCCTTGCCCTGCACGGAACCGCCACCATACTGGTCACGCAAACTTCCGATCGTAATGAAGGCGATGATGGCTATCACCAAAAGGGACGCAATCACAATCGGCGAAATCCGCTTGTACAGGTAGTTCACGAAAATCAGGAAGAAGCCAAAATTGAAAAAGAGCGACGTTCTGTTCGGGTACGCCATGAGGTTGATGGCAATCGTTATGAACACCATCGCAAAGGCTACGCGGCGCACCCACGTAATGTTGTTGAACCTCTTGAAGGACGCCACGCCAAAAAGCAGAACGCACAGCGGACCGCTATTGAACAGCAACGAATAGTAGCCGTAATCGACATACTTCGTCATCCACTTCGCCGGGCTTTCCGTAAAAATGATCAGGCTACCGACTTTGCTCACCACCCCGTAAACGCCCACCATGAAGATGAGGAACACCACAAACGAGAGCATCAGGTGGTAGTTCCAGTTATACTGGGTGGGATAGCTAGCCGGTATGATCTGGACGGGCAGCGACTTCGACTTCGCATAAAGCCTCGCGACAATGCAGCCCCCCGCAAACGAGAGCATACCCATCAACCACACGCCCCAGGTGTACAGGTGAAAATCAGACATCGCCCTGTCCAGCTGGAAGTACGATATGGCAAGCGTGATGCACTGCGTAAAGCAGTAGACATTCAGCGGGCTAAAGAAATCCTTCTTGAAGTACCACGACTGGAACAGGCAAAAAATGACTACCAGGAACAGCGCGGTACTGACCGGATATAGACTCACCCACCAGAACAGCAAAACTAGACCTTGCGCTTTCTAAAAAAGCCTACGAATGTATTCCATTCACGGGCAACGGCCGTATCCCGTTTAGATTCAGCATTGAGATATTCACGCACATTGCAGATGATGGTCGCAAAGAGGCAAGCCACGGCAAACACGAATATCAGGGTAACGCCCCTGAGCGGGTAAATCTTCTTGTTGTTTTCCCAGGGCGGTTCAAGCACGTGGAGGTTCGTGAGCATCTTCGCTTCTTCCAGGCGCATCTGTTCGCTCTGCTGGCGCAAGATCTTGTACATCGCTTCCTGGATACGGATTTCCGTTTCGCGTTTCAGGTATTCCGCATAAAGCTCCGGAGACTTCTTGAGTTCCAAGAGACCGATGTTGCTGTGCTTACCCTTTAGAGCGCCAGTGAGAGCGGTATTCATGCCCTTCACACGCTTCGAAAGTTCCTGGTAGCGCTTGCTGTTCTCGCCACGGTCGAGCTTTTCGAAGTTCATCTCCATGCCCACTTCTTCGCGCATCGCCTGCAACTCGCTCAAGTACTTGATCGTCGCCTCGAGCTGCACGCTCGGCTCGTACACGTTGTTTGCCACCTGGAAGTCGACAAAGTCATTAAGCAAGGAATCCAGCACGTGTTCGCACGAATCGAGCCTTGACTGGAAATACAGCCTGGACTGGCGCGCCTGCTTCGTCTTGAACGCATTGAACGCGGAGTCCGCCTTCACGAGCATGAACTGAATCACTTCCACAGCACGCTTCGGATCGGTATCCTTGTAGAAGAGGTAGAACATGTCTTCTTTGTTGTAGTCGATACCGAAATTCTTGCGGAACTTCTTCAGCAAGTCCGCATGGAACTTGCCCTTGAACTTGTAATGCTTCGCAAGCTCAAACTTGTCGATGACCATGTCGTGCAGTTCCCAGGAATTGAGAATCGTCCACACGGCATTTGCGTCATCGTTGTCCGTAGAAAGGCCGAGAAGCGAACTCATGCCCGTTCCGCCCATAAGGTTACTCAGTGCGCCCGACATGGACTGCGTCGATGCCGGCGGGGTAACGACTGCGGTAGCGGCGAATCTCGGCTTGATAACCCACATCACCAGGACAAAGGCGACAAGGGTCGGGATAAGCACGAACACCGAGAAGAACTTGATGTGCTTCAAGTTGTTGTTCAAGACCCGCAGACAGAATTCGATAAAACCGATAGACTCTTGCTTTTCCATAAATTACTTGTAGTTGACGTAAATGATGAACGCAGAAGAAATCACACTCAGGAGAGATGCCATGAACAAGGTGAAGTCCTTGAACGATTCGTAATGGCTCTTCGGGATTTCAATGTAGTCGCCCGGCAAAATCGGATCCGTCGCCACATTGACCGAAATGGGCTCGGGCTTTTCGCCACGCCAGACCTTGACCTGGCTCCAGGAACCCGTATTCGGGTTGATACCGCCCGAGGAGATATAGTCAATCGCATGCCACGTCGGATTGTAATTGTAGCGGCCGATGTAGTTCACGGAACCACCCAGGTACACGAACAGTTCCTTGACAAAGAACTCGATTTCCGTATTCGGCACGACCGTTGTCGTACTCATTTCGGCAAGCGAAATCCAGCGCGGATCCTGGTTCGGTTCGCGAATGCACACGGACTTATAACCAAGGTTGTGCATCCTGTTGGCACCAGCAAGGTCAAAGTATTCCTGGAGGGTTCTGCCGGCACGGTAGGAGACGCTAGTCCTGTACCCAGGGAACACCAGCGAGACGTTGTCACCCATCGGAATGAACGGAACAAAAATCTTGTCGCCCTGTTCGAGCATGATGTCATCTTCAAAGTTGCCGTTCGTGGTCATCGCCATGAAATTCACGTGGGTCGTATCCTTGCCGCGGATCAGCTGCACGTCTTCGGAATTCGCATTCGGGAGCGTACCGCCCACAGCACGGATGAACATGCTAAGCCTTGTCTGCGGGTCAATCACATGCTGCCCGACCTGTCCGATGGCACCCATCGCATTCACACGGAACTTCTTGAGAGCGGCAAGCTGGACAAAGCAGTATTCACGCTTGTAGCGCTTGGAGACCAGATCCAAAATGAGCCTCTGCGCTTCGGCAAAAGTCTTTCCGCCCACATTGACGGCACCGCATTCTTCGACTGCCACGCTTCCGTCCGGATACACCTGGATCGAAAGGTACCTGTCTTCGAGCATCAAGTCCAGAAAGTCGCCCGGACCGATAATGTAATTGGAATCCACAGTAACTTCGGCATACATCGGCGTGAGCGCAGCCGCACCGCGCGTCGACGAACCTTCGCCAAGAACCAAATTTCTCGTTGAAGTCGAATTACCGAACATGGAGTCCGAAGCAAAAGCACAGACGCATGCCAAAAGGAGATAGGCAAAAAAAGATCGCATATAAAAACTTATCTGCAAATTGAAAATGGGATATCTAAGTTACTTAATAATACAAAAAAAACTCCGACAATCCACACACGCAAAAGTAAATATAAAGCAAAAAAAGGGGCCCGGCATTAACCGAGTCCCTTTTTCAAAAGCGGGGTTACCGTTAGTTAGCGGACTTGCCTTCGCCTTCGACCATATCCACAGCAGCGTCAGCCTTGGCAGGTTCAGCAGCCTTCTTGGCCTTGGCAACGATTTCGTCTTCGACGAGACCGATCAAAGCCATTTCAGCGGCGTCACCAGCGCGGTTCGGGCCGAGCTTGAGGATGCGAGTGTAACCGCCGTTGCGGTTAGCATAACGCGGGCCGATAACGTTGAACAAATCCTGGAGAACCTTCGGATCCATCACGAAGCGAGCAGCTTCACGACGTGCAGAAAGGTCACCCTTCTTTGCATAAGTAATCATGCGTTCAACAGCACTACGGACAAGCTTTGCCTTGTGGAGGGTTGTACGCACATAGCGCTTGTTCTGTTCCGTTTCCATGCCCTTACCGATGATGGAAGTGGCGAGGGCGCGGAGGATGGCACGCTTGTGTTGAGCATTAACGCCCAGTTTCTTGTTTTTTACACCGTGTCTCATGTTTAATCCTTCAAGTAATCATCGACGTCCATGCCAAAAGAGAGGCCCATCGACGTCAACACCTCGTTAAGTTCAACCAAGGACTTCCTACCGAAGTTCTTGTATTTGAGCATATCGTTTTCCTTGTTGCGAACAAGTTCGCCAATGGTATGGATGTTGGCCATACGGAGGCAGTTGCTGGAGCGAACGGAAAGTTCCAGATCGTCCACGCGCATACGGAGGAGGTTGGCGATACGCTGACGTTCTTCATCCATTTCGAGTTCTTCAGGAGATTCGAGATCACCTTCGAAGTTGATGAAGATTTCCAAGTGATCCACAAGAAGCTTTGCAGCATATGCAAGAGCATCTTCCGGGTCAATGGAACCGTCTGTTGTAATTTCAAGTTCCAGACGGTTGTAGTCCGTCTTCTGACCAACGCGGGTATCGCTGATGTGCATTGCGACTTTCTGAACCGGGTTGAAGTTCGCATCCATGGCGATAACGCCAATCGGAGCGTCCTTGTCCTTGAGTTCGTCGGCAACAACATAACCACGACCGCAGGAGATCTTCACGTCCATCGACAAAGAAGCGTTGCCGTTCAATGTCGCAATGTGAACATCCGGAGTCAGGATAGTGACATTAGGATTGTCCATAAAGTCCCTAGCCGTGACTTCGCCATCACCGGACATGTCCAGGTGAAGGGTTTCATCATGATCCGACAGGAGCTTTACACGGATGCTCTTGAGGTTCAGGATGATGTCAGTGACATCTTCCTTGACACCCGGGATCGTCGAAAATTCCTTGTCAACGCCTTCGATTTTCACGGAGACAATAGCCGCACCCTGCAGAGAGGAGAGGAGAACGCGACGGAGAGCGTTACCGAGGGTGATACCCCAGCCACGTTCCAAGGCTTCTACGACAAACTTGGCGTAGCGGCCATCTTCGCCGGTTTCCACTTTCTGGAAGCTGCGCGGCATCTGAAGTGATTTCCACATCATTGGCGATACCTCTTTGGATTAAATTCTTCTCTTCTTTTTAGGACGGCAACCATTGTGCGGAATGCCCGTCACGTCTCGAATAGAGAGAACTTCGAGGCCCGCATTCTTGAGAGCGCGGACAGCCGATTCACGGCCACCACCAGCACCCTTAACGCGAACGTCCACCTTGCGCATACCGAGATCGAATGCCTTGTGGGCAGCGGTTTCAGCGGCGAGCTGGGCAGCAAACGGCGTGCTCTTGCGGGAGCCCTTGAAACCGGAGTTACCCGGAGAACCCCAAGCGACCACGTTACCGCGAGCGTCGGTGATAGAAACGATTGTGTTGTTGAAAGAAGCGAACACGCAGGCGATGCCCTGGATGTCAATGCGCTTCTTGCCCTTCTTGATCTTGACTTCTTCAGCAGCAGCCGGAGCTTCAGCAGCGGCAGCAGTTTCCTTGATTTCTTCTTCAGCCACGATGAGTCTCCTTACTTCTTCTTGTTAGCCACAGTCTTCTTGGGGCCCTTACGAGTGCGGGCATTGGTGCGGGAACGCTGACCGCGGACCGGGAGGCCCTTGCGGTGGCGGATGCCGCGATAGCAGCCAATATCCTGCAAACGCTTGATGTTCAAGGTAACTTCTGCGCGGAGCTGACCTTCCACAGAATATTCATCTTCCAAAAGATGACGAATCTTACCTTGTTCTTCTTCAGTCAGGTCGTCACACTTCTTGTTCTTGTCAATGCCCAACTGAGCACAGACCTTGTTAGCGGTGAACAGACCGACACCATAGATTGCCGTCAGACCGTATTCAACAGTCTTGTTTTTCGGTAAATCGACACCAGCGATACGTGCCATACGATCTCCTTATCCCTGCTTCTGCTTGTGACGGGGGTTCTTCGAACAGATGATGCGCAATACACCCTT
>JBGVAT010000027.1:0-5405 GCA_045224895.1 Fibrobacter sp.
ATGTTTTCCCAATGGATTGGCAAGCCGAGTGCCTTGAGCTGGTTTGCCTTCTTCACGATCTCGCGGATTTCGTAAGAAAGTTCCTTAGCACCTTCGCTCAACAATCTTCTACGCATTTTAGACTCCTATGGAGGTTTCGAAAATTCACTTTTTTTACTGCGTAATTATAGAATAATATTTTCGTGAATTCCCGTATTCCTTTTGTTTATGGTTAAAGTTTGGGGGATAAAAAATAAAGCAGCCTTTTACGGGGCTGCCCTTGAAACTTTTAATCTGAGTTTTTCGCGTTATGCTTTACAGATTTCGGTTTCTTTGGACAGCCCCATAATAGCTCGGGCTGCCGCCGGGCTTGCTGCAATCGCTGCTGCGATGATGTTCTGTCCAAAGATTTTGTTCATACGAATAAAAATATAGCTCATGTTTTAAATTATTTCAAGAGATAAGAGCTTTGTGAACTCGTCGTCCTTAGTCCGTCTTTTTTAATTTCAAAAGTACTTTATGCGGGCGGGGCCCCAGCTCAGAGTTGCGAAGGCCGCACGGGCCCCTCCCTGCACCCTCCCCATCCTTGGCCGACGCTTTCATTCTCACGACGAACAATCGTTATCCTCAAGTTCTGCGACTATTTATCTCGCATAACTTAGACCTAGGCATAAATGAGTTTAGAATGTAACATCTGTTTATGTTTTTAATTACTACATTCTGCGTATGACTCACGATACGCTTTACGATCCGATCCGCAAAAAGGATGTTCCCGCGACGCCCGAAGAGTATGTGCGCCAGGCGACGGTGCGCTATCTGCTCGACGTGGTAAAGGTCCCTGCGCATCTGATTGCGGTGGAGTTCCCGCTTTACCTTGTGGAACCGAAAACGGATGACCGAGCTGACATCGTGGTGCATAACTTCCGTGACGGGGCGCCTTTGAATAAGCCCTGGCTCTTGGTAGAATGCAAGGCTCCTGGCGAGTATACCTGGCCCGTGCTGCAGCAGCAGCTGAACAAGTACCTGGCGGTATTGACCCCAAATTATGTGATGCTTGCGCTTGGGGATGCCGTGCGCTATTTTGCTCTCGATGCAAAAACAAAGCGCTTCGTGAAAATCGAAGCGCTTCCTGAGTTTGGCCGGTAAAAGCTATCGCGCTTTCCGTTCTGGATGGCGCTTGTAGAATTGCCGTTTGTCTTCGTACATGAGAACGTCGGCTTCGTGCATGGCTTTGCGGATGTCGCCGCCCTTGTCGTCGTAGTAGAAACCGAATGAAAAACTGACGTGGTCTGGCATCTCGGATTCGTCGTGCAACTTTTTGATTTTCTGTTCGAGGTAGTCCTTGGGCTGGTCAAGGAGGATGATCAAAAATTCATCGCCACCGGCACGGTAGACTTCGCCTCCGACAAACGTATTCTTGAGAATCCACGAAGCGTCTTTCAGCAATGTATCGCCAGCTTCATGACCTTTGTTGTCGTTGATCGGCTTGAGACCGTTCAAGTCGGCGAAGACAACTGCGAGCGTATTGTGCGGAACCTTGCCTTCGATAAACTCTGTCACCCTGTTGTTCATCGCGTTGCGGTTCTTGACACCCGTCAAGAGGTCTATGTTGCTGAGCATTTCGAGCTTGCCCAAAAGCTGGTAGTTTGCAATTTCCGAGGCAATGAAGAATGTCGAAAGCTCAAGCGTTTCCTTGATGCGTAACGTGTTCGATGTATTGAAGTTCGCAACCCATATAAAGCCCAAAAGCGTGGAGCCGTAATGTAGGGGCAACAGCACAAGGCTATTGACGCTTGCGTTTCTCAGCGACTTGTACCATTCAGGATTCTTTTGCTTGATGAATATAAAGTCATCTTCGTTCTTGATCATCAGGCAGTTGCTTCCGGCGAGGATGTCCATCCAGGTCTTTGCGTAGTTGATGAAGTCTTCGTCCATAATCCCGCGGATGGATTGAAGCTTTGTGCCTTCCTTGAGCGAATCGCTAAACACGGTGCAGGAGTGTTCGCTAAAGTCCGTGAGCAAAATGCAGCAGTATTCTGCTCCGCAGATTTCTCGGATGTCGTCAATGACTTCGTCCATGGTCTTGCGCATATTCTGCGTACTGCGGAGCTTGATGCAAGTCTTGAGGATTGTAGAAGAGGCCTCGGCTGAGAGATTCGATAGGCCTTCGACGCTTTCTTCAAATGTGATTTCTTGCGAATACGTGCAGTAAGCCTTTTTCGGGTCTTCGATGCTGAGCGGCATCATGATCAAGTTGATGCAGAAGTTATAGCGTTCGGGGCGGATGTAGGCGTGTACGGGCTTTTTCTTGATGGCACATTCGTAACAGAAATTCTCGAAATTCAGTTCCTTTTTCATATAGCGTTCGTAGCTACTGCCCGGTACGAACTTTTCCTTGAAGATGACATTCCCGTCGCTATCCATTTTTTCCATGGCGTGGATATACGGGGCATTCCCGGCCTCGATGCGAATCGTGCCTATTCTGTCATCGTCACGTTTTTCAACGGACAAGATGCTAGTCATCGTATGAAATTTGTCTACAATACTCTGCAAATCCATAATCTAACGATTCCTACATTCAGGGTGCATTTCGTAATAACGTTTCTTGTCTTCGTACATCAGGGCGTCTGCTTCGCGCATCGCAGTCCGAATGTCCAGATGCTTTTCGTCATAGTAAAAACCAATGGCAAAACTGATTTGTTCTGGACCTTCCGATTTCTTTCGTAGCTTCTCGATTTGCGATTCCAGAAGTTCCTTGGACTTGTTCATGGCGATAATCACGAACTCGTCGCCGCCGGCCCTGTAAATTTCGCTTCCGCCGAAGCAGGATTTCAAGGCTTCCGCCGCATTTTTCAAGAAACTGTCCCCTGCGTTATGACCGTTCTCGTCATTGACGCTTTTGAGTCCGTTCAAGTCTGCAAATATGATTCCGTACGAATCCGGCATCCGTTCGCGTCCGCTCACGATTTTCAGGACGCGGTTGTTCATCGCGTTACGGTTGTTGACTCCGGTCAAGAGATCCGTTGTGCTCAACATTTCGAGCTTTTGCAGCAACTGGTAATTTGCAATTTCGGAGGCGATAAAGAATGTGGTTAGCTCAAGGGTTTCCTTGATGTGTTCTGCATCCTTGGTGTCAAAGTTCGTGGCCCAGATAAAGCCGATGTTGTCTTCGTTATAGCGTAACGGGAACAGGACGAGGCTGTGGATGTCGGCTTTCTGCATGGAGGCGTACCACGGCGGATTATGAACCTTGATCTCGTTCATATCGTTTTCGTCCTTGATGATCAGGCAGTTGCTCCCGTTGATGGTGTCAAGCCAAGTCTTTACGAGGTCCATGAACTTGTCGTCCATATAGTCGAGCAATGTGTGTCTGCCGATTTCCGGTGCGGCGTTTTCGCTCATAAGGGAACACGTATTGGCCTTGAAGTCCGTTTGCATAATGCAGCAGTAGTTGGCACGGCAGATGATGCGGATGTCGGCGATGATTTCGTCCATTGTCTTGAGAAAGTTCTTGGTGCTGCTAAGCTTGATGCAGGTCTTGAGAACGTTCGAAATCGTTGTTGCCGAAAGGTTTGTCATCTGCTCCAGATTGGCTTCGGTAGAAAGTTCCTGCGTGTAGGTGCAATAGAACTTGTCCGGATCTTCAAAGTCAAGCGGCAAACTGAAAATGTTGAACCAAACGTTAAACCTGTCGGGATGGATGTAGGCATGCATCGGCTTTTTTAGCACGGCGCTGCTGTAGATGAAATGCTCGAAGTTCAGGTCTTTGGGAAGGTAACGTGTGTATTCCTGACCGGGAACAAAACTTCTGTCGTACGGCATGTCGATAGGGGTGTCGTTATTGGACTTGAAAGAGTCTATGTAAGCCTTGTTTCCGACTTCGATGCGCATTTTGCCGTATGTTCCATCGGGCTTTTTTTCGACGGACATAATGCAGGTCATCGAATCAAACTGATCTACATATTCTTGCAAATCCATATTAGCTCCTTCTTCGACCGAAACATCGATTTTGTCAATGTCTTCTGTAGTAAAGATAACTCGAAATGCAGAAAATAGCACGTTTATAGAGTGCCATTTTCCATAATTATGGTCTAATATGGATGAAAAATCCCGCTTTTTAGGCGTTTTTTACGACGGATTCGACGTTTCCGTCCTTGAATCGGGTGGTAATCGTGTCGCCTGGCTTTAACTGGGCCTTGCTGCGGATGAATTTTCCGTTTTCGTCTAGTGTGAGCGAGTAGCCCTTGGCTAGCGTTGTTTGCGGGTCGGCATTCTTGACCTTTTCGTTCACGAGTTCGAACTCGGATTTGGCGAGGTCTAGAATCTTGCGGGAACCCTGCTTTAAGCCTTCGCGGTTGCGATCGAGGCGTTCGTGTTCCGATTTGAGATAGTAAGCGGTGTCCTTTTTGATGGAGGCGGCGATGAGCACATGTTTCGATTTCTCGTTCTGGATGAGCCCGAAAACTTTTTGCTGGAGCTGGGTCCCCATCGTGCCGAGATGCTTGTTGCTTTCGGTGAGTAAATCGCGTGCGCCATCGGCAATGCTTGCCATCGCTTCGGTCATGCGGTTCCAGCTGTCTGTCACGCGTTCCACGAGACGCTTCGCGCAGTCTGTGGGTGTGATGCACGAGAGGTAGGCGACTTCGTCCAAAAGGCAGCGGTCGATTTCGTGACCGATTCCTGTAAAGACGGGGGTGGGGTAGTTCGCGACCGCGCGGCAAAGCGCTTCGCTATCAAAAAAGTTCAAGTCTGTCTTGGCTCCGCCACCGCGAACAATGCAGACAACATCTAAATTGGGATCGCCTTGGAGCTGTTCCAGTGCAGCGATGATGCTCCCTTCGGTTTCGTTCCCTTGCATCCGCGCATAGACTGTCGTGACTTCGAACGCAAACGGCGAGGCTTCAAGTCGCGTGGTGAAATCCTTGTACGCGGCTGTGTTTTCGCCGGTGATAAGCCCCACGCGGAGCGGCACGTCGGCAAGTTCAAGCTGTTTGTTCTTTTCGAGCAATCCTTCCATCGCAAGGCGCTTCAAGATGGCGCTTTTCGTCAGTGCAAGTTCACCAATCGTGTAAACCGGATCGATATCCAAAATTTGCGCTTGCAGCTTCCCGTATGGGATGTACAGTTCCGCGCGCACGAGAAAGTTGACCTTCAAGTCGTGCTTGAGCGAAAACGGCTGCGAAAGGCTGGATATCTTTGCGAGAATCGCATCGTACTTGGCGGTGTAGCAGTAAAGGGCAAGGGTTGCCTTGGGCTTCACGTCGCCATCGGCAAAGTCCGCAATGCTCAGGTAAACGCCCGACGGCTTTTCCGCAATTTGCGAAATGACCCCATGCACCCAAACCGCAGGGGTAGCCTCTACGGTGTTCTTGAGCGAACGCATGTACTGCGTGACCGAAAATGTACGAACTTCTTGATCCATTTAT
>JBGVAT010000028.1:0-3736 GCA_045224895.1 Fibrobacter sp.
CGACACGCCTGCCACATCCAAGTTCTTGATGGCGTAAACGCCCGCATCACCCGATGCGCCGCCCGCAACATCATCGGAACAAGCCGCCATAAAGACAGTCGCCATGGCAATCGACAATGCACCTGCAAAGCCGTTCCAAAATCCTTTATACATATTCCATCTCATTTTCTCTCTTCCTTATTTAAATCCGTTTCATTTTTATTCAAGCGTTCGCTTAGCGGAAACAACTGCACGTTCAAGCGATAAACCTGCTCCGTTTCATCTTCCTCTGTTGCAATCGCCACCACGCGGCGGTAATAATCTTCCGTCTCTTTTTTGATGCGCTCGTAAGCACGACGCGTAAGGCCAAGCGTATAGCCCGACATCATTCGCTCAGAAAGAGGCAAATCCAGCGACTGAATTGCGAACTCTCCCATCTGGCGCTGCAAATCGCGGGCAGCCAAAGGCACCGCCTCCACAGGTGCCATCCTGATGGCCTTATCCGTTTGCTGGTAGTTTCCGTCTTTGTCCTTTTTCAAAAGTTTCGCTTTTACCAAGAAGTCAAGCGTCTCGGAAACTTCCGTTGCCGAAATCTTCTGCTTGCAAGCACGTGCTATTTCGAGAGGCTTTGCGCCGGGCATGTGCGGAGCCAATTCTCGGATTACGGAATTTTTCCACGATTTAAAATAATTGAACTCTTCATCCCCCAAAACACGCATCTTGTGGGCCTGCGCTAAAGCACAACGTTCCTCAAAAGCAGCGCGCTTCGTCTTGTCATCTTTCGCATGGGCATACGAGACCATCAGGACAAAGTAAGTCAGTTCAAATCCGGCAAGGTCCATGGCGCTTGCGACAGAACCCGCAGAACCGACACTCAAATTTTTCTTTCCCTCGCAAACATACTTCAAATAGACATCCGACGCAAAACCCGCCTTCTGCGCAAACATATGCCAAGAAAATGCCGAAGTGCGTTTGCGCTCGTCATAGTAGTCCTGGATGTACTTGCGATAATCCGTATATTCAACGATTTCCTTCATGAGTACAAATATACCTTTTTCAGCGCATTCAGAACATGAAATTTGCGTTTTTCGTCAAATTTTACCAACTTTGCAGCAATTTTAAAATTTTAAGCATTTTAGAACATGGAATGCATGTTCTGAGAACATGAAAAAAAAATCCCCCGGCGCATTGCCGAGGGAATTTAATGGCGATCCCGGAACGGAGTCCGGGATGACACTGTAAGCGAATGACTTACGAAAGACGGCTGATCATATAACCAGCGCAAACTGCCGTACCAATCACACCAGAGACGTTCGGGCCCATAGCGTGCATGAGGAGGAAGTTCTGCGGGTCATACTTGGCACCTTCAACCTGAGAAACACGGGCGGCCATCGGCACAGCGGAAACGCCTGCGGAACCGATAAGCGGGTTCACCGGGTTCTTCGGAGAGCACTTGTTCATGATCTTTGCGAGGAGCAAACCGCCGAAAGTGGAGAAGCCAAAGGCAACCACACCCATAGCGATGATCATGAGAGTCTGCGGCTTGAGGAAGATGTCAGCAGACATCGTGAGACCCACGGACGTGCCGAGGAAAATCGTCACAATGTTCATGAGTTCGTTCGAAGAAGTCTTCACGAGGCGATCGACGACACCAGCTTCCTTGAAGATGTTGCCCATCATAAGCATGATGATAAGGGCAGAGGCATCCGGCACGACGAGCACGCAAACGATCATCACCATCACGGCAAACACGATGCGTTCGGCCTTGGAAACCTGGCGGAGAGCCTTCATGCGAATCTTGCGTTCAGCGTCGTTCGTCATAGCGCGCATGATAGGCGGCTGGATGAGCGGCACGAGAGCCATGTAGGTGTAAGCAGCAACGGCGATGGGGCCGATGAGGTGCTTAGCAAGCTTGTTCGCAGTGAAGATGGACGTCGGACCGTCAGCACCACCGATGATACCGATGGAAGCTGCTTCGCCGAGCGTAAAGCCACCGAGAGCGACAGCTGCAAACATGGTCATGAACACGCCAAACTGTGCGCCACCACCGAGGATGAGCGTACGCGGATTAGCGATAAGCGGTCCAAAGTCCGTCATGGCACCCACGCCCAAGAAGATGATGGGCGGGAAGAGTTCCAGATGGATACCCTGGCTGATGTAGTAGTAGAGACCGCCAGTCGGGCTGAACATACCTTCGATGCTCCAGCCACCGTCGTAGAACGCGACGGACGGGATGTTCACCGCAAGTGCGCCGATAGCAATCGGCAAGAGCAGAAGCGGTTCGTATTTTTTGACAATCGCAAGGAACATCAACACGAAGCTCACGATCCACATGATTACCATCGGAACGGTAATCTGCGCGAATCCTGTGCTTGAGGCGAAGTCCGCGACTGAGTTAATAATTCCACTCATTGACTTTTACCTCATTAGGCAATGGTCATCAAGACCTGGCCATCAGTAACAGTGTCGGTTTCCTTGACGGAGATAGAGGTGACCTTGCCTGCGCACGGAGCGACGACCGGGTTTTCCATCTTGAGGGCTTCGATAACAGCCACTTCCTGGTTGGCAGCAACAGTGTCGCCGACTGCAACCTTGAGCTTGAACACAGAGCCAGCGAGCGGGCTCTTGACTTCGGTGCCACCAGCAACGGCCGGAGCGGCGGCCGGAGCAGCAGCAGGAGCCGGTGCCGGAGCGGCAACCGGAGCAGCCGGAGCTGCTGCAACTGCGGAATCAAGAACTTCTACTTCGACGTCGTAGGTCTTGCCTTCGAAACTGATACGGACTGTTTTCTTCATTTTTATTTTTCCTGGCTTAAAAGCCTGTTAAGTTTTTAAAAGTTGAACCTTACTTGACGATCGTCCAAGCAGGGGAGTTAATGTTTCTGTAAGCGGTCACGCGGCAGGGCTGACCAAGAGCCTGCGTTGCAGCAGCAGTAGCAATCACGAGGAACTGTTCGTTTGTCAGTCCCGGATGTTCTTCGAAGGCGGCGACGGCGGCAATGCCGAGGAACGCCTGGAGCTGCTTGTTGGTGAATCCCGGATGGATGCTCTTTGCATTCGGATCCCAGTCGCAGTGTGCCGGAGCGCGAACCGCAGGAGCCGGAGCGGCAGCAGCGGCGGCCGGAGCAGCCTTCTTAGCAGGAGCCGGAGCCTTGACCTTGTCCAAGCCAAGCTTCTTCATGATAGCGCTCATGATAGTGCAGAGGACGAGGAGGCCAATGATCACAGACATCACGACGATGAGGCCTGTAGCCTGGAATTCGACGAGCTTACCGAGGGTGAACTTCTGGACTTCACCATGGCACTTGCCACCTTCCATCTTGCCCTGGCAGTATTCGCTACCGAGCTTAGCCTTGGCAATCGGGAGAACGGCCGTACCGTTGGCATTTTCGACGGAATCGCGAATGTCGCGGGCGCGAACGGACTGTTCGTATGTCTTATAAAGAATGGAATAGCCACCACCGTGAGTTTCCACAATCTGGAAAACAGTAGATTCATCCATCCACTTGAGCTGTTCCTTGATCGGAGCGGCAATGGAGTCCGGCATCAGAGCGATCTGCTCGTCAAAACGGCCAACCTTTGCAGCCTGGGAAGCAGCAGGTTGAGCTACGATTTCAGACGCAAAGGCAGCGGAAACCGTCGTCATTGCGGCAAAGACCATAGCTTTCTTTAGTGTATCATTCATATCGGAATGCGTCCATGTTTAATTAAGTGAACTGTTTGATAAAAATCAACGCGCGTGAATATAGCAATTTTAG
>JBGVAT010000029.1:0-9440 GCA_045224895.1 Fibrobacter sp.
AATGACATGCAAGGGGATCAAGCGAGAGGCCACTTGTGGACTCGCATTTGATACCCGCAGCAGTCAGGCCTCAAAGAGGAATGACAACGGAGCCGAGCGATGCAGGAACATGCTTACATGTTTCTATATCCGAGGCGAACAAGTCAAGCCCCGTTAGGGGAATGACAAGAAACCCCTAGAACTTGACTTTATAAATCTGCGGCCAGAGCTTGCCGGTAATCCAGAAGTCCTTGCCGTCATAGGCGATGCCATTCAGAACATCTACGCCAGGATACCGGTCACGAATCTCCCCCGCCTTTTTCGAAAAGTCAATATAGCGCAACACCTTCCCGCTCGGGAGTTCTATTTCGGCAATCAAGTCCGTCTGCCAGATATTAGCATACAAAGTATTTCCAACAATTTCAAGTTCGTTCAAAAGCTTAATCGAATAGCGGCCATCATAAACATTGATAATTCCCGTCACCGCAAAGCTGCCCGGTGCAATTTGCAAAAGCTCATCGGAACCGTTACTCATCAAAAGCAGGTCACGCCAAAGCGTGAGTCCCCAACCTTCCGTCGGAATGCGGAACTCGCCCTTCTTTTTAAACGGTTTACGGGAGTAAATAAACGCCTTGTGCGATTTCCATGTGAGGTAGTAAATCTCGTCGCCAAGCACAACGGAGCCTTCACCAAAATAGCGTTCCTCGATGCGAGCAGAATCCAGGATTTTTCCGTCTAGCGTACGGCGATACAGACCAGACTTTCCATACTGCCCCGTGGTCTCGATTATTTCCTTGCCGTCAAACGAAAGCCCTTGCGTAAAATGCGACTGTTCATGCGGAACCGAATCGAGAATCGTCGGCTCGACGCGAGGAGCCTCGGCATTCGCAAAAGACGAGAGGACAAAAGCGAAAAGCAAGATAGCGGAAAATTTCATATTTCAAAAAATACTAAATTGGCGTCCTTACGGACGCATTTAGTACGGCTCGGACATGTCAAAACATAAATGTTTTGCCGCGTCTCTCGCCTTTTACTAAATTTTGTCCATCATGGGTGAAATCAGAACTCCTGCCAAAGTGAAAATTATCGTGGGCATTCTCGCGAAAGATGCTGAAGCCGTGAATGCGGTTCGCGGCGTACTCAAGGCAAAATTCGGCGAAGAAGACCTGAACCTGGAACCGTTTCCGTTCACGTTCACCAATTACTATAAAGAAGAAATTGGCGAAGCGCCTGTGCGTGCGTTTTTCAGCTATGAGCAACTCGTCGATCGAGAATCGATTGTCGACATCAAGCTATGGACAAACGACATTGAGCTTGAAATCGCCAAAGAGAACGGCACTCCGGGACTGCGCCCTGTAAATCTCGATCCGGGCTACATGACGCTTGGGCAGTTCTTTTTGGCAACGACCAAGGACCAGCGCCAGCGCGTTTATATGCAGCGCGGGATTTTCGTGGAACCGACGTTGTATTTCCAGGATGGACATTTTCACGCTTTTGACTGGACGTACCGCGACTACCAAAGCGAGAATTACATCAAATACCTCGAAGAGGTGCGCAAGCGCCTCGCCTATCAACATTCTACAGGAAGACCGTATAGATTGCGCGCTGTTAAAAAAGGCGATGCCGCCCCGGAATAAATCCGGGGTGGCATAGAGTCCGGCATGACAACTTCCAACTTCTAACTTCCTACCGTCTACAAAATTATGAAAGCTGGTATTTTTACAATCCTTCTTCTCTGCTGTTCCAACATTTTCATGACGTTCGCTTGGTACGGCAACCTCAAACTCAAAGAAATGCACATCAGCACCGACTGGCCGCTGATACTCGTCATCCTGGCCTCTTGGGGGCTTGCCTTCCTTGAATACTGCTTCATGATCCCGGCCAACAGCATCGGCAGCCGCATCAATGGCGGTCCGTTCAGCCTGATGCAGTTGAAGATCATCCAGGAAGCAATTTCGCTTACGGTTTTCACGACCATCGCGGTAACGGTATTCCACACGGAAACGCTCCAATGGAATCACATTGTCGCCTTCCTATTCATTATCGCCGCCGTCTTCTTTGCATTCCTGAAATAGCAACTTTTATTTTTCAACTAAAAAACGCCGCTGCACTTAGCAACGGCGTCTTTCGTTTTTCTCGTTACATTTTAGTCACTGCAGATGTTATCGGCACCACTGATGTCACTGAGATTGAACGGCTGAGTCCATTCACTCCAGTCAGTTTCGCCCTTGCCCTTGCCGTTCGCTTTGTCCTTCCAGACGATGCGAATCTGTACATAATATCCGCAAATTCCTCGGAGATAATGTTCTAGGCAAAGAGACATATTCGCTTCATTTGCAATGATGCTTTTCCATTCTGCCGCATCCGTTTCTGGATCATAAAGCTTAGCATGGTTTGCAGCCGAATATTTATATTGGGCTGCACAGTTTTCAAAGACCGTCGTTTTCTTGGCGGCATCGGCAAAATCGTCATAAGCACTAAAGCGTTTAGAAATAGACGGTTCCTGATACGGGAACGTTTCAGTCCAATAGCAGCTATCGCACTTATTGGACTTTGTCTTGCCTTCGCAATTACCCTTGTAATAGTTGTAGTTTTCCAAAGAAGTGAACCAACGGGCTTCGTAATAAGCAGTATCCGTGTACTCCGATTCAACGATATACTTACTAATAAAGTTTTCCGTAATCGTATAAGTCGCCACGGCTTCTATATAGGTTTTGTCTTCCGAAGAAGTATCCTTATCCGCTTCAATACCCGTTATATAGCTCAGGGTCATTTTAGTCGACGGAACAGGAACATTGAGCGACATATAATCACGGTAAGCGATATCCGGAGTCAACTGGATAGCCTCGGTAAAGGCAGACGTATCACCACTCGTGACCACAGCCATACGATAGTAAGTTTCAATCTTGTCGCGGCCCTGAATATAATAGCGACGGACGTTACCATCAATGGGAGACTTGAGCCCCGTCCACTTGAAGTCCTTGAGCTTCGAGGTCTGGATGATGAACTTTCTGTCCGGATCATCAGATGCATCGGCATAGTTCCAGCTGAGTTCCCAAATGCTCGGCGCGATTCTAATTATTGCAAGATCTGTCGGAATTGTGGACGCACTGGATTCTGCACTCGAATCAGAATCGACTACGCTATTGCCGTCCGATGTAATCTGGAGGCGGTTACTTTCTTTAGAGTAGCCACATTTATCGGTTGCAAAAACACGGTAATACTTGCCCGCCTTCTTGGCTCCCTTCAATTTATATATGGTCACTTCAGCCTTGGTCGTTCCTTCGGTCTCCCATTCCGGGGACGAAGCTTCCAAATCAAGGGATTCAATTTCAAAACCCGTTTCTGCACGGGATTCATCTCGAGAATAATCCCACGACAACGTCCATGTTGAATCGTTTTCCTTTTTCACACTAAAGTTCGTCGGTGCGGCAAGGGATGCCTTTACAGATTTGCAGGACGTATCCCCCGAAGCCGAAGACGAAACGGAAGAAGAAGACAAATCAGCATTATCATCGTCATCATCTGAAGCAATGGTCGATGAGCAAGCCCCTAAAGAAGCCACAAAACTCATCATCAAACCCCATTTACAAATCTTGGAAATTTTCATACACACTCCTATTGGAAAATTTTCTTTTACAAGAGAAATATATCATTTTTATTACAAAAACAAGTATGAAAAGATACAAGCCCACATAAAAAAGTGGGAATCACCGCAAATCGACCTTCACAACATAACGCCCCTGAGGCAAATTGCGGAATTCAACATCGGTACCGTTAACGATTTTTGAAGAAACAACCTGTCCCATCGAGTTCAAGAGGTAAACACGATGGTGGCCGGCCTGATCAAAATGAACACGATAGCCATCGAAAAGTTTTGTGACCGTATAATTCATCAAAGCCGGTTTTTCAAAGACCGGAATGGACAACGGTTCTTCACCGAACTTGATGTTTCCGACAAGAGTTTCTCCGCCTAAACCTTCTGCGGTAAGGTAAAAGTCCTGCACGCCCTTGAGTTTCGGCAAGTTTGAACATTGCACGTCAGTCCACTTGGATTCGCCTGCAGTCGGCAATTCGCATTTAGAAATCACATCGCCTTTTTTGCTTTCGGTGCGAAGCGAGAGAGTGCCGCCGGCGCTGTTTTTTACTTGGACGCTTACGCCCGTGCCTACAATGGAATCCGTAATCACGTTTTCGAAAATGGCATAGCCGCCGTCCTTGATCGCCAATTCATCCTTATCGGTGAGACGCACGCGGATACCGTTATCAAAGCCGTTTGTCGGAATCGTATCGCGGATGATGCGCAAGAAATCAAGACGGTCTAGTTCTGCGTAATGTTTGCCCTTCGTGATTTCGATGAAATTCGAACCGCGCTTGAGCTTTGCCGGGATGTACACGACAGACTTTTCAGGGAATTCGCTCCAGGCACCCGTCAGCGGGAGCTGCACTTCCTGCGTCTTGCCATTGATGTCCACGAAATGCGAACTGCCGTTTGCACCGTCTTCGGTCCAGTTGTTGTCGTAACGGTAACGGATAAGGTAATCCCCCGCCTGAGGAATGATCATCGGCAAGCGAATTTTGCTGTCGTCGTAGTTGATGTAAGCGCAGAACTCTCCGTTCGAAGCCTTGGAACTGCTCGAAATATCGACATGCGTGAGGATGCCGTGTTCCGCTTCGGCGCTCAGATAACGTCCAAGGAAGGGCTGTCCCAATTCTGGCCAGTTGTCTTCGGTCCAAACGATATCACGAACTTGAATGTAAGAGTTGCCACCGTCATTCTTATCGTAGTAATGGTTCACGAAACGTTGGCGGTTCACGTCTTCAAAAGCCTCGCCGCCCGCAGGCCCGTAATAGCGTCCGTAGCGGCTCAGGAGAATCGTGCCGCCGCCGTCCAAGAGCGCCTTGCCCGAGCGGTCCACGTAGCCGCCGTCAATACGGTTGGAACGCCCGACGGTTGTCTTGTAAGAATTGTTTTCGAGGTCTGCACCTTTTTTGCAGCAGTTGTCCCAAGCAGTGAACAAGAAGTATTTGCCGTTGTGTTCTATGAGGCTTGCGCCTTCGACGCCTGCGCCACCGCGGTTGGCGATGTTCTGCATTTTCGTTCCGTCTTTGACCTTGCCCGTTTTTTCATCCAGTTCGAGAATGTGAATGCCCGTACCCCAGGAGCCAAAAGCCATCCAGACTTTTCCATCGAGATCCTTAAGCACGGCCGCATCAATCGCATTATACGAATCGTTCTTGACCGTGTGAATCACCTCCCCCATATCCGTCCAGCCGTAACCGGTTTTTGTCGGGTCGATTTCCTTACTCGACATGAAACCCATGCCCGACGAGCGGATGCCCATTTCGGAACCGCAATAGTACATTCGGTATTCCCCGCCGATGTAATGAATATCGGGAGCCCAGATGTCAATCATGTTCGGAGCGTACTTGTAAAGCCACTTCGAGAATTCGGGCATAGCGGGGTCACCATTTTTCCAATTCAGCGCATCCTCGGAAAACTGCATGAGCATATGGTTATCCGTTGTCGCAAGCGCATAACCATCTTCGTAGCGGATAATGTCTGGATCGTGGCCCGCCCAGCGAGTTTCCTTGGCATACCAGTCGGCAGCAAAAGCCGCCTCAAGCGAAAGAGCAGCAAAGAGGAATGCCGTGGTGCAAATTTTAGAACAACGAATCATACGACTCCTTCAACCACACACCAACATACCCTATGTAATTTAAATTCCGAAAGGACTTTTCGGTACTAATAAATTGCAAAAAAAAGCTATCCCAGAAAATCCAGGATAGCGCAACAGAATCACTTCACTTTTACAATGTATCGGCCTTTGGGGAGGTTATTAAATTCGATATCGGGACCGTTAGTTTTTTGATGGGAGACTATTTGTCCCATCGGGTTCAAGAGGTAAGCCTGATGAACGCCTGCGTCATTGAAATGCACACGGTAGCCGTTTGGAATTTTGGCAACCGAGTAGTTCAATGATGGCCGCACGGTCGGAAGCGCCACGGAGGATTCGCTCGAACTGCTCACAGCGATTTCGCTGGAACTGGAAATCGGATCGCCGCACGGTTCCTGATTGCATACAATTTCCGAAGACGAATTTGCGAACACAATGTTCTTCACAACCACTTCGCCCGAAACACCCGATGCTGTCAGGTAAAAGTCCTTCACGCCACCGAGGCTCTTGAGGTTCGAGCAATTCACAGTAGTCCAGCCTTTAGCCGTAGACTTTTCGTTGGCCGCCACCAGTTCGCATTCCGAAAGAACGGTTCCGTCCTTCTTGCCGTCGCGAATGCTGAGCTTGCCACCGGTAAGGCTTTGCACCTCGACAGCCACTTCCGTAGACTTGATGGAATCTGTCACAACGTTTTCGAAAATCGCGTAACCGCCGTCCTTGATGGCAAATTCATCCTTGTCGGTGAGGCGTACGCGAATGCCGTTGTCAAAGCCATTTGCCGGAATCGTATCGCGAATCACGCGCAAGAAGTCGATGCGGTCAAGTTCCGAGAAAAAGCCGTTCGGTTGCGGTTCGATTTCGATGAAGTTGCCGCCGCGCTTGAGCGTTGCCGGAATCATCACGATAGACTTTTCCGGGAACGTTCCCCAGGAACCTGTCGGCGGGAGCGTCACAGTTTGCGACTTGCCATTGACCGTGACTTTGTGCGTAGCGTCGCCTTCACCACCGTTTGCATAGCGGTAACGCAACAGGTACTCGCCCGCTTGCATGATGTTCATCGGCAAACGAATCTTGGAACCAGCCGTGTTGATGTAAGCAAGGTATTCACCGTTCGAAGCCGTATTGCTGCGGGTAATTGCAAGATCGCCCGAAACAGCTCGCGTCAAAACGCCGTGTTCGACTTCGGCACTCAAATAACGCCCGAGGAAGGGCTGTCCCATCTCAGCCCAGTTATCCTCGGTAAACACAACATCACGAATGTGAATGTGGTTGTACTTATCGCCATTCAAATCATAATAGTGATGTACAAAACGCACACGATTCAAGTCCTGGAATGCTTCACCGCCGCCCGGACCGACGTAACGTCCGTAACGTTCCATAAGGATTGTGCCGCCGCCATTGGCCATATCATAGCCAGCGCGATCTTTATACGGACCAGTTACTTTATCAGCACGTCCATAAGCAGTCTTATATGTAGTCTGTTCAATATTTGCGCCTTGCTGGCAGCAGATATCCCAAGCGGTAAACAAGAAATACTGACCGCCGTGTTCAATCAAGCTCGGGCCTTCTTCGGCACCGTTACTCGCCTTGCTCGTGCGGCGTGCAATGTTATAGACGGTCTTGTCGTCACTCGCCTGATAGCCCGTCTTTGCATCCAGCTTAATCAACTGAATGCCGAGGCCGAACGAGCCAAATGCCATCCAGTAATTGCCTTCGGTATCGCGAACAACGTCAGCATCAATCGCATTGTACTTGTCCGACGCCACCGTATGGAAAACGTGGCCATGATCCGTCCAGCCATAATCCGTTGTACCCGGCATAATCGACTTTGTAGATTGATAGCCGATTGCAGACGTGCGCTTGCCGAAAACAGAGACACAGTAGTACACGCGGTATTCGCCGTTCATGTAGTAAACGTCAGGTGCCCAAATACCCTCGGTTGTAGGAGCATACGTATAAGCCCATTGCGGGATTTTGCTCACCGTTGACTTGTGGTCACGCCACGTGTAGGCATCTTCGGATGTCCACAGTTGCAAATTGTTGTTCGTGCTCATAAGGGCGTAACCGTCCTCGAAGCGCACCATGCTCGGGTCGTGACCCGGCTGCAAATTGTCCTTGGCGTACCAGTCAGCAGCCGAAACCGCCGAAACGCCAAAGGCGCCAATCGCCGCGAGAGTTGCAAAATTCAAAACCTTCATTTCCATACTCCTTAAATTACTTCACCAAAACCTTTGCGGTAGCGCGAGCGGTGCGGACAAAGTACATTCCCGAGCGAACGGAACGCACTTGGATTTCACGACCATAACCACGACGCACAACAACACCATTCACATCAAGCAAAGCCCAAGAATCATCAACGGTCAAACGGATTACACGAGCAGAAGCATCGTAGCGAACCTGCTGCAAAGCCGGCGCATTCAGCAATTCCACAGAACCACGCGCAATCCCCGTCGTTTCTCCATTGCCTGAGTCTGTTGGCGGTTCAACTTTCGGCAATTCCGCCTTCGCAAATTGCACCTTCTGGTTATCCGTTCCCGTGCGAACCCACGTGATAACAGGCATCCCGACGTCCTTCGAAATGTTCAGCACATCGCCCAAGTAATCGCTATCATAGTCCGCAAACAAGAAGTACCCCTTCTTTGCCGATGCATTTTCGATGCGAATTTCACATGCAGTTTCAGATGTTTTCACCGTATCCAGCAGCATCTTAGGCGGGCAATAATAACGGCCCGTCGCAAAATTCTTGAGCGTGTAATAACGCGCCGAATCGCCATACGCAAGCACCCAAAGTTGCGCTTCATTTTTATCGTCAGCAGTCTGCTGCACCACAATTCCATCGTTATCTTCGAGAGACAAATTACTGTGAGAAACCGTCAAGCGGTACCCACCTTCTTCGATAAGTGCATTATTAACCGGATCCACGCCATCCGTATGCTTTATTTTTTGGATGTTTCCATCGCGATCGTAATAGAGGTAGTCGATGTTCACAGAACGGCGATAAGTCCAGCCGCCCGGAGAATTTGCGCCATGGTACATAAAATACCAATGCCCGAGATACTTGAAAATTGCCTGATGGTTCGTCTCGGAATTGTCCATCTTGTCGTTGATGACGCCTTTTTGTGTCCACGGTCCGTTCAGACTCGGTGCCATAGAATAATTCGTCGTCGAGGGGTAACCCGAGGCATAGCTGAAGTAATAATTGCCGCGGAAATAATGCATCCACGGAGCTTCAAAAAAGTCCTTGATTTTGATGTCTTCGGGCGTGCTCGCAAGCTCTATCATGTTTTCTTTGAGCTTCACACGGCGGCCCGCATTCCACGAACCCCAATACATCCAAATATCGTCACCATCGTAGAAAATGGCGGGATCAATGTTCAATTTCACGTCGTTCGGCGTATTGTCGGTGATAAGCGCCTGCCCAATCGCGTCCGTCCACGGTCCAGACGGATGATCCGCGACGGCAACACCAATCGCAAAGCCCTCGCTCCCATTTTCCTTGATTGTCCCGTGATGGACTGCCACATACCAGTAAAACTTGCCATTTCGGTATTCGCAGTGCCCCGCAAAAGCGCTCGCATTCGCCCATTTGAACGTCTTGACGCTCAAAACAGCTCCGTAATCGTGATAATGTTCCATATCATCGGTCACGAGCACATGCCAGTCATTCATGATGAATGATTTATTGTTATTGCCTTGCGGTCCCTGTTCGTCGTGTCCAGCAAAGATAAAGAGCGAGTCGTTATGCACAAGGGCGGCGGCATCCGCAGAATAAAAGTCCGTCGT
>JBGVAT010000030.1:0-9242 GCA_045224895.1 Fibrobacter sp.
AACAAAGCCCCTTGGCGTTTATTTGGATATATATCAGATTGCTTATCTATGTTCAAACGTATCCATCGAGGTCGCGGATGAAAAACGCCTAAACCGTTTTTCTATTGGACCTAGCAATCATAAAGACGAGCGTTACATCAAGATTTTCGAAATTTTCAAGAATCACGGCTTTTGGCCAGAAAAAACAAAAAAGAACACAAGCAACGATGCGGACTCCAAGGCCATAGAAAAAATCCAGACATTTTACACCAATTACATATTCGGAACGCAAGAAGCGACTGATGCAGTCATTGCAAAGTTTTGCACAAAAAGGCTCGCCCAGGAACTTTCAAAAGCATACGACAACGAGTTCAGCGATGGTGGCGGCTATGCCGTTTGGAAATTCCGCAGCAATGCGCAGGATGGCGAGGACATTCAGGAAGTCGAAAAGATTGAACCTCTTGGCGATAGCAAATATCTCGTCCATTACAACGATATGGGCAACAAAGGAACGCACACCATCACCATCGTCCAGCAAGACGGCGAGATTTTCTTTGACAAAATAGATTAATCGGCTAGACAACCACACAAAAAAGGTATATTGAAGTTATAGACAACAAAGGAATTTATTTATGGTTTCATGCAACACCGAAGAATGTGAAAAAATCTGGCTGAAAAGAATCCGCAACCTGGCCGGGTTTATGGGGATGATCCTCCCTTGGGTTTCCCTGCTCGGAGCGATTCTTGTGGCAAGGACAGACGGCGTTCCTGAAGACTTCTGGGAGACGTTATCCATTTCGGCAACTTACTACATCACCCCGCCATTGGTCGGCATCTTGACCACAGCAGCAGTCGTGCTAATATGCTACAAGGGGTACGAAAAGCGAGACGACCTGATCACCACAATTTCCGGCGTATTCGGACTGATGATAGTCTTATTCCCCTGCAAATGCCCTGCGGCAGGCTCGATCGTCGGCTTTTTTCAATTACCGGTAGACATTTCGAACATCATCCATTGTGCCTCGGCGGTCTTCTTCTTTGTCCTTTTGGCCTACAACAGCATGTTCCTGTTCACGCTAGGCGAAAGCGACACCAAGCAAAAACGGATCAAGAACATCATCTACAGGGTTTGCGCTATCGGAATGCTATGCGCCATGGTGCTTATGCCCCTGCCCATCCATTTCTTCGCCAAGACATTCATTGTCGAAGCAATCGCGCTCACGTTCTTCGGTATAAGCTGGCTCGTGAAGGGTGAAGTTTTCGGCATTTTGTCGGACGATGATTCCGAAAAGTAAAATTCTTTTGGAGGGAACAATGAATCAACAACCATCTGACGTCGAAAGACAAATGAGAAAGACGGGACTCAAGATTGCATTTTGTATGGCACTCTTGATGAGTTTCGGGCTTTCTCTCACAGGCAACCTTCTTGCAGAACGTCCTCCCGAAATGCCCTTGGCGCCGATCATCATCGGCTTTCTGGCCTGCTTTGCCATCAGCTTTATTGTGAGCTTCGGCATCGGGATTATCGTCCCCATACCCAAGGTAAACGCCGCACTAGCCCGCAAGTTCCACCTGCAACCGGGAACGCCCAAAACACACTTTGTCGAATCCGTCGTATCGAACCTGATCTACACGCCGCTCATCACGACGGTCATGGTCCTGTTCGTGTACTTTGCGATGATGCCAGAGGGGCACAAGCCGCCGATCTTGCCGATGTTCATCCATTCGCAAATCGTCTGCTTTATCGTGGCCCAGGTGCTGATACTCATCTTTGTGCCGATAATCGTCAAAAGGCTTTTACCGAAAAAACAGTAGTCCGCAAAACGTTTCGGCATACAAAAAGTCCGGCACAGCCGGGACTTTTGCTTTAAACTTTGAAAATGGCGATTACTCTTCGCCTTCTTCAGCTTCTTCGCTTTCGGCGGCAGCGGTAACGACATTACCAAGCAAGACGCTCACGTCGACAGACTGCAAATCAGCGAGGCTCTTCACGCCCGTTTTCTTGTCTTCTTCGACCTTGCCGAAGTTTGCGACAATGACGTTTGCAGAGCTAGCTTCAAAGCGGCGGGTCTTGTTCGCAAGGCTCATCGTGCCCTTTGTTGCCGGGAAGAACTTGGCTTCGAGCCTTGCCATATCCTGGGAAGTCTTTACGGTCTGCAAAGCCTGGCAAGCGATAGCCCAAGTAGCCTTGTTCAAGTCAAGACCATTATTGACAAGTTCAAGAACCATGGAGTTGCCCTTGAAGGACTTGGCCGTCGTGGCATCGTAATGTTCCTTGGCCTGGTTGACGTAGTTACCCTTCTGCATAAAGAGCATGGCGATCACGCCAAAAACGAGAACGGTAAGAGCAATGGAAATATTCTTTAAATTCATGACGTTCTCCCTTATTCGAAGTGGTATTCAGCCGGTTTTTCAATTTTGAGTGTCTTGGCAAGATTGTATTCGACCAAGGCGCTGTAGTCCACGGACTTCATCTTGCCCTTGGCAAATGCGAACTTGACGACGCAATCCTTACCGCAAGCAACTTCCTTCACGTTCTTTTCGTTCTTGACAAGGATCGTACCTTCAGCAAGCCCTGCCTTCTGGTAAATGCCGTTCTGCACGGCATCGTTGATGCCTGCACCGGTATAGACGTGAGAAATCTGTTTGAAGCGTGCATCCTTGTCGCCTTCGATGGCAGCGAGGTTGGCCTTGAAAGCAGCTTCGGTCTTTGCACCGGAGAGCATGGAGTACACAAGCTTCCAAGCCATGCCGTACTGGTCAATAGAGCGCCACTGTTCCACAAGCACCTGCGTATTCTGTTCCAAATAAGCGGATTCCTGTTCGTTTGCAGTGCGCTTGGCCTGTTCCTCGTAGCCGCC
This sequence comes from Fibrobacter sp., assembly GCA_045224895.1. Taxonomy (GTDB): domain Bacteria; phylum Fibrobacterota; class Fibrobacteria; order Fibrobacterales; family Fibrobacteraceae; genus Fibrobacter. Next base: position 2,841 of record JBGVAT010000030.1, read on the forward strand.
CTTGAGCGTCATCAGGATAATGATGAGAGCGACGAGGATGACCGTGTCAACCACGACTAGGATCTTCATTTTCTTTCTATCCATAAATATTCCCTTTAAAAAGAGTCGTTTCGAAAATAATCTAAACTTTAATTTAAAAAAATCAAGAAAATTTAAAGTAAAAATCAAGAACAAACACACCTATTTTTTATATTCTCCGTATATGAGCGAAAATGTACTCAAGTTACCGTCCCAGATTATCTTTGAAAACCTCAAGGAAATGATGCGCGCCAAGAACACGGCGCACGAATCCATATTCAAGTTCCACTGGAAAAAGATGTGGCCGTTCAGCCTTATTTGGCCACAGGTGGATTTTGTCCGTATCGTGAGACTCATGGGTGAATTGCGAAGGAACGTCACTTCGCAGAAAAAGTTGGTCAAAGAAGCCAAGTCCAAGGCAAAGCCCTACGAAAAGACGTTCCTCGATACCGTGCCGGCATACTTGGACAGCTTTGACGTATCTTGCAAGTACCTTGCCGATGTGGCCCAGTGGAAGCAGGACATGCTCGAAAAGAAAGTCCGCCACGATGTCAAGATGATGCGTGACGTTTCGGAGTACAACCAAATTCTTAAAGCCTACGAAAAAGCACAGAGCGACCTGGTTCAGGCGGGCGCATTTGTCCGTGCCGGTTGGATAGAAGTCCTCAAAGGCTCCGCGGACGAAATCGAAGGCGAAACAAAGCAAGGCTAAAGATGCCAGCAGTCAGCGTCATCATCCCGATGTACAACACCGAGGCATTCATCAAGGATTGCCTCGACAGTCTTGTTGCGCAGACATTTACAGACTTCGAAATCATCATCATCAATGACGGTTCGACAGACAACTGCGCAAGGATTGCCGCCAGCTACGCCTCGTCAGACGCACGTTTCAAGCTCATCGGGCAGCCGAACAAAGGACCATCAGAAGCCCGCAATACCGGACTCAAGATCATCCGTGGCGAGTTCGTGACCTTTGTCGATAGTGATGATTGCGTGGCCCCCAACTACCTCGAAGCTCTAGTTACCCTGGCTAAGGAACACGAAGCCGACATCATTTGCTGCAACCAGCAACAAGTCGACGAATCGTTCAAACCCAACGGCACCACAGTCGAAGTTGCGGATTCCGCAAGCCTTACCGCCGAAGACGCAACTGCCATCGCACTTTACCAGGACAGAGTTCCCGACTATTCCGCATGGAACAAGTTATACAAAGCAAGCCTCTGGAAGGGTAAGTTTTTCCCAGCCGACAAGTCGTTGGCAGAAGACCTCGCCGTCATTCCCGAGATTTTACTTTCGGCAAACAAAGTGGCAATTACCAAAGCCAAGCTTTACCTATACCGCAAGCATCCAAACAGCATTCTCGCCTCATCGCTGACTCCCGAGAGAGCGACAATTCTCGACATCGCCGAAAACGTCTTTGAGCAGATGAAGCCTGTATCGAAAAAGCTTTACAAGGCAGCGCGCAGCACGCTCGTGAGCGCCAGTTTTAGCATTATGATGCGCACGAACGACAGTGAAGAAGTTGCAGAATTCCGCCACAGAGCCCTAACGTTCATCCGCAAATATCGATTTGGCACGTTCTTTGATACGAAAACCAGAATGCGCAACCGCATCGCCATTTTGCTTTCGTACCTTCCCCGTTTTCTGTTCATCAAACTTTTAAAGAAAGGCATTCAATGATCCCGTTGACGCCCAAAGAAGTCGTCATACGCCTTGCGCGGTACGTTCTCGGAGAGAGACGTGTTCACGACTATCTGATAAAGCGAGGGATCGGGCTTCGCCAACTGGGAAACGGGTATTACGAGAACAGTTCCACAGAAAACCGCGCTGACGAGAATAGCGCAACAGCAAATAGCACCGCCTCCGGGAAGCAACAGCTTATTTTTATGGCCGACGGCAAGTGGATGCACGGTGGGCTCACAGACAGACTGCGCGGAATGGCAAGCGCCTATAAATTCGCAACGGAATACAATCTGGACTTCAGGATTTTCCATACTTCGCCATTTTCGCTTCAAGAAGTCTTGCAGCCGAACAATGTCGACTGGACGATAGACGAAAAGCAAATCAGCCGTAACTGTTCCATCGCAAAGCCGGTACTTTTATACCGCGAAGACTTCAATAACGATTCCGCTTTGGAGCGCCAGCTCGATGATAAGCATGAACAGTTCCATCTGTACTCATGCGTCGATACGTTAGGTGAAAAGTTCCCGGATTATTTCAACGAACTTTTCAAACCGTCGCCGCTTTTGGAAGAACAATTACGCTATTACGATTTCCAATTAGGAACAAATTATCAATCCTATTCTTTCCGTTTTCAGAACAAGCTTGGAGACTTCAAGGAATTCAAATTCAAAGCGCTTTCTACAAAGAAAAAACAAAAATTGCTGAGCGCAGCCCTCCAGGCGCTCCAACGTGAAATTGCAAACAGTGCAACGCCCAATGCACTCAGCTCCAATAAAATTCTCGTAACGGCCGATAGCCCAACATTCCTCGCCGAAGCAGCAAAAATTCCGAACGTCGTTACCGTCAAAGGCGAAAGCGTCCACATAGACTTTAACAGTTCCAAGAACGCAGCGGACTACCTTAAATCCTTTACGGAATTTTTCCTGATTTCAAGGGCGACAAAAGCAAAGCTTTACCGCAACACCAAATTCAACACATATCCCTCAAACTTTCCGAAATACGCAGCCCTCCTCGGGCACGTTCCGTACGAAATCGTCAAAGACTAGGCTTTATCTAGGCCTTTATCGTGTCTACAGGCGGCAAGCCCATTACAGTCCTTTCGGATGGAAGCTTTTTCTATGCGCAGGAGTAAAGCCTTGGCGCCGGATGGCGTCGAGGTGCGCCTTGGTGCCGTAACCGGCATGTTTGTCAAAACCGTAACCCGGATAAAGTTCTTCGAGCTTATCCATATAGCGGTCACGGAAGACTTTCGCAAGGATCGAGGCTGCCGAGATGCTTGCGATGCGACCATCGCCTTTAACGATGGGCATTTGCTTTTCGGCAGGAACACCACGGATTTTGAGATTGCCATCGACGGCAATTAAGATTTTTGAGCAAGATGGCGACCCCGGAATAAATCCGGGGTGACAAGTCTGCGCAACTTCGGTGAAAGAGCCTTTGACTTCGATGGGGATTTCGGGAGCGGTTTCGTTGAGTCCGGGGAATCCGAGAGCCTGCAACGCACGGCGCATCGCCAAGAAGTCCGCTTCAAGGATATTCATCTCGTCAATTTCTTCGACGCTAGCGCTTGCAATCGCATAGCAGGCACAGGCGTCCTTGACAGCATCAAACATTGCTTCGCGCTTGGGGCGAGAAAGCTTTTTGGAATCATTCAGCGTCAAGAGAGCATCGGGCGACTTGAGCACGGCGGCACAAGCGACAACAGGACCCGCAAGCGGTCCTCGACCAACTTCGTCAATACCCACGACAATAGCAGAATTATCCGCCGCGCTTCCAGAGCGCGCACCATCCGCAGAAAACAAATCCAAGTCTCCACCAAAAGCAAGAGGATTTGCAGCAAACTTGCGCAGCGCCACCTCCCCTTCTACCGGGGATTCAATGTTTTCCAAAAATGCGGGCAACTTAAACTTCATTGTGACACCGTGATTTGCAATCGAGATTGTGCAAGGCGATGCCGTCCCCATTCGCGGATCATGACCACTAGGCAGCTTAGCTGCAAGTGGTCAAAGAGAACGGAGTCCGGCATGACATTAGTGCAAACCCAGCGTTTTTGCGTAGTCGCGAATGGTCTTCCAGTACAGGGCGTGTTCCTGCACAAGCACTCGGGCGGCAAGCGTGTCGGGCGTATCATCCGGCATCACCGGAACTTTGGTCTGCGCCAAAATGCGACCGCGGTCAATTTCTTCACTGACGAGATGCACCGTCGGGCCAGATTCCGTTTCGTGCGCAGCAAGCACAGCTTCATGAACATGATGTCCAAAAAAGCCTTTACCGCCAAACTTCGGCAACAACGACGGATGAATGTTCAAAATGCGGTTCGGCATACGCTTGAGCATGCAAAGCGGGAGCGCCTTCATATAACCGGCCAAGATCAAAAGATCCACGTCATACTTGTCGAGAACTTCGAGCATCGCGGCTTCGAACGCAGCCTGATCCGGATGAGTCTTTCCCGAAATGTGATACACCGGGATACCATATTCCTTGGCATGGTTCACCGCGCCGCATCCAGCATTGTTCGTAATCAAAAACTTGCACTGGGCGTCGAGGTCACCCTCGCCAATGCGTTCAATAATTGCTTTGAAGTTGCTTCCACCACCGGAAGCCATGACACCGATCTTAAACATGCGCCAAATATAGTTTAAATCAATGATTAGTGGTTAGTGATTAGAGGTTAACAAATCACTACTTATGGTCTATTCCGGGTGGGGTGCGCAAGAAATATATGACACAGGGGACAATCACGCAAGCCGCAAAGAACGCAAAGTTAAGATAAACGAACCAAGATTCAATCGTGACCGCAGGCGAAATCACATAAGATTTCAGCAAGGAAAACACGACGATGAGGAAAACGCCGGGGAGCATATGTGCAATAAGCTTTGTCATACCCTAAAAATAATTCAATTCAAAAACGTTTCATGTAAAAAGACTGCAAAAAGAAAACTTTACTGGATCCTTCGGGGCAAGCCCCTCAGGATGACGAAGAAGCGAAGCATCAGGATGACGGAAACGCTACAACCAACGCCCCACACACAACCGCCAACAACCCACATTCTACAGTCTACTTCCTACTTCTTACTTCCTACCGCCTACTTCCTACTTCCTACTAATTACTATCTTTCCACCCGTATAAACCTTTAAATATCGGATCTCATTATGAGCATTAAAGAATATCTTGCCGGTGCAAAAATGTCCGGCTCCGTCCAAAAGCTGATGACCCCGGGTCTCGCTGTGGAATTCATTCAGCCGTGGTACACCCCGCTTTCTACAACTCCATCCACCACGGGTATTGCCGTGGGCGGTATCGGTTCTACGTTTACTGCAACGCCTGCTGGCACGACTCCCGTGATGAACGTGATGCCGGGCGTCCAGGTTCGCACGGAAAAAGCCTCTGACCTCCGCTTCAACAATTTCTTCTTCAAGGAAGCCGTCCTCAGCGCAAAGGCTGCCCTCGTGATTGGCAACTTCGCCGCATTCGGCATCTACAACAACAACTTCCCGCTCCTCGACGCTAACGGCGCACGCGTTTTCGGCGACGCCGACATGAAGGACCAGAAGAAGGCCGAAGCCAAGCTCAACAAGGTTCTCGCCGACAAGACTTTCTTCGAAACGAACAAGGCCGCATTTGAACGCTGGCACATCCAGTTCAGCGACCGCACCCAGGCTTTGATTGCTGCTGGCAAGGACGTTGCCGCCATCAACCGCGCCGTGCTCATCGACTTCTTCGACGGCATGGTTGGCGAAAAGGCCGCCCGCGAAGGCGCCCTCACCGCCGCTTGGGCAAACGACAGCGAATTCCTCGGCCAGCCGGGTTATGACGCCGCCAAGATGAAGTACACCGCCCTCTATCCGGTCAGCGAAACCGTTTACGAAGGCAAGGGTGTCGCCATCACCAAGACGCAGTCCAGCTACGTGACTCCGGGCGACGAACGTCTCTCCAGCCTCCCGGTGAACGCTACCGTCTTCACGCTCGAAAACAACACCAAGGAAACCCGCGAAGTGACGATTGTCCAGATTCAGGACAGCATCACGGGCTACATGGCCAAGAAGGACCGCCAGGGCGTTCAGGACTCCAGCTTTGTTCTCGTTCCGGCCGCACGTTTCCCGAAGGGTGTGCAGTTCGACAAGGAACTCGAAGATGGCCGCTCTGTTCGCGGTATCGAATTTTATAACGAAAAGGCTCTCGCCGAAAGTGACTTCAATGGTTGCATGGGCGTGAGCGTAGCTTGGAACAAGAAGGACAACCTCAACGTTTCCGTGAAGCCGATGTTCTACCAGGACGACGCCAAGTCTGTCTTGAAGGCTGCTCTCCAGAGCGGTCGCGTTGCAAACTCCTGGGTCAAGAACGTCTACAGTGGCCGTGAAACGATTGCAGGCGCTATCGCCGTTACCGCAGTCCTCAAGCCGAAGCAGAAGGTTTCCTTCCAGTTCAACATGGTGCTCGACTTCCCGGAAATCAAGCTGAACAAGCTCACTTCCGCCAAGAAGTACACCGCATTCTACCCGGAAGCATACGGCCGCGTGGTCGCCCTCCTTACGGAAGCTCTCGCTGCCGACAAGACTTTTGACGATCGTCTCAAATCTTTCGAAAACCTCGTTCCGAAGAAGGAAGTCGCCAAGCTCTACAAGACTGCCGCCAAGCAGGCTGAATTCAAGAGCCTCGCCATCAACACGCTCAGCTTCCTCGCCGAAGCCACCGTGTGG
>JBGVAT010000031.1:0-10592 GCA_045224895.1 Fibrobacter sp.
GCGAGCTGGCGGAGTTCCGGCGTGATTTCGGTGATGGGTTCGCACTTTTTGCGAAGCACCGGGTCACCGTAAATTCTGATGGGGAGAATGGCCATGATTACTTCTTTTCTTCGACCTTAGCGGAAGTGTCGTTGTTGATGACGCGGAGGATGGCTGCCTTTTCGAATTCGATGGTGGAGGTGCCAGTGCGGAGCGTGATGATGTTTTCTTCCATGCTGGCGATGGTGCCGATGATGCCTGCGGCGGTCATGACCTTGTCACCCTTCTTGAGCTGCTTGCGCATTTCGTCCATCTGCTTCATTTCCTTCTGCTTCGGGCGGATGAAGAAGAGCCACATCACCACAAAGAGGAGGATGAGCGGGAGGAAGCTGGCGAGGGCGCTCGGCTGTTCGGGCTGGGCTGCGTCCTGTGCGAAAGCGGCGATGGAGGAAAGGGTCACGAGAAGTGCAGAGAGTTTCATATTGAACCTTGTTGGGGTGAATGTGTTACGTTTAAAATATAGAAAAAAGGATAGGTATGAGATCGCTCGCAAACTCGCTTTGAGTCCACTTCCTACTTCCTACCGTCTACTAATTTCTTGTCTAGCTGCGGGTAGATGCGGTTGAGTTCGAGCAGGTTTAAAAGCCTGTCGAAGTTGGCGCCGTATTTTTCGTCGGAAATAGCGACGAAGAGCTGCTTTTGGATGAGCGATTCCAGGTTCCTCGGAGTAAGCGACATCCCGTGCATGGAAGCCTTGGTCTGTGCGGCAAGCGCCTCTGCCGTGACGGCGACGAGTCCGTCGGCCTGGAGTTCGCCCTTGTCGCAGGCGGTCTTGACGAATGCGGTGAGGATCGCCTGTTCTGTGAGCGAAAGTATGTTGGGAGATACGCTTTTGTGGATGGCGCGGTAGCGGAGGGTCTCGTACAGCGCCTTGATGAGCGGCTGGTTTTCGATGGAAACGGATTCCGCTTGCAGACGGACGAGCTTGAAGTCCTGCAAAATGAGCAATAGTTTGTATGTTTCTATCGCCGAAAGGTTCGAAAAATATCTTAGCTCGTCCTTGATGGTCCTTAAGCTGATGTTCTTTCCGTTGTAGCGAGAAAGAATGAACAGGAGCGACGGAAAATTCGTGATGAAGTCGCTCTTGCGCTTGTTTTCCTTGGCGATGCGGTTGCGCTGCGTCAGGAATGCAAGTATGGACCTCATCCAGATGGGCTTTACGTCCATGACGTCGCGGAAGGTCTTTGGATCGATAACTTCGATTTCGCAGTCTTCGTCGGCGCGGATGGTGTATTCCATAGGCTCGCCTTCGATGAGGCTGAGTTCACCGAACGTGGAGCCGGGACCGAAATTTTGCGTCTGGACTTCGTTTTGCTCGTCCTTGTAGCTTGCGGTAAGCGAACCCGTCTTAACGATGTAAAACGAATGGTTTCGGTCGCCTTGCAGACAAAGGAGTTCTCCTTCCTTGATGATCATTTGACCGTCCCCTTGATGTTCTGTTCGTATTGCAATGCCGTCAAGAAGTATTTTATCTTGTCTGCATTGAGGGCGAGGAGATGGTTTTCTTTCTCGGTGAACCATTCGAACTGCTGCATTTCGAGCCAGTCCGAAACTGTTGTTTCTAGATGGTGTTCCTTGAAAAAGTTCAACCAGCCGGAACCGTCTTGAGTGGTTGCCGGGTCAAGTGTCGATAACCAGACGAGAATCCTTTTTTGCTGGAGCGTGAGCTTGAATGGAAGCCAAGGCTTTTCTTGCTCTTGCGCCTTGAGGTAATCCGTGAAAATCTCAAGAAGGCCTGCGTTTGGGACGGACAAGGTCTCGGTTTCGATATGCGGAATCACCATTTTGCGGCGGATGAGTGCTTTTAACGCTTCGGTCGCAGCCGGAATGGGCGTCTTTGTAAGCCACGAAAATTCTTGGAGGAGCGCTTGTGGCTGAATCTGTTCGTCCTTGCTGTGGAACTTGCAGAATGCGGCGAGGCTTGCGAGGGGATTGTTGGTCTTTGCGGCGTGTATGGATTCGTTGATTCGCCGGGTCCTTGCCGAAATCGCCTTGATTACTGCCAAAAGCCAGACGGGGAGGCTCTTGAGTTCGGATTCCATACATTCATCGTTGATGACGGTGATGAATGAATCTTTTGTTGCCTGGAAGATGTAGCGCACAGGCTCGCGTTCGAGGAGGGCGCCCACGCCGACGAGGTTACCGGGAAGAATCCTGAAAACGACCTTGTTGTTTGCCTTGGGGTCGAGGGCGACGAGTTCACCTTCGTTCAATAGGATGATCTTCTTCTCTTCGTCCTGAGGTGAGGATACAACAAAACCCGCCTTCACGCATAGCCGCGTGGGCGGGATAATGTCTTTTCGGGAATCCCCCGTAATCATCGGGAAATAACCGCCTTCGAAGTCCGGCTAATTAAGCCTGGCGTTCTTCGATACGTGCAGCCTTACCGCGAAGGTCGCGCATGTAGTAAATGCGAGCCTGGTGAACCTTACCGGTACGTTCGACAACTATGGAGTCGATGCGCGGGGAGTTGACCGGGAAGATACGTTCGACAGCGACGGAGCCGGACATCTTGCGGACCGTGATGGACTTGCCGATGCCAGAGTTCTTCTGCTGAATAACGACGCCCTTGAACGGCTGGATACGTTCCTTGGTACCTTCGATAACCTTAACGTTAACGGTAATGGTATCGCCGGCGCGGAATTCCGGAAGGTCGGTCTTCAAATTTTCATTCTGGATTGCTTCAATGTTCAGGGACATAGTGTGTACCTCGTTATTATTTGTCGCCAAATGTAGTATTTTTTTCAAGATTTTTAAAGATGTCGGGACGTCTTTCTTTCGTTCTTTTTAACGATTCTTGGCGTCTCCACTCAGAAATGTTCTTGTGATGACCCGAAAGTAGCACTTCGGGCACCTTTTTTCCTTCGAATTCTTCGGGACGGGTGTAGACTGGCCAGCCCAGCACTCCTTGTGCGAAGGAGTCTGTTTCGCCAGATTCCTTGTGTCCCAAAGCGCCGTCCAGCAGTCGCACTACAGCGTCCGTGACGAGCATCGCCGGAAGTTCGCCTCCGCTTACGACGAAGTCACCGATGGATATTTCCATGTCGACCTCGGTCTGACGGATGCGGTCGTCGATTCCCTTGTAGTGTCCGCAGACAAGGACAAGGTGGTTTTCTTGCGAGAGTTCCTTGGCGATCTTGTGGGTGAAGGGGACTCCGTCGGCTGTGAGATAGATGACCTTGCCGCCGTCTTCCTTGACTCCTGTGCTACGAATCGCCTTGGCGAGCGGTTCGGGGCGGAGTACCATGCCCGGTTCGCCACCGTACGGAACATCGTCCACCTGCCCGTAGGCGTTGATGGCGAAGTCACGCAGATAGACCGTGTTGAACTCGAACAAGCCTTTTGCCTGGGCGCGGCCCATGATAGAACTTTTCATGGGGGCGAACATTTCGGGGAAGATGGTGATGCAGTCGATCTTCATCGTTCCTCCGGGCAAAGGGATTTTAGATAGTCGCTATCGCAGACAATGAACTTTCCGTCTTCGTTGATTTCCTTGACACAATCGTCAATCCAGGGGGCGAGGATGGACTTGCTGCTGAATTCGGATTGCATGGACAGGTCGAACTTTATATGGAATGCGTTGACCGTCATCAATTCTTGCACTTCGAGGACTTCGCCGACGTCGCGGCCGTCTTCGGTGTGGACGCGGAAACCTTCAAGTTCGTCAAGATAGTATTCGCCTTCGGGGAGCGGGAGACGTTCGGATTCAGGGATCATGACGTCGCCATTGACGAGGACAGCTACGGTTTCCGGGGTGTCGAAACCCTTGAACTTCAAAAGCCAAATGTCGTTTGCGACTTTGGCATCTTCAAGGCTGAGTTCCACAATTTCGCCGTTTCTCTTTTGGACGCGCACGTCTTTAAGGCTCTTGCAGCGAGTCAGGTCGTGGGTCATTGGCATGGCCTTGATGTAGCCTTTGACGCCATGCGCACGCATAAGCTGGCAGACGGTGATGTAGGATTCGTTCTGGTCCATTTTCGGGAATGTTGTGGTGGAAAGGTCTTGTCAAAGAAAAAAGTCCCGTGCATGCGCACGAGACTCTTCTTTAAAAGCGCAATTAAGCCTGAGCTTCTTCAGCGGCCGGAGCTTCAGCAGCTTCCTTGGCAGCCTTTTCAGCTTCGAGACGAGCCTGAGCCTTCGGGCTCAACTTTCTCTTCTTGGACTTGATTTCACGAGCGACCGGAGCCTTGCCTTCGATGGAGCGGTTGGCCTTGAGTTCGTTGAACAAGTCAGAAATGCCAGTCTTCTTGAGGAGGGACTTGACAGTGTCAGACGGCTGAGCGCCGACGGAGAGCCACTTGAGGACCTTTTCCTGTTCGAAGCGGATTTCCGGTTGCTTGAGGTTCGGGTTGAAGAAACCGACCTGTTCGATAAAGCTATCATCGCGTGCCTTGCGGTTGTCGATAACGACGACGCGGTAGATCGGGTTGTGACGCTTGCCGAAGCGGGCGAGACGGATAACGGTTGCCATTTTATACCTCTTATTTGGGGTTCCCGGAAAACCGGGGTTTTTGTTCTTTTGATGCCAAATATAGTAAAGTCACTTTTGTGTGTAAAGGACGGCAATGAAAAAAAATCCGTCATTTACGTATAAAGTAATTTGTTGAAGGGGCCGAAAAAGCTTAAAATTGGCGAAATTGACTCAAAAATGGCGTTTTTAAAGAAAAATGCCCGCTTTACTGCGGGCACTTGATTATCTCTTTTTCTTCTTGTTTTTGTCCTTGGGAGGCGTGTAATTCGAACCGATCGTGCCTCCATTGTTCTGTCTCTTGGCAAAATCGCCGACCTTCTTGAACATTTCCTTCATGCTCTCGTACTGCTTGAGCACCGCGTTCACGCGGGCTGCGTCTGTGCCGGAACCCTTTGCGATACGGGCCTTGCGGCTACCGTCGATAATCTGCGGCTTTTTGCGTTCCTTCGGCGTCATGGAGCTGAGCACGGCTTCCACATAGACCAACTGCTTTTCGTCAATCTGGTCAAGCGGGAGCTTGTTTAAGCCCGGAATGAGGCTCAAAATGTCCTTGATGCGGCCGAGCTTCTTGATCGTGCGGAGCTGCTTCAAGAAGTCGTTCAAGTCGAACGTGTTATTGAGAATCTTTTTCTTGAGGTCCTTGGCATCTTTTTCGTCGATGACCTGCTGCGCTTTTTCCACGAGGCTCACCACGTCGCCCATGCCGAGGATTCGGCTTGCCATGCGGTCCGGGTGGAAAAGGTCAATTTCGTTCAGCTTTTCGCCAACACCGATAAAGCATATAGGCACGCCCGTCATCTTCTTGATGCTGAGCGCTGCACCGCCGCGGGTATCGCCATCCATCTTCGAGAGGCAGACGCCCGTGAAATTCAGGCGGTTCCAGAACGTCTCGGCGACATTCACTGCTTCCTGACCGATCATTGCGTCGGCGACGAACAAAATTTCGTCCGGATGAACGGCGTCGCGAGCCTTTTCAAGTTCCTGCATCAACTCTTCATCAATCTGCAGACGGCCTGCGGTATCGTAAATCACGAGGTCAAAACCGTTGTCCTTCGCGTACTGGTAGCCGTGCTTGATGATTTCGACCGGATTGCCCTGGCCTTCGTCATAAACCGGAACGCCGATGGACTTGCCGAGCACCTGCAACTGCTTGATAGCGGCCGGACGGTAAACGTCAGCGGCGACGAGGAGCGGTTTGCGCTTCTTCTTGCTGCGCATCCAGAGTGCAATCTTGCCTGCGAAAGTCGTCTTACCCGAACCCTGCAGACCAACCATCATGATGCCCACCGGAGAAGGTGCGGAGAGGTTGATTTCCTTAGTTTCGCCACCCATGACGGCCACAAGCTCGTCGTGGATGATCTTCACAATCTGCTGACCCGGGGTCACGGAATTGAGCACTTCGGCGCCCATGGACTTTTCCTTGACAGACTTGACAAAGTCGCGAGTCACGTTGAAGTTCACGTCGGCAGCGAGGAACGCACGACGCACCTCACGCAGCGATTCCGCCACATTTTCTTCGGTAAGTTTGCCCTGCCCACGCAGGTTCTTGAGGGTATTTTCTAGAGAATCAGTCAGCTGTGAAAACATAGTGGGTCAAATTTAGTAATAAGACGAGAGATGAAAGACGAGAGGCGAGAGAAATGTGTGTGAAAATGCCACGAGGGGGAGGGTGAAGCCTCTCCCTCGCTTCAGCCTCGGTTTCCGCTACCCACTCTAGCGGGCTTCAGACGCCAGCCCGCAACGCCTGGCTTGCCCCGCCCACCCATCCCAAAAATTCATAGCTCTTGAAGTGCTTGCGTTTTTTGTATATATTGCAGACTGATAGAATTTCAAATATTTTTCAGCCAAAGCGAAATTGGGGCGCAAATGATGACAAGAGATCTAGAACTTACAGAACTGTTGGATTCTTGCATAAAGACTTATGCTAGGGAAAATCGTTTCTTGGAGTTCAAGAGCAATCATGTGAGTCCCGATGATTTGGGCAAGTACATCTCTTCTCTTTCTAATGGGGCATGCCTTGAGCGGGAAGAGAATGGTTATCTGTTCTTTGGTGTAGAAGACAGTTCTCACAAAGTTGTTGGAACATCATTTGATATCGCGACAGCTAAAAAGGGTAGTCAGGATCTTGAACTCTACCTTCGTGTAAATGTTACTCCGAAAATTAACTTTCAGATAGAACGCTTTTTCTACAAGGGTAATGAAAGTTGTCCCGTATCCGTGTTTATTATTCCCGCTGCTTCCGAGCAACCGACTTGCTTTCAGAATGTCCCTTATATTAGGGTAAATAGTTCAACAACGAACTTGCGTGATTATCATGACTGGATGCGAACCATCTACAATTCTAGAACAGATTGGAGTAAGGAAATAATTCCTGAAGCAAATTTAAGCGATCTTGATTCTGATGCAATTAAAAAGGCGCGTCTTGGTTTTGCTGAACGTTATCCTGATAAAAGGGAATACATTGATTCCTTAGATGATACGGCGTTTTTGGACAAGGCTAAAATAACCATTGGAGGAAAAATTACGAGAACAGCTTTGCTGCTGTTGGGCAAAGAGGAATCCTCCCATTATTTGAATTATATCTCCCAAATCGTTTGGCGTTTAAACTCGGGGGATGAACAAGCAGGTGATATTTTCTCAATTCCGTTCCTTCTCTCTACAGATCGGGTTTTAGCGAAAATTCGTAATTACAGATTCAAAATTTATCCTAGCAACAGTTTGATTCCTGCAGAAGTTTGGAAATACGATACCAAAACGATATTGGAAGCCTTGCATAATTGTATTGCGCATCAAGATTACTGTGCAAATTCAAGAATTGTCGTTACCGAGGAAAAGGATAGCCTTTGCTTTGAAAATGCGGGATCTTTCTTTGAAGGTCACTTTGAAGACTACATTTGTGGACAGAAAACTCCTGCTCGTTACAGAAATCCATTCCTTGTTCAGGCGATGGTCAACTTGAAGATGATTGACACGCAGGGGTATGGCATCCATTCTATGTTCCTTAGCCAACGCAATCGCTGTTTGCCTATGCCCGATTACGAGAGCACGAAGGATAAGGTTGTGTTGCGTATTCCAGGAACGGTAATCGACGAAGACTACAGCAAGATGCTCTTGGAGAACACCTCCATCGGCTTGGATGAGGCCGTGTTGCTTGATGCTCTTCAAAAGAAGAAACCTTTGTCTGCGGAAGCGGTTAAGTTGCTAAAAAAGAATGGTCTTGTTGAAGGTCGTGGAAAAAATATTTTCATATCGAAATATGTTGCTTTGGCGACCAGCCAAGAAACGGAACATTCGCAAGCAAAAGGGTTGAGTAATTCCAATTACCGAAATATTATAGTGGACTATTTGAAGGATTATGGCGAACTTAGCAAACGAAAGTTGCTTGAAATGCTCGAACCTCATCTTCCTAAAAGTCTAGATGAGAAACAAAAGAAATATAAGGTTGAAAACCTATTGGCGAGCATGCGTAGATGTGATTTGGTCGTTTGTGAAAATAGTATGTGGTCCTTGAAGAAAAAGTCTCGTTAATGGATGGCTTGTACCTCGTAATTTTCTTCACTTTTCAAAGAAATTACGAGCTTTTTACGAGGCTTTTTATGAAAAAATGTCTAAATTTGATAAAAAAACGCCAATTTTGGCCTCGTAATTTACGAGGAAAACTACGAACTTTTTACAAGACCTTGATGTGTTTGATGTTTCTTCCCTAAAATCTGAGTTTGACCATTTTAACCGCTCGGTTAAAATGATCAGTTAAATTCAAGTCTTTTGCTTTTAGGATCAGGGGAGGGAGAGGTCTCTCCCTCGCTTCAGCCTTCGGCTTCCGCTACCCACTCTAGCGGGCTTCAGACGCCAGCCCGCAACGCCTGGCTTACCTTGCCCACCCACCTTTAGTGCGCGAAATAGCCATCGCCTGCAGTTATCCAAATTTTTCGAATAACTGGCGATTTAGGAAGCTCTCTGTTACCGTTAATTCCGTTATAAATGCGCTTATTTCGAGCTTAACCATTTCAACCGCTTGGTTAAAATGGTTGGCGAAATTATTGAAAAATTTGCATTTTTGAAGAAAAAATCGTTCGCAACTATCCAATTTTTTCAAATAGTTGCGGTTTGACGAGTTTCATATTAAATAAGTTTGTTTGAAAAATTAGAATAAGTAATTTTTCATTACCCGTAACGGACTGCGTTGACTTCCGCTGCAATTTCATCATCGGTCGTCATAGGCTTTTGGGGACATAAATCAATGAATTTTTGGACAATGTTGCGATTAGACCGTACTGTCCATCCCATACGTGCAGCGAGTGTTTTTATGATTTCTAAATCTTGAGAAGGAATTGTAAGAACTAGATTTTCCATATAAAGCCTCCTCTCTAGTATACATTATTCGGGTTCGATTTGCCAAGCTCAGCCCTAGTATAAAAAATCTTCGTTCCCCTGCAAATAGGTCTCAAAATCGACATTTTTCTAGAAAAATTCACTCTTTTGTAAACTTTTTGTGCGTTTTGCTCTTTTTTAAGTTATCTTTTTAACGAAATAGAGTTTTTGCTCTTGTTCTCTAAGCGAAATCTGCAAATTTCAAGTATTCGAGAACAAGGCGAACGCTCACGCAGGCACGCCGCTTTAGCGGTGTGTTTCAGTTTGCTATACCGACTTTTGAGTCGGTCTTTGGTCGTATGGCCAAAGGCAACAGCCCTTTTGGGGCGTGGGTCGTTTGCGTTTATCGAATACAGGCTTTGCAGAGCCCCGCTTAGATAGATGCAACGATCTGCGCCTTTTTTGTATTCTCTAAAAATGCGGATTATTGCTTAGAAGGGGAGAAACTCCAGAAGTGTAAACTGTGGAGGTTTGAAATGATTGATTTCAAAAAATATAGCAATCCGGAAATCGTAAGCAATATTACTGATGTTATGTCTGCTCCGCAGAGGGCTCCCATTCGAATTATAAAATGGGGACTTGTATTTGCTGTTGTTGGTGTAATAATCGATATTCTTTTGATTTCTTTTTCCAACCAACAATTGTATGTTACAATATTGTCTTCATTATTTCTCATTTTTTTGATGGCCTTTTCTGGGGTGTTACTCGGAATGTATTCGTTTTCAAGAGATTTGAACAAGTCTTTGCAGACTATATTGGAGTATACGAATACAATCATCCACTTGGTCATAAATGATGTTTGCCAATCTTTTGATTTGGTAAAATCTGCTGTTGATGGATATAAAATAAACTTGCCAAGTGGGCATGAAATCGT
Source organism: Fibrobacter sp. (assembly GCA_045224895.1). GTDB lineage: Bacteria > Fibrobacterota > Fibrobacteria > Fibrobacterales > Fibrobacteraceae > Fibrobacter. The sequence continues at coordinate 9,756 of JBGVAT010000031.1, forward strand.
TAGTGGCGTTTTAGTTGATGTCGTAAATCCGGCAGCAACGAAATGTCTTGAAAATAAGATTCCCTTTGTTGGTAAAATCGCTTCCAAAGCCTATTCTATGGCGATTGACGCTCTTTTGAAAATTTCTTCTGTTTTCTTTGCGAAGGTGGATAAGGAAATAGATAAAGTCGTCAATGAAAATCTGAGTAAAGTCAAAGGAGTTGCCGATACTCCATTGAACTTTGTGGAAACGACTGTTGAAAAAACTTGGATGCCGAAGATTACTGATGGTGCTGATAAATATATCGGAAAGGCAAAAGGCTATGTCCATAGAACCTATTTCTTGACATCTGTGCCGATAGTTGCCTTTGCTATAGCATTTATTGTTGCAACAATTTCTTTGGTGTATTTTGCTCTGTAAAAAAGTTGGGGCAACGACATCTATTGTCGCGAGTCGAATTTAAAATTCAAACAAAACAATAACCTAAAAAAAAGGAGAAAAACTATGAAATTCTATTGCAAAAAATGCGGACAGGAATATTCTTCTTTAAGCAGTCTCACAAGTGCTTGGTGTGTTAAATGTAGCAATCAGCATTGTGTTCCATATGAAGGCCATGAATGTGGTCCATATCATTGCAAAGTTTGCGGACAGGAATATTCATCTTTAAGTAGCCTTACGAGTGCTTGGTGTGTAAGATGCAGTAATGAACATTGTGTTCCTTATGAAGGTAGTGAACATGGCTCATATCATTGTAAAGTCTGTGGACAGCAATACTCATCTTTAAGCAGCCTCACAAGTGCTTGGTGCGTAAGATGCAGTAATGAACATTGCAAACCAATGAATGGCTAAATCAAATG
>JBGVAT010000032.1:0-3891 GCA_045224895.1 Fibrobacter sp.
ACTCACGGACATTCTCGGGACTTCTGGCGAACTTGAAGCTCAGAATGCCGCAGAACTCAAGAAGGTCACGCTCGACAAGATTCTTGACGCGAAGGCTATTACTTGTGAAGAATATGCTTCTATCGAGACCTTCAGCGAAGATGAAGGTGCCGACAAGGCTCGCGAAGAGGTGTTTGCAAAGCTCGCTGCTGCAGGCCTCACGTTGAGCGAAGATGAAATCGGCGCTCTCGAAGAAGGTGACTTGAGTGAAACGGCTGACATCTATGCCAACCTCCGTTCTTACTTCCATAACCCGGACAAGAACGGAAATCCGGTGGACGGATTTAACTGGCAGGTGTTTGCGTTCTTGATCTTTATCTTGCTCTACGTGCCTTGCCTTGCTGCAATGGGCGTAGTCGTTCGCGAAATCGGCCTTGGCCTTGGTGTGTTGATGGCTGTGGTCCAGACAGTACTTGCCTGGGCGGTGTCGATACTCCTCTACCAGATTCCGGTGGGCGGCGACAAGTTCTGGATTGTTTGCTCGATCGTCGTGCTTGTGGCGACATTTGCCTTCCTCAAGCTCTTCGGTATGAGTGCGAATAAGAAAGGTCGATTTGAAGATTAAAATCTAGATCCAGTTTCATTTGAGTCAAGAACCATTAAGGGCCGATGGTCCAAAAGCCTTCGGCCCTTAATTAAACCCTTTAACTTAGACCAAACTAATAAAGATAGAGGAGGCTAAAGAATGGTTGAATCGAATGAAGAACAGGAATGGATTAAACTGAAAGAAACTTGGCACGCTCTTTGCTATAAGCGTGTAGAAAAAAGGCGAAAAGCCTAGGATTTTGTAACACAAAATGTAAAAGTCCAGACGGGGTGTTACAAAAACAATAAAAACCGTCATAGGAGAGACAAAATGAAGACTCGTTTAAATTCTAATCTGTTGTTTGGCCTTGCTGCAGCATCCATCCTTGCAGTTCCGGCTTTCGCTGAAGATGCCGCCCCGGCTGCTAGCGGCCCGGAAGTCAAGTTCTCCGGTGAAGTTGAATTTGACGCTTACACGGGTGACGTCATCAATGAAGATTTTAAGAGCCACAGCTACGCATCGACCTTTGACTTGAACGTAGATGTGAAATTTAATGATAAGTGGTCTGCATCCGTACAGCTCGAAGCTGATGGCCCGACGACGGATCCGGGTGCCGTTTACAATGGAGCTTTTGTCCAGTACACGCACAACGATAAGTTTGCCGTGAAGTTTGGCGACCTGACCTTCTCGGAAGGCGCTTTCCTCAACTATTACGATTATGACGATCCTGCGGACAACGCTGCCGGTATGGCAGAACACGATATCCGTGGTTTCGAAATCGATTATAACGGCCTTGTGTTTGGCCTTGGCTTTGGCCGCGGCGACAACGACAATACGGTTTGCGAAGACGGTGAATGCGCCGGCTATGCTTACGACCTCCACCTCGCTTACGAACTGGGCCTTGGTGACCATGTGTTCCGTCCGTTTGTGGATTACAAGTCCTATCAGGAAGCTAAGCACAACGAATTGCATGCCGGTCTCGATGCTAATGTGAAGATCGATGCTTTCGCATTCCACTTCGTTTATGGTGCGCACATTGACGCTCTTGGTGAAAAGGCTCCGAAGGCAACGCACGCTTTCCTTGCTGAACCGTCCTTGGAATTGGGCGCTGTGAATGTCAAGGGTTCCGTGTTCTACGCTTACTTTGACGATGAAAATCCGACCGTTCATGAAGAAATTCCGGAATACTTCTTTGCTTACGCAGAACCGAGCATCCGAATTGCAGAACCGTTTGCATTGGGTCTCCCGATCGAATACCACACTCGCTCTGTAGACAAGGACGATGATGTGTCTACGTTTGATGTCGGTCTCCGTGCGTACGCAACGCCTGTTGAAGGTCTTGAAATTACGGGCTTTGCAATGGTCGACATTGCCATTGGTGATGATGCCGGCGATACTGGACTCAGGTTCGGTCTTGAAACCGTCTTCGGCTTCTAAGAAACTTCTCTAGGTTTTTGCCATAGGACTAAATCCTGCCACGAAAAATCGTTGGCGGGATTTTTATTTGTTAGACTTGTCTAATTTTGGAGCTATGCGAGTCTATTTGGAGTAGCAATGGCGTCTGTATATTTCTAAAATAAGGATAAAGAAAATTTGCCATAGAACCTCAGCTAGCGTATAGATTTCGTTACCTCATATATGCTGGATTAGGTTATCCCGCCTGCGGCGAAAATTCGTAGGTGGGATTTTTTGATTTTATGAGTGGACAGCCAGGTTACTTATGACTGAAAATCTTGATTTCCGTTTGGTGCGTCATTGTGCTCCGACTCTTGCCGGGATTAAACTTGGCAATCTTTTTTGCCTTGACTTTGTTGATGGCGTTGTCCTTTGCAAAATTTTGGCGCGTTGGAATCAGGTGCTGAATCCGAAGGGAGTCATGGCGCGTGTTGTCGCGGAGAGGCACGGACGTTATTTCATTTACGTTTACCGGAATAGCGCTTTACATAATTTGGGAAATTGTTGCGAAGTCAGGGATTTTTTGAAGGGCTTTGGCTATGCGCGATTCGATGCAGAATCCTTGTTGAATTTTTTTAAGATGCGTATGGCGCGCTCGGTTTGCTTCCCACATGAAGTGGGCGTGTTTTTGGGGTATCCGTTACAGGATGTAAAAGATTTTATTGCGTATGGCGGAAAAAATTACAAGATGATTGGATGCTGGAAGGTGTATAACGACGTGCCGAATTCCATACACATCTTTGAAGTATACAAAAAGTGCCATAAAATATTTAATGAACGTTTTGAACAGGGCGATTCTTTGGAAGAATTGACCGTGGCAAGTTAATTAACCGAAAAAACAAAAAGGAACAGAAAATGAATAAAATTGCTGTTATTTACTGGACTGGAACTGGAAATACCGAAGTCATGGCGAACGAAGTTGCCGAAGGCGCTCGCGAAGCTGGTGCTGAAGTGAGCGTGTTTAATACTTCTGCTTTCAATGTCGATAGCGCCAGTGGATATGACAAGTTTGCTTTGGGTTGCCCGGCGATGGGTGCTGAAGAACTTGAAGATAGCGAATTCCAGCCGCTTTATGATCAGCTTAAGACGCTTATTTCGGGCAAGAAGGTTGTACTTTTCGGCTCTTATGGCTGGGGTGGCGGCGAATGGATGAATCCGTGGAAAGAAGATGCCGCGAATGCTGGCCTTGTGCTTGCCGATGATCCGCTTGCCATTGAAAATGCTCCGGATGACGATGGCAAGGCTAAATGCCGTGAACTCGGCAAGGTTCTTGCGCTTTCCTAGTTGTTGAATTTCGATGATCCATAAAATGTTAGACTCTCTAACAAAATTAGAGAGTCTAACATTATTAGGAATTCACTAACAATGTTAGGATTCTACTAACAATGTTAGCGTCAATCTCGTGAAACTCAACTGCGGTGCGGGGTTGCGTGAATTGTTTGTTTAATTTGTTCGTAACTTGAAATTGGAAGGGAGAGTATCTAATTTTTAAAAGCGGGCGAGTGCTCCGCTGATTTTTCTTTAATAAGGAGAATAATATGTCTGTTTTCAAAAACGAAAAATTCTGGCTCGTCATTGCTGGTGCTGTGGGCTCTGCTGTCGCAAAGAAGGTCCTTAAGGCTAAGAAGACTCGCGAACTCGCTGTGACCGGACTTGCTCATGGCATGAAGTTCACTGCTGACGCCAAGGCTGCCTTCCAGGACATGAAGGACGAAGCAAACGATATCTGCAACGACGCCAAGGCAGAAGCAGGTCTCGACAAGTAAGAAGCGAAAGCTTATGAAATTCAGAATCGTTTACGATAAGCCGGGTCGCCTTCGCTTGCGTGCTGGGGCGTACGCTTTTGAACGTGAATATGAAGCGCGCATTCA
>JBGVAT010000033.1:0-4472 GCA_045224895.1 Fibrobacter sp.
ACGGTCGCATTCGCTGTTAGCAAGTTCCTTGTTCTGGAGGCTGAGCGGATTTGCCCAGGAACCCATTTCGTTCTGGCCGAGGAATACGCGGCGGTCGCCATCGAAGGAACCGACCTTGCAGTCAGCAGTAACATAGTTTACGGCGTAGTCACGCTTCATGTAAGCGTACTGTTCCAAAACGACGTGGCCGTCCTTTTCCCAGTGGCCCTTGAGGGTCATGGTCTGCGGAACCCAGTCGGCGTTCGTGAGCTGCTTTTCTGCTTCGAAGTGGCTGAATTCATAAACCGGGATGATGTCCACTTCCTTAGAACCACCGGCGATGTTGGTCACCTGGATGTCCTGGAGGAGAGTGTTGGAGCCCGTCGGGACGAAAATCGTGACCTGGACGCGAAGACCGAATGCTTCGGCAATCCAGCGCATATAGGAAAGACCCACGTGGCATTCCCACTTGTCGAGCTTGACGAGAGTCGGAACGTAGAACGGGGAGAAAATCTTGTAGTTCTTGCCATCCTTCACGCGGATGTAAACGGTGCTGGCCTTGAAGTCAGAGCACGGCATCTGTGCGATGTACTTAGTGATACGGTTGAGTGCCGGGTCGCCTTTGCAAACGAGCGTACCGCCGGTCGTATCGACGATACCGCCGAAGTTAAGAGTACCGACGTAGTTGCACCACTTGATCGGGGTTGCCGGGGTGGTGAGCACGTATTCTTTTGCAGCGTCATCAAAGTAGCCATACTTCGGGGCAGCGACCTTGGCGGTCTTCTTTGCCGGGGCCTTCTTTGCAGCGCTCTTCTTCACTGTTTTTGTAGCCATTTTATCTCCGTTAGAGAGGGGTGTTGTAAAAAGTGATTAGTGGTTGATGATTCACGGTTGGTAACCGTCATCAGAAACCGTTAAAACTTTTGCGGGGGTAAATTTAGAAATAGTACGAAGTAGGAAGTAGGAAGTAGGAAGCGAAAAGACTAAAAAACTGTCTACTTCCTACCGTCTACTGTCTACTAAAAACTACTCTTCAAACTTTTCGAAATCTCTGTTGCCAAAGTTGATGTAGAAGTAACCGCCGAGTTTCTTGCTGCGGACCGGGTCGCGCAAGATGCCGATAGCGGCACGCACGTACTTGAGTTCCACGAGAATGTGGTCACGGCTCATGCAGTTGAGGAACGGTCCTTCCGGATAAAGGGTCGGGCGCGGTTCTTCGGCAATCATCTTTTCGAGAGCTTCTACTTCTTGGACAAGACGCCTTTCGTGGACTTCCAGAGTACGGATAAGTTCCTTGTTGTCGGCGCCATAGAGGAATGCAAAACCAAGGGTACGCGGATCGTCATTGAAACCGGTCAAGTGCTTGAGGACTTCCTTGCGGAGAACTTCTTTACCTTTGTCGGTAATGTTGAACACCATGCGTTCAGGGCGGTTTCCGTCGCGTTCGGAATGTCCGACAATGCACTCGTTCTTTTCGAGCGTAATGAGTCTGTTATAAACGGTCGACGTGCTAATCTTAGCCCAACGGTCAAGTTCACGATCACGAATTTCAGTGATGATGTCGTAGCCACTGCGTTCGTGTTCCAAGATGAGGCCAAGCAAAACCAGATCGTAACGGTTCATTTCAATCCTTTTTTATGTGAGTATTCCAAGTTGGAATATTTACTTAATTGAAAATTAAACAATATTTTCCAAAAAAGATTACTTGATGTGAAAAAATCGTAAAAAAAATGTTCTTTATCACAATTTTTGGCCTTTTTGAGGCTTTTTTGGTTCGTCTGCGCCCATTTATTTTTTTATAATAACGGATGAAAAAGGAGATAAATATGAAACCCAAGTTTTCTCGCCTCGCTGTATTTGGACTGATAGCCCTAGTGGCAATGTCCTTTACCGGGTGTTCGTTAGTCAAAAAAGTGCAGGCTGCAAATATCCTGATCCATACTAAAATGGATTATAAGGAATTAGCGATGGATTCCGTAAGCCTTGCTCCCGAAGTTTTGGGTCTGGTCGAAAGTTCGAAGAATAATTTTATGCCGAATCCGCAGGTGATCTCCTTGATCCAGGATCTTTCCCAGGGCATCATCAAGACGGAACTGGGAAAAGCCCATCTGAATTCCCGCGTGAACCTCGAAAACCAAACCAAGGACACGTTGTGGATCCTCTCCTTCAAGCTGGACTTGGAACTGGATGACCTCGTGACGCTCCCGATCGAAATGGAAAAGAAGACCGTACTTGTCCCTGGCGACAACGAAATGCACCTTCTCTCCCCCTTCCCGCTTGACGTAAAGCTGTTCAATCTCCCGAACGTCAAGACGATTCGTGTCAAGGGCTATATCGAAGTGGCTCTCGAACAGAACGGAAAGCCGGTTTCTCAGGATTTCAATATCAAGTACGACATCAAGCCCGAAGATGTCCAGGCACTCAAAGATTTTGCCCAAAAAGCTCTCATGAAGAAGATTGCTAAAGACTGGGTGAAACTCATACCTAAAGGTTAATATGACAAAGCGCAATTTTGTTCCGGAAAACTTGAATCCGGATGACGAAAAAGAAGTCTCTAAACTGTACCGCTCTCTTTTGCAGCGTGAAATTCCCGTTAACGTAGACAAGCTCCGTCAGTGGGTTTTGGACTGGAGCGAACTGGAATCCGTTCTTGGCGAAGTCAGTTGCAGGCGTTATGTCGCCATGACTTGCGACACCCGCGATGAAAAGGCCGCCAAGGCTTATGCCGACTTTGTAGAAAAAATTCAGCCGTTGATGAACGAATACGACGACAAGCTGAACCGCAAGCTGATGGCGCACCCGTCCAAGGACGGCCTCAAGGGCGAATTCGGCGAATGGCTCAAGGGCGTCCGTGTTTCTCTCGACTTGTTCTCTCCGGATAACATTCCGCTTGAAACCGAAGAAAACAAGGCCATTCAGGCATACCAGAAGATTACTGGCGGCATGAGCGTCGAATTCGATGGCGAAGTCAAAACGATGCAACAGCTCGCCGCCTATATGGAAAAGACCGACCGCGACCTTCGTGAACGCGCCTGGCGTGCCATGTGGGAACGTCGTTTGCAAGACAAGGAAGCACTCGACAAGTCTTACGACAAGCTTTTCGACATCCGCAAGAAGATTGCGAAGAATGCCCACTGCAAGGACTTTATCGATTACATATTCCTCGCCAAGCACCGCTTTGACTACACTCCCGCCGACTGCGAAGCCTTCCACGAAAGCATCGAAAAGCTGGTGCTCCCGCTGCAGAAGGAAATGTACAAGCGCCGCGCCCAAAAGATGGGGCTCGAAAAGTTGCGCCCGTGGGACCTCGACGTAGATCCGTTGAGCCGTCCGCCTCTCAAGCCGTACCAGAGCGGTGAAGAACTCATCGAAAAGGTCGATACCGTCTTCGAGAGCATCCACGCACAAGCAGGCAAGTGGGCCCGCGAAATGCAGGCGAAAAAACTTATCGATCCAGATAGCAGACTCGGCAAGGCTCCGGGCGGATACCAGATCGGTTTTGACGAAAGCCGCCTCCCCTTCATCTTCATGAATTCCGCCAAGACGGACCGCGATATCTATACGCTGTTCCATGAATCCGGACATTCGTTCCACCAGTTCGCACTTGCGAACCAGCCGATTTTTGCCTACCGTGACGTTCCGGCAGAATTTGCAGAAGTCGCAAGCATGAGCATGGAACTCATTGGCATGTCGAACCTCAAGCCGTTCTACGGTGACGACCACGAAGCGATTGTCCGCAGCACTGAAGGCGAACTCGCCGACGTGATTTGGCTGTTCCCGTGGGTGGCAAGCATCGACAGCTTCCAGCACCGTCTTTACAACTTCCCGGAACATACCGCCGAAGACCGCAGCGACATCTGGAGCGAAATCATGGACCGTTACGATGCCGGCGTGGACTACAGCGGCCTCGAAGCCGTGCGCAGGAACCTCTGGCAGAAGCAGCTTCATTTATTCGAATGCCCGTTCTACTACATCGAATACGGCATCGCACAGATTGGCGCATTGCAGGTCTGGGCAAACTTCAAGAAGGACCCGCAAAAGGCTATCGACGACTTGTTCAAGGCCGAAAGCCTCGGCAGCAGCCGTCCGATTCCAGAATTGTTCGCTACAGCCAACATCAAGTTCGATTTCACGCCCAAGACGCTGGAACCCTTGATGCAGGTGGTTTGGGATGAACTGAGCAAGCTGTAGGTTGTAGGTTACAGGTTGTAGGGCTATAATCGCGGCTTCTCCGCCTACTGTCATGCCCGCCATAGTGCGGGCATCTCTTTTTTTTTAGCTCATAATCACAACTTTTTTTGATAAATTTCAAAAAAATCAAAAAAAATGCCCCATCCCCCTTGACAAACGAAAAATAAAAAGTTATAATTGGCGCACCTCCCCAGTGGAGGTCATCCTAACGGAGGGATGGCCGAGTGGTTGAAGGCGCACGCTTGGAAAGCGTGTTTACCTTACGGTAACGAGGGTTCGAATCCCTCTCCCTCTTCTAAAAT
>JBGVAT010000034.1:0-8411 GCA_045224895.1 Fibrobacter sp.
CCAGATTTCAATCATACGCTGCATGCCCGTATCCCAGAACTTTCCGAGATAGCCCTGGATACCGCCAATCACAATGCCAAGGAACGTACCAAGCACGGTCAAGAGCAAGCTAAAGCTAATGCAAATGCGGAACCCGTGGATCAAGCGAGAAAGGACATCGCGCCCATTGCTATCCGTTCCGAGCCAGTGCTTTGCGCTCGGCGCAAATGGAGGGGTACCCTCCTCGCTCAGATCCGCCTTCAGCGGATCGTGCGGCACTGGCGGCATGAGCGTCCACATCTCGGGGCAGCCTCCAGCTCGCGGGAATCCGTCTTCTTCATCCTGCTTGCATTCAGCGACATCCGCAAAAAGCTTCGCGTAATCCTGTTCCGTTTTGTATTCACCGCCAAAGTCCGCTTCGCTGTAACGCGCAAACGCCGGGAAATAGCTCTTGCCGTTGTAGCGCAAATAGAACGGTTCGTCATTCACTGTCCACGGGCTCGTGAGCGAAAGCAAGTACGCCACCACCAAAATCACAAGCGACCAAAAGGCGCGCTTGTTCTTGCGGAAGCGCTTTAGGCGGTTCAAAGTTTCTGTCGAAAGTCTAAGTTTCATTTATACAAGTGTTCTGCGATGGAGATCCGTGTAAGGTGACCCCGGAATAAATCCGGGGTGACAGGTCTCGGCTTAAATACTCGACTCGATAAATTCCTTGCGGAACGTCCCGTTACCAAGCAAAATATCAATCGGCAGCTTGTGGAACTCGTACTCATACGGAGGTTGCTTCCACGCAAAGTCCTTCGGGTACTCGTTGAAAATGTACTGCAACAGCTTCACCGCCATTTCAAAACTGCGGAACGAATTGCGGTCCGTCACGTGAATCTGCGCACCGCCACAGATCTGCCCAGCGCCCTTGTGGAACGTCGGCTGGAAGTAGTTTTCACGGAAATACACGCCCGGAAGCTTGAGCCCATTCATATATTTGCAAAGCTTCACGGCATCGATAAACGGCGCACCGAAAATTTCGAACGGACGCGTCGTGCCACGTCCTTCGCTCACGTTGGTCGCCTCGAACAAACACATACCCGGATACACGATTGCGGTATCGAGCGTCGGCATGTTCGGACTCGGCAAAATCCACGGGAGTCCCGTTTCATCGAACCACATCTTTTTATCATAGCCATCCATGTGCATCACGTAAAGTTCGCACTTCGGAAAACGCTCGGCCTTGAACTGTTCCGCAAGTTCGCCAATCGTCTTCGCATGGCGGGTGCGGATGCTATGAAGCCCAACAAAACTCGTGTAATTAAGGTCGAGTACCGGACCTTCTTCATCCACGCAGTTGATCGGATTCGGACGATCCACGACGACCACCGAAATACCAACCTTCTCACAAGCCTTCATACAGAGGAAGAGCGTCCAAATGAACGTGTAATAGCGGGCGCCGACATCCTGCAAATCGACCAACAACGCATCCACGTGCGAAAGCATTTCTGCCGTCGGTTCGCGATGTTCACCATAAAGGCTATAAACCGGAATATGCAGCTCCGGATCCTCGTAGCCTTCCCATTCAATCATGTTGTCTTGAGTGTGTCCCTTGATGCCGTGCTGCGGGCCAAACAAAGCCGAAAGCTTAAAGAGCTTGCCATCATATTCCTTCAAAAGGTCAAGCGTATAATGAAGGTCGGCACAGACAGAAGCCGGGTGAAGAACAGCACCGAGACGTTTTCCACGGAGATTCGCCGGAAAACTTTTTTCAAAATGAGATAGAGCTAGAGTAACCATGTTTTTAAAGTTAGAAAAAAGAAGAAAAAAAAGATTATATTAAAACCGAAGAAGGAGTTCTATGAAAAATATTTATAAATACGCACTCATTGCGTTCTTGTGCGGACTTATTTTCTTTGTCTTCGAAGTTCCCTGTCGAGAACTATTCAAGATTTCTGACACGACCGAAGTCCGTATTGTCGCCGCCCTCCCCTTGTTGTTCGGTATTTCCTTTGGTTTCTGGGGTGTCTTTGGCTGTGCCGTAGCAAACCTCATCGCCGACATAATGTCCGGCTACGAACCGATCATCTTTATTCCGGGATTTTTTGTCCAGATTATTTACGGGTACGTACCGGCGGTCATTTGGAGCAAACTACGCAAAAAAGACAAGAACAAATACAAGCTCGACAAGATTTACAAGATTGTCCAGTATATGATCATTGTCATTCTGGATTCCGCGGCTACATCATTCATGGTCGTAAGCGTCATCAAGCTCCAGTTCAACGAGAGTTATTTTTCGATGCTGTCGGCCAACATATTCTTTAACCAGTTCATCACCATGGTCGTGATCGGGATTCCCTACCTCATCTGTGCATCGCTCCTTTACCAACGCAAGCAGCGCAAGCTGGCCAAAAAGAAAATCAATTTCATTTTCTCCTTTTCGCTCAACGAAAAATTCATCCTGTTCTTCCTCGTTTCAAGTATCGTCATCTCGATTGCCATCGGAACGGCTAGTTATCCAAGCATCGCAATCAAGTATGGCGAAAGCAATCTTTACCTCTGGAGTTACGTCTATTTCCTTATCGGCGGGCTTTTGAACATCGGCATCTGGGTTTCGCTTGGATTCCTCTACTATATGGAAAGAACCGTTACAAAACCCATCGAGAACATGAGCCAAATTGCAAAGACCATCGGGCAGAACACCGACGTTTATATAAAGATCCACAATATTTTGCAGAAGTGCCAAAAGTACGTTTACTTCACGTCTGAAATAGGAAAGCTCGCGCGTTCATACCAGGAAATGGCCACGGAACTCGACGACTACGTGAAGAACCTGACGGAAGCGACCGCCAAGGAACAGAAGGTCCACACCGAACTTTCCATCGCAACGACAATCCAGCGCGCATCGCTCTCGAATCCACTCAAAGTCGAAGGCCTGGACAACTATGCGATGATGCACCCCGCCCTCGAAGTCGGCGGCGACTTCTACGACAACTTTTTCATTGACGACGACCACATCGCGCTCCTCATTGCAGATGTTTCTGGGAAAGGAGTCCCGGCAGCCCTCTTCATGATGGTTTCGAAAATCGTCTTAAAGCACAACCTCCAGCACGGGCTCTCCCCTGCCGAAGCGCTGAACCGGGCGAACGACGAACTAGCAGAACACAACATCCACGACATGTTCGTCACCTGCCTTTGCGGCGTGCTGAACATCAAGACGGGGCACCTCGTTTACGCCAACGCAGGTCACGAAAAGCCGATCATCAGGCACAAGGGCGGAGACTTCAAGGTCGTCGACATCAAGAGCGGATTCGTGCTTGCCGGAATGGAAGGCTACAAGTTCAAGGAATTCGAAGTCGACCTTAAACCGGGCGATTCCATTTTCACGTACACCGACGGCATTCCCGAAGCGATCAACGAAAAGAACGAAGAATTCGGAATGGATCGGCTGTTGAAAGTGCTGAACGAATCAAAGAACGACTCCGTCCACGCACGTTGCAGAAAGGTTCGTATGGCCGTGAAGGAATTTACCGGAAAAGCACCGCAGTTCGACGACATAACGATGGTTTCGTTCGAAATAAAAGAACCCGAAACAGATCCGGCACAAAAAGCTTAATGAAGCGAAACAGAGAGCATCAGCATAATGGACGATGAACGGAAAACGCCATCGTCATCGGACCAGTATTCGCCGGAATCAAACGCAAGAGAAACACCCAAAGCGACGCTTTCGCTGACCCACCATTCCTTGCCCGCATCAAAATTAAAGCTGAACGCCTTGAGGCCCGTGTTTCCGTACAACTTGCGGGAATTGAGCCTATAACCCGTAAATCCCAGCGATCCGCCCACAAACGTATTATGGAATTCAGGAATATAGTAAGTGACGCCGGCCCCCAAATAAACAGAACTCACCACATAAAAGTCGTGGTCGACTTGGGTAGAAACGCCTAGCTGGGCTTCACGGAAATTGGAATACATCACATACCCCAAGTTGCCGTGCAACGCAAGATTCCGGACTGCAAAATAGCCGAATTTGCCATTGAGTTTAACGCCAAAGCCATCGGCAGTCAAGGATTCCCATCCATCTGCATTTTCGAACGAGGCATATCCGAGCCCAACTGCGGCATCTGCAAACACACCGTCATGCGAGAACGGTTCGGCAAAAGCTACAGACGCAAGCAAAAGGATGGCGAGAAAATGCTTCATTTCTTTATGGGTACAATCTAGAAAAAAATGCAGATATTTATCCATAACAAAGTTAACCCCGGAACTAGTCCGGGGTCACAGTCAATAGTCTAGAGCAACTGTGTCCATTAGCTCACAAGCATCATCGAGAACACCATGACGAACAGCGCGACGGTTTCGCCCACACCGAGCACCATGAGGTAGTTCACGAGACCCTTGCCCGTTTCGCCAAGAGCGTTGCAGGCATCGGCAGCGGACTTGCCCACATACCATGCAGAAGCCATCATGCCAAGGCCACCGAAAATGCCTACGCCAAGGTAAGCAGCCCAGTTGCCCGGATTAGCCTGAGACTTGTTCAAAATGTACATCATCAGAAGCATGCCATAAATCGTCTGTGCGATCGGAGCGCCCACAAAGATGAGCAACGTGAACAAAGCGTTCTTTCCTTTGAGATACGCCTTTTTCCAGGCTCCAATGGCCGCCATGCCGGCAGACCCGCAGCCCAGCGCAGAACCCACCGCGGCAAGGCCCAAGGCCGCCACCGCACCGAGCTTTGCGAGCGTTAAAAGCTGTGCATTATCCATAAGTGCAACCTCTTTCGATTAAAGCACCATCATGGAGAACACGAGCACGAACAAAGCGACGGTTTCGACAATACCGAGCACCATGAGGTAGTTCACCATGCCCTTGCCGGTTTCACCGAGAGCATCGCAAGCCACAGCAGAAGACTTGCCCTGATACCAGGCAGAAGCCATCATGCCAAGCCCACCAAAGATACCAGCACCGAGGCAGCCGCCCCAGTTGGTAAAGCCCTGTTCTGCAGCCTTGCTCAAGATGAAGTTCATCAAAAGCATGCCGTAAATCGTCTGGGAAATCGGGGCACCGACGAACACGAGGAGCGTAAAGAGAGCGGACTTGCCCTGGGCATAAGCCTTCTTCCACATCGTGATAGCAGACATACCAGCCGTTCCGCAACCAAGGGCAGAGCCCATAGCCGCAATGCCAAGCGCAGCTGCAGCACCCATTTTAGCGAGAGTCACCATTGTATTCGGTTCCATTATATTATCCTCATTAAGTAGCGGGATTTATCCCTTGGTTTAATTTTTTTGCTTGGCGAAGGGGCTGAACGCGAATCCGCTCCATTCAAGGCCAAGTCCATTTGAAAATTCGAGTGTGTTAAGACGTACGGCATGCACAGCGACACCCATCACGGCGAGCGCAATGTTCAAGCCATGTACGAACAGCAATATGATGGCAGCACCTGCAATGCCCACGGCAGAGCCGAAGAGCGGCGATAGCATGCCATTGAACGCTTCGGCGATGGCGGCACCGGACATACCCACTGCAAACAGACGGATATAGCTGATGACATCGGTAAAGCTGTTCACAATATCGAGCACAAGCATCGGAAGGCTGATGAAGTCCTGCTTGAGTCGGCTAGGCGGCACGGTAAAGAGCACGAGGAGGATCACTTCGACGATGAACATCGGAATCACGAATCCAGGCATATCGATACCAAGCACCATGTTGCATGCAAGGAAGAACATCACCCAAGCGCCAATGAGCCAGCCCACCTGAGCCATGAAGGTCGAGGACTTGCGCTTGAAACGCACGACAATGTTCCATGCATGAGCAATGCTCAAGTGAACCACGGCGATGCAGAAGCAGAACAACTGGATGTGCTGCATCTGGGAAGCACCAACCGCCTTCGGCACAAAGCTAGCCGGCAAGAACGTGAACGTCTCGCAGAACTGCTTGTAAGCTTCGAAGCGGGCCGGATCCGTCGGAGCGCTGCTACGAATCCAGTAGAGCACATTACGGACACCTTCCGGGATAAAGTTGTAGTTCGCAATATCGAGGTAGTAGCTCCACCCAGCAAGTTCCGGGGTAAGCCCGAGGAAGCTTGCGTTGATGACGCCCCACACGATAGTCGCTGCACTCATCAAGTAGACAAAGTGGAATCCGGCGCTACTTGCTTTGGGCATCTTGGATCTTGCAAAGAGGGCAAGGCCCAGGAACAACAGGCCATAAGCCGTGTCGCCCACGATCATTGCAAAGAAGATGCTAAAGAAGCAGAGGAACACGGAGCTCACGTCAACTTCGTTGTAACCCGGCGAAATACCGATAATGTCGTACAGGCACTTCATCGGGCGTGAAAGCTTGTTGTACCCAAGGAGCGTCGGGATGTTGTCCTCTTCGGACGGGTCTTCGACGCGGATACCCCAACCGTTAGCCTTGGCGGCTGCATTGATTTCGGCAATGCGAGGTTCGGGGCAGAAACCCTGGAGTGCTGCAATTTCCTTGTTCTGGAGCATGCTGGCAGAAGCTTCGACGAGGTTGTAACGGTCCGTCACTTCGAGGAGTCGCGTTTCCAGTTCGTCCTTCACAGATGCGAGCTGAGCAAAGCGTTCCTCGACAACAGTAATCGTCGTCTTCGATTCCTCGGCAATCAGTCGATATTCTTCGAGCGACTTGAGAGGCATAGCGAGTTCCGTAAATGCACCCTTCACAGATGCAGGAGCATCGCCCTTCGTGAACACGGCAATGTACGTGCCATTTTCGTCCTTGCCAAAGACATGCTTGTAAGCGTTATCGCCTTCGACTTCAAAAGGATCCTTCGAAAGGTCCACGAGATAAAGGCGGACAAAGATGCCCTTTGCAGCGAGTTCCTTGACCGTACGCGGATCGAGATTTCCAAAAGCGTGGAGCTTTTCAAGTTCTTCCTTGGCTTGTTCCAGCTGGATTTCGGCATTTTTCTTGTCCGAAATGAGCGTTTGGATTTCTTCGACGAGCGTCACCGGATTTTCGACTTTCTCGGCAGGGGTAACACCCTTGCGGAGCTTGTCTGGGACAACTTCCATAGCCTTCTGCACACGGGCAACGGCACCCTTAGCACCATTGACGGATGCGCCAACGGCAGCCTGCAACGGCGTCAAATGGATAATTTCCATTTCACGGAGAGCCTTCAAGGTTTCTTCCTTGTGGCTTGCAAGCGTAAGAATGGTTACCTTCTTCATAGGAGTAATCATGCGGCAACCTCCTTACTCTGGGCATCGAGCGCAAGAGCCTTAGCCGTAGCCTTGCCCTTGGCAAGCTTACTACGGGCTACACCGCTTGTCTGCTGGTCACCCAAGAAGATATTGATTTTGCGGATGTTATCCTTAGATTCGGGAATCTTAACCTTTTCGAACAGGTTCACGCGCTGGCTCGTAGTGCGCAGTTCCTGAGACAAAAGCTCGTACTGCCTTTCGAGCACGCGGCGTTCCAAGCGCAGCGAGATAAGGCCCTGCAAGCTACGGATACCGTCGTCAAGCCAAACCGGAGTCGTAAAGAAGTCCGGAATAAAGACGTTGAACTCAACGCCACTGAACGTCGGGATGCGTACACCTGCAATGTTGCCTTCGCCCTGTTCGACACTCTTTACAGAGAGATACTTTTTCCACTCAATAGGTTCGGCAAAAAGCGGAATCCAAGAGGCCATGCTCTTACGGAGCTTGTCCTCCTCGTCGCGCTTCGCCATCACCTTCTCCTGGAGCGTACGCATTTCCATCTGCAGTTGCTGCTTTTTCAGAAGCAACGTCGGCAGATAGCGCTGGTAGCGCTTCAATGCGTCACGTTCCGCCTTGAGGGCGTTTTTTGTTAACTTGACCTTAGCCATACTACCACTTCTTCGGCCAGTACTGGTTGATCATCTTGGTGGGGATACCGGTTTCTTCAGGAGTGAAGCAGTCGGCGAGAATTTCCCAGCCAAGGTCCAAAGCCTTTTCAAGAGGAATGTTTACAGAGAGGTCCATCATTTCCTTTTCGAAGCGGATACCATACTTCAAGAGCTTCTGGTCCCAGTTGCTCATGTTGAAGCCCATAGACTGCTTTTCCAAGGTTTCCTTGTAGCTTGCGTACAGCTGAATCATGGTGTTCATGATGGTACGGTGGTCGCTACGAGTCTTGCCGTTCACCTGCTGCTTAAGGCGGCTCAAAGAACCGAACGGTTCGATACGGCCCTTGCGCAAGTAGAACTGACCTTCGGTAATGTAACCCGTGTTGTCCGGAACCGGGTGCGTCACGTCGTCGCCCGGCATGGTCGTCACGGCCAAAATCGTGATAGAACCAGCATCGCTGAAGTCCACTGCCTTTTCGTAGCGGCTTGCGAGCTGAGAGTAAAGGTCACCAGGATAACCACGGTTCGACGGAATCTGTTCCATCGTAATAGCGATTTCCTTCATGGCGTCGGCAAAGTTCGTCATGTCCGTGAGGAGCACGAGCAC
>JBGVAT010000035.1:0-15165 GCA_045224895.1 Fibrobacter sp.
TTTCCGGGCGATAGACCAAAGGGACTCATTATGAGACAATACGAAACGATGGTGATCATCGACGCTATGATCTCTGACGACGCTATCAAGGCTGAAGTCGAGACCATCGGCAAGAACATCACTAGCGGTAACGGCGAAATTCTCCGCCGTGACGACTGGGGCAAGCGCAAGCTCGCTTACACTATCAACAAGCGCCAGCACGGCTACTATGTCATCTTCTACTACAAGGCAGAAGCTGCAACGGTCGCTGCTATGGAAGCCGCTCTCAAGCTGAACGAAAACGTTCTCCGTTGGATGACCCTCGCTGATTATCCGATGAGCGAAATCGTCTACGATCAGACTCAGACACAGTCCACCGAAGAAATTGTTCCGGTTGACGCAGAAGAAGGGGAGGCTGAATAATGGCTTTTGAAGATAAGAAGCAGGCTACTCGCATCCGCCGCAAGAAGACTTGCTGGTTCACCGAGAACAACGTCAAGTTCATTGACTACAAGGACGAAAAGACTCTTCGTCGCTTTATCTCTGAACGTGGCAAGATCATCCCGCGCCGCATTTCTGGCACTTCCGCTAAGTATCAGCGTATGCTGAACGAAGCTATCAAGCGTGCCCGTCAGATGGCTATTCTCCCGTTCGTTTCGGACAGCATGCGCTAATAGGAGGAACTAGACTATGGAAATTATTCTTAAGGCTAACGTCCCCCACTTGGGCAAGATGCTCGACGTCGTGAAGGTTAAGGATGGTTACGCTCGTAACTACCTCTTCCCGCGCAAGCTCGCTGTTCGTGCAACTAAGGAAGCCAAGCTTGAAATCGAAAACAACCGCGCTGCTGTTGAAGCTCAGTTCCAGAAGGAACTCGCTGCTGCAGGTGACGTGGCTGCAAAGCTTTCTCAGGTTTCTGTCAACCTCGAACGCCGCGTTGTTGAAGGCGAACGTCTCTACGGTTCTGTGACCGCAGGTGACATCGCTGAAGCAATCACCAAGGCTGGTGTCAAGGTTTCCCGTGCCCAGATCGACCTTGCTGAACCGATCAAGCAGCTCGGTGTCTACACCGTGACTGTCAAGGTCTTCAGCGACGTTGAAGCACAGGTCAAGGTTTGGGTGGTCGCTGAGAAGTAACTTCAAACGAAGTAATTCACTTCAGATCCACTGAAAATCTTACGAACCGTCCCTTCGGGGGCGGTTTTTCTTGTTTTAAGGTACCATTTTACAACGCTTTAACTAAAGTCTGCTTGAAAAAAAATAAGGAAAAAATTATATTGATTTGTAGGTTCGATAACAAGAGAGTGTTATATGGTGAGAAAGATTTTAATGCTTGCTCTTGCTGCTTCGGCAGCGTTTTCAAGTGCATTTGCGGCAGCTACTGGATGCACTGTTGCGATTAGTCCGACTAAAGGCACTTTTACGGGTAACCAGATTAAGCCGACCGTTTCAAGAGTTGTTTGCGGCGAAGTCGAAATTACGGATTTCACCGTGACGTATGGCGAAAACATTAATGCCGGTGACAATGCTGGCTCTGTTTTTGTGACCGTGAAGGGCAATACGGATCCCATCGAAAAGACCTTCAAGATTGCCAAGGGAAATATCGAAATCAAAATCGACGATGCCCAAAAAGAAAAGGGTACCGACGATCCTGAATTTACATGGCATATCAATGACGAAGAAAACCTTGAATTTAATGCCGATACCCTAAAAAACTTGAAGAAGAGCTTGGCCAAGACCATCAAGCTTACTCGTGAAAAGGGCGAAGACATTGTCAATAGTTCCAACGAACCGAGAACCTATCAGATTTCTCTTGCCGAAGGCGTTTATGATGCGCTGGTTGATGAATATAAGAACTACAGCATCGACTATACTACGGGTAATTTCTCGATTACCAAGACCAAGGTGGTTGTGGCTGCCAAGGGCTGTGGCAAGGTTTATGGTGAAGACGATCCTGCTTTGGAATATACCGTCAATGGCAACATCAGTGAGAAGGATTATACCAAGTTGGGTAAAATCTCCGTGACGAGAACAAGCGGCGAGAATGTGGGTAAATATGACATTAAAGTTAGCGTCCAGTACGAAGAAACGACGGACTACATTGTAGAAACCATCAATAGCATGTTCGGTATTACTCCTGCAACGGCTACCGTGACCGTCAATGACGTCGAAAAAACTTATGGCGATGCCACGCCCGAAATCACTTATGAGACAAAGGGCCTGGTGGGCAAGGACAAACTGACGACTCCCACGATTTCTTGCAAGAAGTGCCAGTCCAATGGTCTTGAACCTGTTGGCGAATATGCCGTCAACCTGGTTTTCGACGAATCTAAGAACCCGAACTACAATATCAACGTCGTGTCTGGTTTGTTGACCGTGACACCTAGACCGATAACGGTAACTGTGAAAGATGCTGAAAAGACATACGGTGACGACGATCCGACGTTTGAGCTTGATGTAGATGACCTGGTTTCTGATAAGGAAAAGCTTGATGGCGCTACGATTACCCGTGCCGAAGGCGAAGATGTTGGTACTTACAAGGTCAGCGTCACTTTTGCAAAGGGTTCCAATTCCAACTACTCCATGACCGTCAAGTCCGGTACGCTCACCATTTCTGCGAAGGCTGTCACTTTGACCGTGGATAATGTCTCTAAGAAGTTTGGCGAAAAGGATCCTGAGCTGACCTATACGGTCAAGACCCTTGTTGGCAAGGATGCTCTGGATGGTGTCACGATCACCCGTGAAAAGGGCGAAGACGCCGGTACGTATGCCATTACGGCTTCTGTTGACAAGACTCTCAATCCCAATTATGTCGTGACTGTTGGCGATGATGGTGTGTTTACGATCAAGCCGAACGATGACAAGATTGTCGTGACGATTACGGGTCACGTCGATACCGTGGAATACGATGGCAAGCTCAAGACCGTGAAGGGCTACGATATGGAATGCAACAGCGAAGCCTACTCGTTGGACTTTGTGGAATACACGGGCAAGGCCGAAACGTCTGGAACGAATGCTGCCAAGTACCTCATGGGACTTTCCAAGGATGACTTCAAGAATACGTCGGTCAATTATCCGAACGTGACGTTTGCTGTCACCGATGGTTACCTTTATGTCAAACCGAGAGCGCTGGTCGTGACTGCAACGTCCGAAAAGATCACTTATGGTGAAGAAACTCCGACCGAATTCACTTGGACTGTAGACAACCTCATTGAAGGTGATGAGCTGGATAATATCCATGTGAGCTTGACCAAGAGCACTACGGGACTTCTCGCTGCCGGTGAATATGAACTTAGCTTTGACAAGAAGAGCCCGACCAACAAGAATTATGTTGTCAGTGAATACGTGACTGGCGCTCTCAAGGTCGAAAAGAGAATCGTGACGGTTACGGTTGCCGATACCTCCAAGGTCTACGGCCAGAAGGATCCTGAAACCTATCGCTACGAAACGTCTGGACTCCTTGAAGGTGACGAACTGAAGGGCCTTATCATTGCCCGCGAAGCTGGTGAAAATGTCCTCAAGACTGTTGAAACCAAGGAGGATTCTGCTTACCGTATCTCTGCCACGTTCGCAGAAGGCACGGAACTCAATCCGAATTACTTGCTGAAGGTCAAGCAGGGCTACTTCACGATTACGCCTTATACCGAACCGGTCAAGGTCATCATCATCGGTAACACGATCACGATGAAGTATACTGGCGAAGAAATCACGGTCGAAAAGAGCTTTGACGTGATTCCGTACAATGACGGTTCTGCTGAAAATCCGTTGCCTGCCGAATACGCTTATACCAAGGAATTTGTGGCCTACACGGGAACTCCGACTGTTTCTGGCACGAACAAGTACCTTTACCCGATGAATCTTGATGTCTCCGAGTTTGTCAACATTTCGCCGAACTTTGAACACGTCAGCTTCATCCTTTCGGGCGATGGCACCCTCATCATTAACGAGACGGGTCCTGTGTCGATTGCTGCTGGCAAGACCGTCCAGAAGCTTGGTATTTCGACCATCGGCCGTGCTATCCAGGTGAGCGGCTCTACGGTGGGTTCTCGCTACGCTGTTGTCGATATGCAGGGTCGAGTCGTTCGCAAGGGCGTCGTGGGTTCTGCAAACTTCGAAATCCAGGTTCCGACTTCTGGTGTCTACATGGTACGTGTCGGTTCTTCGGCCAAGCGAGTCCATATCAAGTAGTTTTTCATTAAAATTTGACGAATAAAGCCTTGGATTTGAGTCCAGGGCTTTTTGTTTTTTTGGCATTTTTTGCTATTTTAGATTTATATGCGCAAGTTTGCTCTTTTACCTTTGTTTTTAAGTCTTTCTCTCGCCCAGCTTTCATTTGCACAGGTGCGAGACCTGTTTGCCGAATTTGAAGAAGAGGCTTCGGCCACGGCGCCGGCCCCTGCAAGTTCTGCGTCTAAGACAACAACGCCAGCGGCTCCGGCTCCTGTAAGTTCGGCTGTCGTGCCGGCGAGTTCTTCGGCGAAGGCACCGGCAAGTTCTGCATCCAAGAAGTCTAAGGCAAAGTCATCCAGTAGCGTCGCCCTTTCGAGCGCGGCTGTGTCGAGCTCTTCGGTCGCACTTCCGCAGAGTTCCTCGTTTGTCGTTTTGAGTTCATCCTCTGTGGCTGTCAGCGCTCCTTCCGTCGCTCCGGTTGAATCCAGTTCTTCCGTTGCTGAGGTTGCCCCGGCAGTTGCCGCTGTCGATACGGCTACGCTGGATTCTGCGGCCCGTGATTCGCTGATGCGCGAAGCTGCCATTGCCGAAGCCGAAAGGATCCGTGCCCGTGCAGATTCTTCGAGAATTGCCGATTCTATCGCTCAGGCTAAGATGGCTGGGCTTACGGATGTCAGCAGCAGCTCTGTTGCCGCTTCCTCGAACAGTATGAGCCGTCGTGATCTCTTGGGACCGGTGAAGGTTTCCAAGGTGCATGGCATTGACGAACTGAAAGGCCGTTACAAGAATCCGCGTAAGGCTTTGTTCCTCTCGCTTTTGGTCCCAGGTGTCGGCCAGATGTACGTGGGCGGTTCGACGGCTACGTATGTGCGCGGTGGTGTCTATATGGCACTCGAAGTGCTGATGTGGAGTGGCTGGGGTTACTTCTCGATCCACAAGTACAACCAGCAGGTTGACAAGTACAAGAACTTTGCAAAGAACCACTATTCCATCGGCCGCTACGAAGTCGCTATGCGTGAACTTTACAATACGGGCGGAAGCCTTTACGGAAGTGAATTTGCGAACCGCTACATGGGCACCCGCAAGTCGTTCTGCGAAGCGATTTACGGCAATGCGACGTACGGTGGATGCTATAGCGAAGGCCTTCTCTTTGACAAGGACACGAAGCATGCCGGAAACTTTGTCAATGGATATAATCTCGACGAAAAGATTACGTTGCGTGACGAAATCAAGGGCGTCAAGGGATTCGACAAGGAATCTGAAGTATTCCAGTTGATTTCTGAAAGCTCTTACGTGCTTGGCTGGGATGACGTGACTGGAGCTGCCGTTGTCAGTTCGTTGGACTTGAGCGATCCGAATTCCGAAACGGTTTCTCTGGGTGAATCCGACAACCTGAAAAAGTACCGTTCCATGCGTAGCAAGGCTAATGATTACGCCGACATGCAGGCGTGGTTCATCGGTGGCTTGATCTTGAACCATATCGTTTCTGCAGTGGACGCAGCCCTTACGGCCAACGCCCACAACAAGGTCCTTTACGAAGAAGATGTTTCTTGGTACGATCGCCTGCATTTTGATAGCGGCGTTTCGTTCAAGGATTCGTTCGGCTGGGCCGTTCGTGCAAACTGGGGATTCTAATGCGCATTTTACTTGCCATCCTGCTTGCGTCAGTCGCCGCTTTCTCGCAGATTGTGGTGAGCGTTGATCAGAACGTTTACAAGAACAGCGACAAGAACGTGTTTCTTGCCGTAGGTGCATCTGCGCTTCTTCCAGGTATGGGCGAGCTTTATCTGAACGAAAAGAATATGGTGCGCCCGTTCGTGTGGACGGACCTTGCATTGTGGGTGACTGCCATCGGTTCTTATGTGGTGGGCGAGCGCTATGTGACGTCGGCGCATAATTATGCTGTTCGTCATGCTGGGCTTACCGGCAACAAGAACGTGTCGCTTTTGAATACGGTCGGTTCTTACCGTAGCCGTTCGGGCGTCTTTGGACAGAATTCCTCACCGGATATGGATGAAGACTACAACCAGTCGATGCTCCGTTCAGGCAAAAAAGTTGATGAAGAATTGTCTAACGATATCCAGTGGGACTGGGGGAGTTCCGACAACCCAGAATCGTCCAAGCATATTGATGAATTCAAGAGCCGTATGCGTCATTTCCGTGTGAGCCGCATCGTTTTCCAGGTTTCCGTTGGCGCCTTGATTTTGAACCGCGTTGTGTCCATGCTTGATGCCGTGCGCATTTACCGTGCAACTTCGAGCAAGTCCTTCTCGAATCGAGTCCAGTTTGCTCCGGAATTTTACGAGGATGGCGGCGCACTCCTGATGAACGTGAAGTTCTAAGGTTGTCATTCCCGCTACACGGCGGGAATCGCCTTTTTATGCAACTCTTTAATGGTATTGCGCATCTAAATTTGCGAAATTAGAAAGCCTTGAATTTATGAAAAACTTTATTCTCATTACTCTGACTTCACTTCTTCTCGTCGCATGTGGTAGTAAGGAAGAAGCCGCCAAGAACGGTTCTAAACCTAAAGGCAATAAAGGTGGTAAGCCCGCTCGTGAAATTGCAGTTGAAGGCTACATTGCCGAACCTCACGAACAGGGAAAGTCTTATACGGCAATGGCAACTCTCGAACCGCTGAACAGCGTGCAGCTGACGGCGGCCGCTTCGGGTAAGCTCACGAAGCTTTTCGCGAAAGACGGTGCTTCGGTGCAAAAGGGAGCTCTCCTTGCAAAGATTGACGATTCCGAACTCCGTGCGCAGCTCAAGCAGGCCGAGTCGAATAAGGTTTTGGCCGAACAGAAGGAACAGCGCATCCGCGGTCTTTTTGAAAAGAACGGTGCCACCAAGGCGGACTTGGAATCGGCCGAAGCAACTCTCAAGTCGGCTGAAGCTTCTGTAGAACTCATCAAGGCGCAAATCGCAAAGACCGAAGTCCGTGCCCCGTTTGCAGGCAAGCTCGGCTTTGTGAATGTTTCTGTTGGCGCTTGGCTTACGACGGGTTCTTCGATTGCAACGCTTAGCGAAGTGAAAAAGCTCAAGGCAAAGTTTGCGCTTCCGCAGCGTTATGCATCGGCTCTCAAGGAAGGCGATTCCGTGGAACTTAAGGACGAGGAACGCGATGTCATTAAGTCGGGCAAGGTGAAGGCTTTGGAAGCTTCGCTTTCGGAAAGCAGCCGCACGCGTCAAGTTCTTGTTGAAGTTGACAATGCGAAGAGTGAGCTTTTGGCGGGCTCGTTCGCTAAGGTTACCGTGTCGATGCAGTCCGGGCGCGTCAAGACGATTCCTGTGCCTGCAGAAGCGCTTACGCTCGACAAGGATGGCGCCTACGTGTTTGTGGCGACCGGTGGCAAGGCAAAAGTCAAGCATGTCGAGACTGGACTCCGTACACCGATTTCCGTGGATATCGTGAGCGGGCTCGATGTGGGCGATACGGTTATTTCTTCGGGCCTTATCAGTATGCGCGAAGGCGCCTCGGTCCGAATTCGCGAAATTCGACACAATACCGATTATGAATTAGAATAGGGAGGCTCCGATGAGTGTTGCGAACCTTTCTGTACGTCGTCCGGTGCTCATGACCGTGATGGCGCTGGTCATCATTTTGCTCGGTGCCTTCGGTGCCTCTAAATTGGGCATCCGTGAATACCCCAATGTTGATTCCCCGATTATCCAGGTAAGAACGACTTATTCCGGCGCTAATGCTGCGGTGGTCGAAGCTGAAGTGACTGAAATTTTGGAAGCCTCCATCAACAGTGCTTCGGGTATCAAGTCGATGACTTCTACAAGCCGCGACGGTTCCTCTTACATCAGCATCGAATTCGAAACCGGCATGGATCTGGAAGCGGCTGCGAATGATATCCGCGACCGCGTGAGCCGCGTCCGCCGTAAGCTTCCGGATGACTGCGACGAACCGACCGTCTATAAGTCCGATAGCGACTCGGACCCGATTTTGATTGCAAGCCTCGTGAGCGATACGCACGATGCCATGGAAGTTTCGGAAATTGCACGCAACCAGGTGAAGGAACGCTTGCAGACGATTTCCGGTGTGTCCGAAGTGATGCTGTGGGGCGAAAAGCAGCCGACGGTGCGCTTGTGGCTTGACCCGGTGCGTATGCAGGCGCTTGGAGTCTCTGGCGCAGAAATGTCTTCCGCTCTTAAGAAGGGCAACCTCGAACTGCCTTCGGGTAGCATCGAAGGTAGCGAAACGACGCTTTCTATCCGTACGCTTGGCCGTGTGATTGATCCTGTGGAATTCAAGAACATTGCGATTAAGACTGCTGCTGACGGTACCGTAATCCGCATTTCGGATGTGGCGGATATCCACTACGAACCGAAGGATACGCGTACGGGCTTTAAGCGCAACGGCAAGAATACGATTTCTATTGCGATTGTGGCGCAGCCGGGTTCTAACCATGTGGAAATTGCAGACGAATTCTACAAGCGTGTGGAGGATATCCGCAGAGATCTTCCCGATGGTGTGCAGCTACTTTACGGCCGCGATACTTCCATCAATATCCGAGCTTCCATTAAGGAAGTGGTCGAAACAATCTTTATCGCATTCCTCTTGGTGATTGCAATTATCTTTGCGTTCCTTCGCGAGGCTCGTACGACGCTTATCCCGATGGTGGTGGTGCCTGTTGCAATTATCGGAAGTTTCTTCGTGCTTTATCTGTGCGGATTTTCGATCAATGTTCTTACCTTGCTTGCGATGGTCTTGGCAATCGGCCTTGTCGTGGACGATGCCATCGTGATTGTTGAAAATATTTACCATAAGATTGAAAAGGGAATGACGCCTAAGCAGGCTGCGGTCGCAGGGACGAATGAAATCTTCTTTGCCGTGATTGCAACCTCGGTCGTGTTGATGGCGGTGTTTATTCCGGTGCTTGCCTTGGGCGGAACGACGGGCCTTCTGTTCCGTGAGTTTGTCGCGGTGATGATTGGAACGGTGTTCCTTTCGACGCTTTGCGCCTTGACTCTTTCGCCGATGCTTTGTTCTAAATTCTTGCGACACCAGAAGCAGGGATGGTTCTTCCGCGTGACCGAACCGTTCTTTGATGGAATGAACCGTATTTACTCGGTGTTGCTCGGTGGCTTCCTTAAGCTCAGGTTGTTGCTTTTCCCGATTGTGGCAGCACTCTTGGTGGCGGCTTATTTCTGCTTTAACAACATGAGTAGCGAAATGGCTCCGACCGAAGACTCCAGTGCTATCATGGTGAATACTTCGATGCCGGAAGGTGTCAGCATGACGCGCACCAAGCGTATGGCCGATGCCTTCGTCGAAGAAATGACATCTATCTTGGATACGAACGAATATATGGAAGTGCAGTCGGGTGCTCGCAGTGCAGGTAGCTCCATGATTCGCATTACGCTGAATGACGACAAGAAGGCTCGTCGTCCACAGAGCGAAATTGCACATGCCATTCAGGTGCTCGGAAACGAATACCCCGACTTGCGCGTGATGGTGTTCGAACCGCAGAGTATCAGTACGCAGCGCGGTGGCCTTCCGGTGCAGTTCGTGTTGCAGGCTCCGAATATCGAAATACTCCGTACGCTTGTGCCCAAGTTCGAGGAAGAAGCGAGCAAGAGCTCTGTGTTCAGCGTGGTGAATAGCAACTTGCGCTTTACCAAGCCGGAACTCCACATCGAAATTTTGCGCGACAAGGCGAACGAAGAAGGCGTATCGGTAAACGACATCGCTCAGGCGGTGCAGCTAGCCATTAGCGACCAGTCGTACGGCGAATACTATAAGGATGGCCGCCAGTACGATATCATTGGCGCAGTCGGTTACGAATACCGCAGTTCTCCAGAAAATCTTTCGATGCTCACGGTCAAGAACGGCAAGGGCGAACTTGTCAGTTTGGACAATTTTATTACGTACAAGGAAATGTCTGCATCTCCGTCGCTCCCGCGTTACAACCGCTTTAGTGCAGCGACGATTCAGGCGGGGCTTGTGCCGGGCAAGACTATTGGCGATGGTGTCGAAGAGATGCGTGCGATTGCCAAGAAAATCTTGAAGGATTACCCAAGCGTGAGTACGACCTTGAGCGGCTCGTCCAAGGAATTCGAAGAAAGCTCGTCTGGCTTGTACGTGGTGTTCTTGCTTGCGCTTGCGCTTGTGTTCTTGGTGTTGGCGGGACAGTTCGAAAGCTTCCGTGCGCCGTTCGTGATTTTCTTTACTGTGCCGTTAGCCCTTTCGGGGGCTTTGGTGAGTTTGTTCATTACGGGACAGACGCTTAACATCTTTAGTGAAATCGCTTTGATTTTGTTGATTGCGCTTGTGACAAAGAACGGTATCTTGATTGTGGAATTTGCAAACCAGATTGCCGAAAATACCGGATGCTCCAAGCTTGAGGCGGCTCGGATGGCGGCGGAACGCCGCTTCCGCCCAATCCTCATGACGAGCCTTTCTACGGTATTGGGCGCGGTGCCGCTCATTATGACCGGCACCCCGAGCCGCATCGCGATGGGTGTTGCCATTGTGGGCGGTCTTACGTTTGCGACGTTTATGACGCTCTTCATTGTGCCTGCCGCTTACAGCTTCTTTGCAGGGAAGGTCGAATCTGTCCGCAGCGACGCCAGCAAAATGGCGTAAGCAGTTTGCAGTAGACTGTAGGTAGGAAAAGTTAGGCGGCTTCGCCGCGATTATAAAAACTTCCTACTTCCTACCGACTACTTCCTACTAATCACTTCACCAGCTGGAATACTTTCTCATCCTTGCGGCTCATGCCGTAGCGGGTGCGCAGTATTTCTTCTTTGTAGAGCGAGTCGGTCTTTAGCTTATGGATGAGTTCGTCACGTTCTTCGATGATCTTGTTCAATGAGTCGATCTGCTCTTGGTAGAGTTCGATTTCCCTTGCGATTCTACGCTGCTGTGGAATGCTGTTCTTGCCGAACAACAACTGGAACCCCAAGAACGCCAAGGTTATCAGGGTGGCAATTCCAATAAGAAGTCGTAAACGCAACTAATTATGCTCCATTGAAATAGAATTGGAAGTTGTCTTTAGAAGTGACTAAACCAGATATTTCTAACTCCGTCAATATAGCTAAAAGTTCCGGTGCTTTAAACTCAAATTCTTGTTGAAGTTCCGAAAATGTTTTGCGGAATCCGTTAAACCGGTCGAAAACTTTTTGGGCTCCTGCCGAAAGTACGACGCCGCTTGAGGAAATCTGCTCGATTTTAGCCCCTTCGAGGAGTGTGAATCCGGCGACTGAGCGCAAGCTTTCCGGTATAAAGACTGGTTTCGCTCGTCCGCTGTCGAGCAGGGCGTTTGTTCCGCTGTAGAGGTCGCAGTCAAAGCTTCCGGGAATGGCGAGGAGCGCCTTGCCTTCGTCAATGCAGTATTGGGCGGTAATCAGGGCGCCTCCAGTCTTTCGGCTTTGCACGACAAGCGTTGTTTGGCTGAGCCCGCAGATGATGCGGTTGCGGGCGATGAATCGCCCCTTGAAGGCGGGTGCGTCTCCTTCGTATTCGCTTAGAAGTGCCCCGCCAGATTCTAGAATGCGTTCGGCGATGACGGCGCGCTCTCCTTCGATTTTTGCGTCTAACCCTTGTGCGAGTACGGCTAACGTCGGAATTCCGCATTCCAGGGCCGCTTTATGGCAATAGCTGTCGATGCCTTGCGCAAGCCCGGAAACGACCACTGCGCTTGTACCCTTGAGCGAGTTTACGAGCCGCCGGCACAGCTCCTCGGCCGAAGCTGTGGGTCGGCGTGTACCGACCATCGCGATTCCAATCGCGCCCTCGGCGGGGAGGGTTCCCTTGCAAAATAGTTGCTTGGGCTTGAACTTGGACTCCTTGAGCAGCAAAGGATACTGTTCGGGGGATAGTTGACGGTAGGGCTCAGAATAAAGATTTTTCGTTTCCATATTTTTAAAAGGATATCCCGCCCTTGCGGGAATGACGATGCGATAAAAGGAACGATTTAGGAAACGATATAACCAACCGATATAATAACAGTAACCAATTTACAGAATTTATTGTAAAAAAACAAGGCTCCTCTATACTTTCTATCTTTTACGGTATGAAGTACACGTTTAATGATCTTGTCGATATTATGGCGCGTCTCCGCTCGGAGAATGGCTGCCCGTGGGACCGCAAGCAGGATACGCATTCGTTGTTGCCGTATCTGGTCGAAGAAAGCTGTGAATTTATTGATGCCGCGCAGGAAGGCGACAAGGAACATATGTGCGAGGAACTGGGCGATGTGCTGTTCCAGGTGATTTTCCATTCGCAGGTGTGCAAGGAACAGGGCGACTTTTCCATCGATGACGTGATTCAGGGACTTTGTGAAAAAATGGTGCGCAGGCACCCGCACGTGTTCGGTGATGCCCAGGTCGATACGGCTGATGATGTGAGCCGTCGTTGGGACCGCATCAAGGCTCAAGAGAAGAACAACTTGAAGCACGCGGGCGAGTCTATTATGGACAAAGTGAGCAGGTCTATGCCGACGCTTGCCCGTAGCCAGGATATTATCCGCAGGGTGGCGAAGGTCGGTTTTGACTGGGGCGAACCGGGTCCCGTCTTTGACAAGGTCCAAGAAGAGTTTGCAGAATTCAGAGCCGAAATGGATCAGATTACGCCCGAGAATGCGAACGTCGACCGCCTCGAAGACGAATTCGGCGATATCATGTTCAGTTTGGTCAATGTCGCCCGTCACTGTGGCTTTAACGCGAACATCGCCTTGCAGCGTGCGAACAACAAGTTCGAACGCCGCTTCCGCGAAGTAGAACGCCTCGTCAAGGAACAAGGCCAGGAAATCAAGGATGTCGGGCTAGAAGGCTTGCAAAAGCTCTGGAAACAGGCTAAGGCAAAGAACGCTTGATTGTAATGGTGTCCATCAGGTCGATTCTAAGGGATGTTTCCTTTCCGAAGCCCAATGAATCGACTTATTTATCCTTGCTTTTTTCCTTGATGGTCAGGCGCTGTCCGTCTCTCGATTCGATTTTCAAGATACCCTTTTCTTTAGAAAAATAGAGTCGAGGTTGATTCTGTTTGTCTGTGTGATCAGTGCTGTTAGCGTAGAGAAGGTCATAGATGACAAAGACGTTATCGTATTTGACGCCGTTGAATGTAATAGTGTCAAGCGTTTCTAAGTTGTCTTTGTAGGAGAATTCTATTGGCGTTCCGGCGGAGTTTAGATCGATAACATAGTAGGTACTGGCGTAGCTGACATTTATAGAGCTGATGAAATCGGAAGTTCCATCTTCGTCTTCGAAATCATATCCACCGTTGAAGCTTAATTTTATGCCCTTGATGAGGTCGGTGGAGGTTAGTTCTACCTCTCGGACTTCGGTATCGAAGTTCGAACAATATTCAGTTTCGTGCTTATGATAAGTGGAGTCCTTGGTTACCGTCAAATCCAACTCAAATCCATCGGAGTGGATGTAATGGGTGGTGTTTCCTTTTTTGAAATTGCCTATTGTTTTTTGGCAATCAGCAAGCTTGGTTTCAAATTCATAGATG
The DNA here is from genome assembly GCA_045224895.1 of Fibrobacter sp. Classification (GTDB taxonomy): domain Bacteria; phylum Fibrobacterota; class Fibrobacteria; order Fibrobacterales; family Fibrobacteraceae; genus Fibrobacter. Next base: position 13,613 of record JBGVAT010000035.1, read on the forward strand.
TCACTACAGGATTCGCCACAGTCTTCGCAGTAGCAGCCGATTAGGCTTGATACAATCGCTGTTGTAAAAAGAACTGGTATGATTTTTGCTTTTATTATCATTGCTTTTCTCCTTTGGTTCCTAGCACTGTTGTATAAATTAGCAAATTTGCATTTTTGAGAAAAACAAAATTTTTGATAAATGTTTTTTTTGTTGTTTTAAAAAAGATTTCGTTCCATTTTGGAATATGGTTCATATGGAAAAAAGTTCACGCTGCGAAATCGTGAAGTATATTAATCAATGTGACAGTAGTAAATTCTGGTTCTGAGACGGGAAGCCGGATCGAATCGCGGAGTAGAATTCACTAGTGTTACGTTATTACAAGAGTCCCGTGAGTTCCTCTTGCGGGGCTCTTCCTTGAAAGGGAAAATACGAGCCAGGAATGAGCTTGTGCGGCTCAGCTAGGGTGTTTAGGACAAAAAAAGACCTGCAACATTTGTTGCAGGCCTTTTTAATTTATTGAAGAGCTTTAGATTTCGTGAGCAAAAAGAAACCCTCGGTATTGCGAAAATATCGCATAAACCAGCGCCTCAACAATAGAAACAAGCAAGCTTGTTCTGCTGTATTCGGCTTAGGTTTATTTAACCGAGGGCTTCTTGCGAGAGCGAGGCGAAGACGTCGGTTCTATTTTAGCAATAGAGCCGAGCGGTCGTGTTCATGCCTGTGGCATAGGTTGACTTGTGCCTCGGCAATGCTCAAGCAAGCTTGAGCGCTGCTCTCGGCTTGGCGTCAAATTCGTGAGCGACAAAAAAGCCCCCGGTATTAACCGGGAGCTTTTTAGCGAGTCGTGTTCATGCCTGTGGCATAGGTTGACTTGCGCCTCGGCAATGCTCAAGCAAGCTTGAGCGCTGCTCTCGGCTTGGCGTCAACTAGGCGCGTGCCTTGACCTTGTCGCCGTACTTCTTGATGAGTTCGTCCTGGATGTTCTTCGGAACCGGAGCGTACTTAGCGAATTCCATCGTGAATTCAGCCTTACCCTGAGTCATGGAGCGGAGGTCCGTTGCATAACCGAACATTTCGGAAAGCGGAACTTCTGCATCGATCGTGGTCATGCCGAGTTCTTCGCTAGTGCCAGTGATGGCACCACGACGCTGGGAAACGTTACCCACGACACCGCCCTGGAATTCGGTCGGGGTCTGGATTTCGACCTTCATGATCGGTTCGAGGATCTGAGCGCCAGCCTTGGCGAAAGCTTCGCGGAAGGCCATACGAGCAGCAACCTGGAAGGCCATATCAGAGGAGTCGACCGGGTGGAATGCACCATCCTGAACGTCCATTTCGATACCGACAACCGGGAAGCCGATGAGGGAACCTGCTTCCATGCAGCTCTGGAAACCCTTATCGCAAGACGGGATGTATTCCTTCGGAATACGGCCACCGACGACGGAGTTGATGAAGTTGTAGACCTTTTCCTGGTCGCCTTCGACAGCGTACGGACGCATTTCACCGACAACCTTAGCGTACTGACCAGAACCACCGGTCTGCTTCTTGTGGGTGTAGTCGAACTTGGCCGG
>JBGVAT010000036.1:0-8497 GCA_045224895.1 Fibrobacter sp.
GACGACTACGAAATCATTCTCAAAAAGTTGGTCGCAGCCGAAAATCTTTGGGTTGTGGCTGACACGAAATTTGGTTTTATCGACTACCACGGCAAGCGAGTCTTGGACCGCGTTGTCCCCATGCTAAATATGTACATCGAATTCCGCGACGGCTGGGAACGTCATCAGCTGCGTTACCATCCACTGAATTTCGGCGTCATATATAAAGGCAACGGCAACCGCGAACTACTCGAAGAGTGGAGCATGCGAGTCGCCAGGAACATGGCAGGGCGTTCACTCGGCGTTATTAGTTTAGACAAGAATGAGGCTTGCGAAAACGCCCCGGAAACAGCCGCTTTGGGAAATGCCGCTGATCCGGCCGAAAGCGACGCACCGGCTGCTGCCGAACACATCATTATTATCAACGGTAGCCCGCGCATCAAAAAGAACAGCAACACGAACAAGATTATCCAGGCATTTGCCGAAGGACTCGAAGAAGCGGGAATCACGCACAAGCTTTATTCGCTATCGAACCATTCCGAATGGGACGAAGCCCGAGAAGCGTTCATAACGAACGACAACATCATCATCGCCGCACCGCTCTTTGTAGAATGTCTGCCAAGCCTGTTACTCGAATTTTTAAACACACTCCCCACGGAACGTAAACGCCCCGCAAAGCTCTCATTCATTCTCCACGGTGGATTTGACGAAGGACACCAACTGCGACTTGGCGAAAAATTCTTGAAAACGCTCCCCGCTCAGCTCGGTTGCACTTGCAGCGGCGTTCTCGTGAAAGGCGGCAGCTTCTTGCTCCGCAATCGCGAAAACAGCTACATCAAAAAGATGACCGACAAGATGCTCGCTTCTTACACGACTATGGGACGATCTTTCGCACGCAACGGAAGTTTCTCAACTCCCGAAGCACAGAAGTTCACAGGCCCCGAAAAGAATCCAAAGATAGGAGTCATTCTTTTCAATCTCATTTTCAAGCGCATTGTCAGAAAGAACTTTGAGCGAATGGCCCATAAGTGGGGCTGCACCCGCCCACTAAACGACAAACCGTTATTACAATAATTCTGGAACCGTCCAATAGAGATTTTTACTATGAATAGCTACATCGCCTGCTGCGGACTCGACTGCGAAAAGTGCGAAGCCCGCCTTGCCACCATCAACAACGATAATATACTGCGCGAGAAAGTCGCGAAAGAATGGTCGGAACTCAACAAAGTGGAAATCACTCCGCAAATGATCAACTGCACCGGTTGCCGCATCGCAGGGCCTAAAACGCCGTTCTGCCAATCACTCTGTCCCATCCGCAAATGCGCCCAAGGCAAAGGCTTTGCCACCTGCGGTGAATGCAAAAAAGTCGATCATTGCGAAACGCTCAGCATGATCACCGGTCACAACGACCAGGCACTCAACAACTTGAAATCAAAATAACTGGAAATCAAATGAAGACTATCGGACTTATCGGTGGAATGAGCTGGGAAAGCACCATCACCTATTACGAAATCCTGAACAAGGAAATCGCAAAAGCACTCGGCGGATTCCACAGCGCAAAAATCATGATGTACAACGTGGACTTTGCCGAACTCGAAGCAAACATGTCCAGCGGAAACTGGGACGGAAACGCCAGGATTCTTTCGGACGCCGCCAAACGCCTCGAAATCGCCGGTGCTGACTTTATCGTCATCGCCACAAACACTATGCACAAGCTCATCCCGCAAATCGAAAAGGAAATCCGCATCCCGATTTTGCACATTGCCGATGCGACCGCGAACTGCATCAAGCGCGACAACATCAAGAAAGTCGCCCTCCTCGGCACCAAATTCACGATGACGCAGGACTTCATCAAGAACCGCCTCATAGAAGCCGGGCTCGAAGTCATGACGCCCGACACCCAAGACATCGAACTCGTAAACGATGTCATTTTCAACGAACTCTGCCTCGGCAAAATTCTTGATTCATCCCGCAAGGAATACCAGAGAATCATTGCAGAAATGAAGAACCGCGGCGCCGAAGGCGTGATTCTCGGCTGCACCGAAATTGGCATGCTCATCAGCGCAAAAGATAGCGCACTCCCCACGTATGACACAACAATCATCCATGCGACCGAAGCCGCAAAGATGGCACTGGAATAAAGCTATACAAAAATAAAACCTTACAAAACGGCCCCCGCAAAAATGCGAGGGCTTATTTTTTGCGTTTTTTTTGCAAAAAACGGTACTTTTTCAAAAAAAATCCGTCAAAATGACAGTATTTGTCACATAGCATTTGTATATTCCATTTTAGTTCTATGCATATATTTACATTTACGCATAGAAAAGCGATAATACAAAAGGGAACGACAACAATCAACAGGAGATTCCTTATGGCTATCATTTTCGACGACAAGAAATCAATCAACGACCTTCTCAAGAAGCCCGTGATCCACCAAGGATCGTTCGCATCGCTATACAAACGCCAGAATGCCGGCCTGACCCTGGTCAGCCCCGAAATGGAACAAGAAAAAAGGGAGCAGGAGGAACTGGCAAAGCTTTACGAAAAAAGATCCGAACGCAAAAAAAAGCTGCTGTTCGACAACCTCGACCTCATTTTAAGGCACAAGGATGAAATCCTCGAAACACCGCGTTACGCTAATATCGACGTACACTATGCCATCAAAGGCGGCGGATGCTATATCGGCCCTATCTCGACCTCGAAACATTACCACATTGCAGGCACTCTCGTGAACATCAATCTAAAACTAGGCTCGCTCCTTGAATTATGGGAAAACGAGCAATTCAAGATCTCATGCAAGTGCGGCAGCACAGCGGTCATCCACTATTTTTCGGGTTCCCCGCTTTCGGGCGCATCCATCGCGACGTCGATATGCCCCAAATGCAAGGAACAAGTTCACAACATCAGAAACCGCAACTTCGGCAATTACATGGGACATTTACTCACCAAGCTGTACGCAGACACGGAAAAAGTCGCAAAGAGCATTACCACCAAATGGAAGCTAGCCGAATCGGAATACGAGAAAAAGATTGCCGAAAGAAAGGCGCCAATTTGGTACGGAATGGGTGCGGAATTCCACGGCGATGGGGAAAACTGCAACCTGGAAACAATGATTAACGAGCTGCAGCTGAAAGAATTTGACCAGCAACAGTAAAGCCATTCCGAAAACGGCTCTAGAACAAACTATAAAAAAGAAGCCCAGCCGAAGCCGGGCTTGACAAGATTGCCTTGAACGTAGGCACCGATCTAAAGCTCAATGCCTACATCCTATAGCCTAATTAGCAGTGGACAAGCGTGCCGAGGTCGCCGTTGATGGCAGCGCGCGTGAGGTTGCCCTTTTCCATCTTGAAAACGAAGATGGGCATGTTGTTTTCCATGCAGAGAGCGACGGCTGCGGTGTCCATGACCTTGAGGCCGCGGGAGATGACTTCCTTGTAGGAGATGTCGTCAAAGCGGGTGGCCGTCGGATCCTTGACCGGGTCTGCGGTATAGATGCCGTCGACCTTGGTGGCCTTCATAATCACGTCGCATTCGCTTTCGATAGCGCGAAGAGCGGCGCAGCTGTCTGTCGTGAAGAACGGGTTACCCGTACCGGCAGAGAAAATGACCACGGAGCCAGCGGACAAAAGCTTGAGAGCCTTGCGGCGGTCGAAGAATTCGCAAACCGGTTCCATACGGATGGCAGACATCACCACGGAATCGATACCCTGCTTGTCAAGAGCGTCTTGCATGGCAAGGCCGTTCATCACGGTACCGAGCATACCCATAGCATCGCCCTGGGCACGGTTCATGCCACCTGCAGAAGCGGAAATGCCACGAACGAGGTTGCCACCACCGATCACGAGAGCAACTTGAACACCCTGCTTGACGATGGACGCGATTTCGGAAGCCATGTCAGAAAGGATCTGGTTGTCGATGCCGTGGCCCTTTTCGCCTGCGAGGGCTTCGCCACTGAGCTTGAGAAGAATGCGTTTGAATTTCATAATTATTTAATAGGAAGTAGGAAGTTAGAAGTAGACAGCGAAAATCCCTTGTAACATCCTATGGTTAATGTTTCCAATCGGAAGAAATGTAATAAAAATAGGCTATGGCTGATAATAATACTCCTTGCATTTTTCATACGAAACGCCTTCTTACCGTTAATTAATGTATTTATAAAAAAAAGAGTTAATGGGAATGGGATGTATTTATGAATACCAAAATTATATTTGGCCTTCTATCGGGCATATTTATGCTCCCGACGATGCTTTTTGCCGACATCGTCTATCAAGGGAAAAGGGTCCAGGCATGGCCCGAAGAGGCATTACCTAGGTTCAATGCCCCTCGCCCTGCGCTTTTAAAATCGACAACGACCACAATACAAAGCCATTATGCCGCGCCCAAAGGCAAAATTTACAGCCTGACGCTCCTCGTCGATTTCCCGGACAAAACCGCACCCGTCACGGTCAGCGAGGTCGAAGACTGGCTGAACAAGGAAGGATTCAACAGGGACGGTTGCAACGGTTCTGTTCGCGACTACTATCTGGACGTTTCGAACGGTCAACTCGACCTCACCAACGAAGTCTACGGCTGGTACCGTGCCAAGCACCCCAAATCCTGGTACGAAAGCCTGCAAGGATACACAGGATCGGATTCGCTGATGAAGGAAGTGTTCGCCTATTTCGACCCGATGGTGGATTTTTCACATTACGACAACGACAAGGACGGAACGACTGAAGCGATCAACATCGTCTACGCCGGAGCCGGGCAAACATGGGGACAAGGCTTGTGGCCCCACTCGGGATGGTCCAACGAAAAACGCGACGGCGTAAAGCTCACGCACCATCAGATGACGGACATGCCGGGCAAATTTTCCATTTACGTCTTTGTGCATGAAAGCGGCCACATGATTTTTGGCTGGCCAGACCTTTACTGGTACGGCGACTACTGCACCATGGGCAACCGCGCAAACGACTTGAACCCCGTCGTCATCAACGACTTCTTCCGTGCGGACCAGGGCTGGATTCCCTTTGTTGACGTGACCAGCGATGACGTGAGTCTCGAAACCACAAAACCCGGCGAAGTCTGCTACCGCTACAAAAATCCTGCAAGGCCAAACCAGGAAGGCTTGGTATGGTCATACGTACGGAACACGGGCCGCAACAAAGTTCTTAAAGGTAGCGGTCTTTTGATGCAGCATTACGATTTTTCGATCGGCGCGAATTCCTCCGCCGACAAGCTCGGTTTAAGAATCGTACACGCAAGCGCTGCCGGCAAGTCCAGTGACAACGTGACAGACCAGTGGCCAGATCCAGGAAGTACCGCCAACACGTTCTTCAAATACAATGCCTACCCCGAATTTTCGGACGAGAAGTACCCCGCCATCCGCTGGTACAACGGTTCCAAGACAGGGCTCAAAATCACGGACATCGGAACGCCCGGCGAAACGCTCACGTTCTGCATCGGCGGAAACTGCCCCGCACAGGAATCGTCAAGTTCAACGGGAAGTTCGTCAAGCACGCCAGTTGCATCAAGCTCGTCGAGTACGCCAGTTGTATTGAGTTCGTCAAGCACGCCGAAGCCCGAAAGTTCCAGCAGCGCTGTCGAAATGATAATCGAGAAAATCGCATTTGACGTGGCGCTCCCGATAGACAACAATTACGCTTACGTCGTACTCGATTTAAAAGGTGATGACGTTGCAAAAATCTTGGGCATCGGCCAAAACGAAATCGCAGACAAGGTCAAGTTCTACGGCGTGGAGCCTGACGGAACGCTCAACAGCCGCACCACCGGCGAGGGCACCGGTCACTGGTTTGATGCAGACGGCAAGATCGTCGCCTGGGATCCAAGCGGCACCAGCATGGTCTATTCCAACGCAGACCTTTCGACGATGACGACAAAAATCGGGCATATGCCGAACAAGGTCAGGGCCGGAGATTCGTTCACGGTGCGGCAAGCGGTCGTTTACGAAAGCAAGCAGGTCACTTTTGAAATCACGGTCACGATCGAGCAAAAAACGACGCGGATTTCGAACATCCGCAGTTCAAAGCGCGGCACCCCCGGCAATATGATTTTCAATGCGCTTGGCAAGCCCGTCGGCAAAAGAACCGAATCAGGCGAATTGCCCGATTTACCGAGAGGCATATATATCGAAGTTGTGAAATAATGACAAGCGAATTTAGAAAATGTAGGAACAGCCGCCTTCTAGATTCCATATATGTCCTTTGAACGCATTGCCAAAGTGAACATTTGCTCCTAGAGACGCTTGAATATGTTCAGCAAACAAGTAGCTTACGCCAAAATATTGAGAAAAGATATATGGGAAATCAAATGAAAATTGGTTTCCCTTCAATTCATTATACAACCATGGAGAATAAGCAGACACTGAATAAGATAACGTTATATTTTCATACGGGAAAAAATTCAAATAAGTTCCAAAGCCGCCATTAAATTTCCATTCGGAACAATCATCACAATCTATAGTTCCTTTTGAACTAGATCCTGCGCCCGCAAAATTAAATTGATCTTGCACATAAACACTGTAAGTCGAATAGGAAACTCTCGCATATCCAAGAGAAAGGAAAAGGCCCCATTCAAAAATGCTCATATTTATTCCGCCAGACATTCGACCATACGGATATGGATTTAAACCAAAACCAATTCCACCAACAAAGTCTTTCATTTTGGTGAAATAATCTATTGACGCCGTGACTGGGAATGTTTTTAAATCGTAGTAAATATCAGCAGCTACGGGAGGTAAATTATATTCATAGCCATCAACAGAATCATTCTCAATTCCATTCAAACGTAATTTTCGGTCAACGTAATTTCGAATGGTTACATTTGCCTTCCAAGCACTTGAATCACTTTTCAATGGCAAGCCCGAGCCAACAAACGCACTCGGGACCATAGCATCAAACGATCCCTTTTCCACTTGAACATAGCTACATCCAAGAAAGAGAGACGAAATCAAACAAAATAAGCAAATACATTTTTTCACGGTGAGAAAATATATATAATTACAAAGACATATTTTTATTTTGTCTTCTGAACACCGTCACCGTAGATGGTTTTCCAGTCGTTTTTCATGGATACGGGAATCCATCCGTACTTTTCGCTTGCGACACGCATCTTTTCGGCTTTCGCCTCGTTGCCATATTCGCGTTCCAAGTCATCACAAAGCAGCATGAAGCCCATCGCCCTGTACTTGTTGTTTGAAATTGCATAATTCAAGAGGCTTGCGTCCGTGCCGCTGTTGCCAAACGCAAGTACCGGCTGGTAACCGATTTCGCTTGCTAGAGTCGTGACCTTGTTCGTCTGCAAATTCTTGATAATGCTCTGCCCCGCAAGCACGAGATTGTCGCCGTTCTGGAATGTGTACGCAAGACCATCCGCACCATTCTGGTTGCTAGACACGACGACCACATCAGAACCGATAATTTGTTTGGGCGTGAGGCCGAGACCGTCAACAACGACCGGGCGCATCGTATAGCGTTCCGTGCCGCTACTCACATAAACCGTGAAGCCATTTGCCGTCAGGAATTTCACCACTTCGATCATAGGCTTGTAATAAGCCTCGCCACGCTTGAGTCCCGTAAAGCCCGGCTGCGGTTCTTGCATAAACGCACGAACATACGCTTCGAATTCCGAAAGCGTCATCCCCTTGTAAGCCTCGGCCACCATGCGTTCGCGCTCTGCGCTCAGTCCCGGGAAAACTCTCTTTTCGCGGCCTTCGCGAGCCGCCTTTAACTGCTTTTTCGAAGGCTTGTAAGTCGCATCGTCAAGAACGCGGTGTTCGAAAAGCATCCAGTCAAAATACGTCGGAGCAGTCTCCAGGAACAGCGTACCATCCCAATCGAAAACAGCAATGCGGCGTTCCGCCGGAATAAAATCTGGCGAGGTCGAATCCGTCGTTGCACGCACGAACGCTTCGAGAGAATCCTTCGCGGGAGCGTGATCGTTCCAGAGCGAAAGAGATTCTTGAGGTTTCGCAGAATGTGCGGATTGCTCGGCGAGAATCGCAGCATCCCGAGATTCCGCCGCAGTCGTAGTCGGGAGTGCCGCAGACTTTTGAACAGCCGCGGACTTCACATCGTTTTTCGCACAGTCTTCACAAGACGCCCGCTTATCGCAACAGCCCACCAGGAACATCGCCGCCACAGAACCCACAGCAAAAATTTTCGCAATCATACACTGCTCCCCTTTTTATGAAATTTTTCGTGTTAAATATAGTGATAAAAATTAAGCCCTCGGGCTATCCATCAAGTCCTTCAAAAATTTTTCGGCATCAGCACCTTTTGCACCATGTTCAATTTCAGAAATAGCTTTGGCAAGTTTTGAATAAAGCTCCTGTCGAGCAATCTGTTTTTCATGACATTCGATAAGCATCACAAGTCTCCTACGCCATTGTAACATACTATCGTGATTATGAGAAATCAAGGGGAGGAATTTCCAAGCCAGGCGTTGCGGGCTGGCGCCTGAAGCCCGCACGAGAGGGTGATGGAAGACCCGGCGGGAATGCATTGATACTGTACGAGAA
>JBGVAT010000037.1:0-51541 GCA_045224895.1 Fibrobacter sp.
TGTTTGGTGCAACCTACATGGTCGTTGCTCCGGAACACGCTATGGTGCCGGAACTCACGACTGCCGAACAGAAGGCCGCCGTGGAAGAATACGTGCATGCCGCCGCTCTCAAGAGCGACCTCGACCGTACGGAACTCGCTAAGGAAAAGACTGGTGTGTTCACTGGTTCTTACGCCGTGAACCCGCTCACCGGCACGAAGATTCCGGTGTGGGTTGCTGACTACGTTTTGACGGGCTATGGCACTGGCGCTATCATGGCTGTGCCGGCTCACGATACTCGTGACTTTGACTTTGCAAAGAAGTTCAACCTCCCGGTTATCTGCATTATGGAACCGGACGCAAGCTGCCCCGAAGATGTTAAGCCGCTCGTGCTCAAGGGCGAAGCTTGCTGGGCTGCCGACGGTACCTACATCAACAGCGAAAATGCAACACTCTGCCTCAATGGTCTCAACAAGAAGCAGGGTATCGCCAAGGTGATCGAATGGCTCGAAGCAAACAAGATCGGTAAGGCTACGGTGAACTACAAGCTTCGCGACTGGCTCTTCAGCCGTCAGCGCTACTGGGGCGAACCGTTCCCGATTATCCACTGGGAAGATGGCGAAATCTCTACTGTCGATGATGCTGAACTTCCGGTGCTCTTGCCGGAACTCAAGGACTACAAGCCGGGTGACGGCGGTCAGTCTCCGCTCGCAAATGCTACCGAATGGCTCCAGGTCGTCGATAAGAACGGCCGCAAGGGTATCCGCGAAACGAACACCATGCCGCAGTGGGCAGGTTCTTGCTGGTATTACCTCCGCTACATTGATGCTTGCAACGGCGACGCATTTGTGGCAAAGGAACTCGAAAAGTACTGGATGCCGGTTGACCTCTATGTGGGTGGTGCCGAACACGCCGTGCTTCACTTGCTCTACAGCCGTTTCTGGCACAAGGTCTTGTTCGATCTCGGCCTCGTCTCTACCGACGAACCGTTCCAGAAGCTCTTCAACCAGGGCATGATTCTTGCCTTTGCATACGAAGATGCCGCTGGCTCCAAGGTCCCGACTGACGAAGTCGAAGAAAAGAACGGCAAGTACTTCAAGAAGGGTACTGACATCGAACTCAAGCAGATTGTGGCTAAGATGAGTAAGTCCCTCAAGAACGTCGTGAACCCGGATGACGTTGTCCGTGATTACGGTGCAGATAGTCTTCGTTTGTACGAAATGTTCATGGGCCCGCTCGATGCAGTGAAGCCGTGGCAGGTCAAGGGCATCGAAGGCATGAACCGCTTCCTCGGCCGCGCCTGGCGTTCTGTTGTCGGCGACAGCGATGAAGCTCCGGTCTTCGTTGACGAAGCTGCTCCGGAAGCTATCGAAAAGGTGATGCATCAGAGCGTCATCAAGGTCACGAACGACATTGAAAACATGAGCTTCAACACCGCCATCAGCCAGTTGATGATCTTCAACAACGAAATGATGAAGATGGACAAGCGCTACCGCGAACCGTGCGAAACGTTCGTCAAGCTCTTGCACCCGTTTGCCCCGCACATCGCCGAAGAAATGTGGAGCATCCTCGGTCACGAAGGCTCTCTCACGAACGTCGCTTGGCCGGAAGCCGACCACTCCAAAGCTGTGGAAAACACCGTCGAAGTCGTGTTCCAGGTGAACGGCAAGGTCCGCGCCAAGGCATCCGTTGCCAAGGATATGGACAAGGCCGCCCTCGAAAAGCTCGCACTTGATAACGAACGCGTCAAGGAATTTACTAAGGGTATGCAGGTTGTTAAGACAATCGCAGTGCCGGGTAAGTTGGTCAACATCGTTGTCAAGCCGGCGTAATGATCGCATGAAAGATTGCCCTTGAGCCGAGTGAAGCGACCACGCTAGCGTGGGCATTTCCGAGGCGATTGGGCAAGGGCTCGAAGAGCCCAATTTATGGCTGGCAAGACTGTCGTGAAGTCCATCGTCGTTCCGGGCAAGCTCGTGAACATCGTGGTGAAGTAATACTTACGTCATTGCGAGAAGCCGAAAGGCGACGAAGCAATCTCTGATTGCGTCATCCTCGACCAAGCGAAGCGCGGGAGGGGATCCATAAACATTTAAAGACCGTAGCTTAATCGCTGCGGTCTTTTTTTTCAGTTTGATGTTTCGAGTTATGCTGTTATTCGCACTTGAATCCTTGCAGTTCAAGCCCGGCGCGCATTTCTCCGTAAGTCGAGGTGCGCTTCATATCCATTGCCTTCATAAAGCGGCAGTCGTTGTCGATGTGCATCTGGAACCCGGCCATTGTCGGGGTGACTTCGCCTTTGCCGCTTGCGCGTATGTGTGCCATCATTTCTTCGCGCTTGTCACTCATCTCTGGCGGAACGAATACATCGGTGACGATGTCGACGTTCTTGATTTCTGTATCGCCGAAAACGAATGAAATCGTGACGAGATTTTTAAGACCGTGGAATTGTCCGTTGACTTTGCAGGTGAGGTTTCTGTTTTTGCCGGATTTTTTAGCGGGCTTTTGTGGTTGCGGTTTGGTTGCTTTTGGGGTGTAGCCGAGTGCTTGCAAAAGCTGTTCTTCTTTTACAACGCCGACGAGACGGTTTACGACTTGTCCGTCTTTGATGAGGAAAAATGTGGGGAATGCTTGAATGGGGAGTGTGTTCTTGATCTTTTCGATGCCGGGTTCGTCGATGCCGACGGAGGCGACTTTGATGTCGCGGTAGTTTTTGGCGATGCCGATGAGTGTCGGGATCATCACGAGGCAAGGCGGACAGCTAGTTGATGAAATTTCCAGGATGACGGGCGTTTGGGAGTGGATGATTTCTTTTTCGAAGTTGCTGTCATCGACTTTTACGATTCGGATATCTTCGTCTGCTGTGTATTTGTTTGCGCTTGCGGTGCCTTTGGCGTGTGCTGGCGCAATGCCTCCTACTGCGAGGACTGTTGCGGTAGCAAACATTGCGATGCTTGTTATAAAATGAGTTTTGATGATCTTCATTTGAATGTCCTTGTTTCTCATTTTTGAAAATAGAAAATGTTGATGTCCAAAGTGCGTTTTATCCCTTTTTTCTATCTTTCGTGTTGATGAAATCTGTATCTGCTGCGCCTTCCCATAGTTCTGCTTTTTGGCACTTGCTCGCGATTGTGACGGTCGCCTTCTGGGGCACGAGTTTCGTGAGTACGAAGGTGCTTTTGAACCACGACTTTTCGGCGGTGCAGATTTTTACGTTGCGTTTCTTGGTGACGTATTTTTTGCTTCTCGGCATTTCGCATAAGCAGTTTCGCTGCGAGAACTGGAAGCACGAACTGATTCTGCTTGTGTGCGGGCTGACAGGTTGCACGCTTTACTTTTGGGCGGAGAATACGGCGCTGTCGATTTCGCCGTCGAGCAATGTCTCGTTGATTGTCTGTACGAACCCGCTATTGATTATGATTTTTGGCGGGCTGATTTATAAGGGTGAACGGCTTTGCAAGCGCCAGATCTTGGGCTGCTTCATCACGTTTGTCGGAATGGTACTTGTGGTGCTGAACGGAAAGTTCATTCTGAAGCTTTCGCCGGTGGGTGATCTGTTGGCGTTCGGTTCGGCGTGCATGTGGACTGTCTATTCACTGATTCTTCGAAAGCTCAACGGCAAGTATTCGACGCTGTTCATGACGCGCAAGATGTTCTTTTACGGGGCGCTTTCGTCGGTTCTCGTGATGCTTACGGAGACGGACAAGTCTGTGCCGTGGCAGAACTTTGCAGAACCTGTTGTGACGTTCAACTTCCTTTGCCTTACGGTGTTCTCTTCGTTGTGCGGGTATCTCGTGTGGAACAAGGTTCTCGAAAAGATCGGGACGGTTCTTGCGAGCAATTACATTTATGCAATCCCGCTCGTGACGATTGTGACCGCTGTCATTGCGCTTGGTGAAACCATAACGGCTGTCGCTGTTGCGGGTGCTGCCGCCATTGTGACGGGAATGGTCCTTGCGGAATGGAAACCGCGAAAGTAGCGAAATCCATATGTTTCCGTATGATGAGATGTGTCTGCGGTTGAAAATGCGTAAGATGACCCCGGTACAGGGACCGGGGGGACAATGTGAAAGAAAAGTTTACTATGTTTTTCATAGGTAATGCCTTATGCGGTAAAACGCTGTATCGTGTCGCCGTAGATGCGATATAAGAGAATCCCGTGAAAGCCGGGAACGGTCTCGCCGCTGTAAGGGAGGACGAAACCAGCATAAACCAATGCTCGCCGTGAAGGGGAAATTCCGCTTTGCAAAGCGGGTGTGAAGGGGCTGGAAGTAGGGCGATCCCCGAGTCAGAAGAACTGTAGGGCATAAAGGGCGCTTTGCGCCATAGGTTGTTAAACGATGCGAAAGACATCGCTTTGCATAGCCACGCGTTTGCGTGGAGGGTTTACTGCGTGCTGTCGCAGTTTTTTGGGCGTTCGCGTGTGTGCGGCCGTGCTGTTGGCGAACGTTTCTGTTTTTTCTGAAGATTATATTCAAGATTTGGGCGAGTCGTCGGTTTATGCGGCGACGGACGTGGAAAAGCCTTTGCAGGCGTCATCGAGCTATGCCGAGGTGATGCCGGAATCTTGGGAAGGTCGCGGTGTTTCGGCGGCCGAAGTCCTCGCTGCGCTCCCGGGTGTGCAGTATACGCGTCAGGGCGGTGTCGGAAGCTTCCAGACGGTGAGCATCCGCGGCGTTGCCGCAAAGAACATTGTCGTGTGCATCGACGGTATTCCGCTGAACGATGCGTCTGGCGGTGCGGTCGACTTGGGAACGATCGACTTGAACCAGGTCGAAAAGATTGAAGTCTACAAGGACCGTGTGCCGGCGAAGTTTGGCGGACGCGGCATTGGCGGTGCCATCAACTTTGTGACGAAGGGCTCGAAACCGGCCGAAGCTGTTTTAAAGCCCGATGAAAAGAAATCGGGTCGAGTGCTTTTGAGCTACGGTAGCCACAATACGTGGGAAGCGTCGATGCAGATGCTTTCGCGCTTGACGGACAGCGCCTCGGTGAGTGCATCCTTGTCGGCACGGCACAGCGATAACGATTACGAATTCAATAGCAACAACAGGACTCCATACAATCCCGATGATGACTTTACGGCGAAGCGCCAGAATGCGGAATTTACGGAATATTCGGGGCTTTTCAAGGCGCGCATCCTGCATGCAAGTGGCGTGTTCTCGACGTTGAACTTTAACTTTAGCCTTGCCGATGGTGGAAACCCCGGTCGCGATGATTACCAGTCTTCGGTGGCTGGCTACAAGGGCGAATTGGCGACTGCGGTATACCGAGCCGAATTGCCGCAGCTTTGGAACTGGCTTTGGCTGGAACTCTCGTTGACGGGCAAGTTCGAAAAGGCTGTTTCACATTCGTATTACCCGTTGGATCATCTGGGATATACTTCAACGGAATTTCTGAAGTATGGAGCTGCGGGCTATAGCCTCTCTCCCGAGGTGCTGGCGAATTATTCTGGAGATCGTCTTGAAGCGAATTTGCGCTTGTCGCTGGATATGAGTTATTATTCGGGGCGCGGTTCTTCGAAATCCTGGAATTTGACGCGCTATGCGACGACGGCTTCGGGTGATGTTTCTTACAACGTTTTTAAAACCCTTGCCGTGGGTGGTGAAGGCTCGACGCTCTTTGTCGTGGATGATATTCATGGGGGCGATTTTGTTCAGCCGACATCGACGGAAAGGATGAAGACTTCGAAAGATCGCGACGTGTCTTTCGCAGGTCGGGGCTTTGTGCGCTACGATGCTCCTGATTCCAGATATGGCGGCAGTTTGAGCTTTGGCCGTTATTTCCGTGCGCCTCAGCTGATGGAGCTTTATGGCGTTTATCCTGGGATGATCTCGAATCCGAATCTTCTTGATGAATCGGCGCTTCGTTTTGAAGTGGGCGGTTATTATATGATTCCTAAAAGCAGGACTGTTGTCCGTGCGACATATTTCGAAACGGATGTCAAGAATGCCATCTATTGGATTGTCTCTGCGTCTTTTGTAAAACCGCAAAATATCGGCAAGTCTCACGTACGCGGCTTTGAAGCCGAAATTGAAAGCAAGCCTAAAAAGTGGTTTACTGCGATTTTGCGGGCGACGTTCCAGAAGACCGAAGATGAAAGCAAGGAAGCCTATTATAACGGGAAAATGCTCCCGTACGAGCCGGCTCGATCGTATTACGCCGAGGCGAAAGTGGACCTCCCGTACCATTTTGATTTTACGTGGATGACGGAATACCGCACAAAAATTTATGGGGACCGTGCGAATCGCGTAGAGCAGCCCGCTGTGGATTTGCACCATCTATCGCTAGGCTACAATCCTTTTGAAAAAACAAGACTTGTATTTGCGCTACGGAATATAACGGATGAAACCTATAGAAATGCGTACACACCGTTCCCAACACCCGGGCGAGAGTACAAACTGACATTAACACAGGGGTTCTAAACCCCGCGCAAGGAGGGGGCGTTGCAAAACGTGTAATGCTTCTTTTTGCGATAACATAAAGAGGTACAACATGAAAAAACTCCTAACACTTCTGGCAGGATCTACCCTTGCTTTCTATATGCAGGGCTGCTCGGACAGCGGTACTTCCGCAAAAGACGACAATCCGTTGTCTAAGGGTTCCGTTTACGTGCATTCTACAGATTATGTTTCTCCATCTGGCGAACTTCGTTGGATTGATGAAGATGGAAAACTTTCTGAGAAAAGTCTTAAATTTAATCAGGATTCCAAAATTGTTGGCATTGATGGAAACCTTTTTGTCCTGGAAAGATATAAGGCTGATAACCTTGCTCTTGTCGATCCTGAAGAAAATGAAACAAAATGGCAGAAAAAGCTTGACGCCAATGCTAATCCGAGCGATGTTGTAAAAGCCAACAAAAATGAAGTCTGGCTGGCTTTGGATGGTGCCGCAAAATTTATCAAAGTTTCCGTGAAGGATGGAGAACCTACAAAGCCTGTTAAAACCAGCGCCTTCTGCGATGGCGATGGTTGCTCTCCTAATCTTGTAGATTTTGAAGTCAGCGGTGATACTTTGTTCGCCCTCTTCCAGCGTCGCGGTGATAACTTTAAGGATCCCGGTCTTCTTGGCTTGTATAAGTTGAGCAGTGGTGACCTGCTTGATACGATTAGGCTTGCAAAGAAGAATCCGTCTGCTATGGCCTTTGTCAAGGGCAAGCTCTATGTCGCATCTACGGGTGTGATGGAGGCTGTTTTCAATGGTGATGAATATGCTTACACCGAGACGAAGGCTGATGATGCTCGCGGCATTGAAGTGGTGGATTTGTCCAAGAAGAAAACCTCGACGGTCCTCGATGGCAAAAAGCTTGGTGGCGGTGTTTATGGATTTGCTGTGGATGCAAAGAAAGGCATTGCTTACGCAGCTATTTATAAATCCGATGCGAATGTTCCTCTCGTAGAAGTGGATCTTGAAGCCAAGTCTGTAAAGACGATCGAGGGAGTTTCTGATGTCGAAGGATCTCTCTTCTTTGATGAAAAGGACAAGGTTCTGTACATTGGTGATCGTAACTATTCTGATCCTGCCGTCTATACTTACGAAGACGGAAAACTCACCAAGGTCAAGACTGCGACGAAGGATGTTCTTCCGCCGTATAGTATTGCAATTGTCCGATAAAAAGCTATATTTGGCGCGCAAATAAACACGGGGTTTTAACCCCGCAACGTGAGGGGCCCTGCAAAATATGCAGGGCTTCTGCTTTGTTAAAACATAACGAGGTAATGGAATGAAAAAGTTACTGACCCTTATTACAGCTTCTACACTTGCATTCTATATGCAGGGCTGCTTGGAAGAAACTATTGCAGCCGGCGATGAAGAAGTCGAAAGCTCTTCTAGCGTGAAGGACGAACAGAGTTCTTCTAGCAAGGCTAAGTCCTCATCGAGCAAGGAAAAATCTTCGTCCAGCAAGGCGAAGTCCTCTTCTAGCAAGGCTAAGTCTTCGTCTAGCGTGGCAAAGTCTTCTGATAGCAAGAGCAAGTCCTCTTCCAGTGTGGCCGCCTCTTCTTCTAGCAAGGCCAAGTCCTCCTCCAGTGTGGTGAAGTCCTCTTCGAGCAGCGCCAAGTCTTCTTCTAGCGTGGCAAGTTCCTCGAGCGTGGCTTCTTCTTCCAGCGTTGCTGCATCTTCTTCGAGCGAAGAAGTCGCAACCACTTTCGTCTTTGGCTCTAACTACATGGTCGGCGAACTCCGCTGGATTGTGGATGGCAAGATTTCCGAAGAAAAGCTCGAATTCAACCAGGATTCCAGACTCCGTTCTGTTGACGGAAACCTCTTTGTGCTTGAAAGATTGGCCGCAGACAACCTTGCTTTGATC
The DNA here is from genome assembly GCA_045224895.1 of Fibrobacter sp. GTDB lineage: Bacteria > Fibrobacterota > Fibrobacteria > Fibrobacterales > Fibrobacteraceae > Fibrobacter. Next base: position 8,288 of record JBGVAT010000037.1, read on the forward strand.
GATGCAAAGAAGAAGACTGTCAAGTGGCAGATTGACCTCGGCGCCAACGCCAACCCGACCGATGTCGTGAAGGCTAACAAGGATGAAATCTGGCTTGCCCTGGATGGTACTGAAAACTTTGTGAAGGTTGCCGTGAAGGATGGCAAGATCACGAAGACTGTCAAGACGGCCGATTTCACTGTGAATAATGCCGGCACGCCGCACCTCGTTGATTTTGAAGTCAGCGGTGATACGTTGTTCGCCCTCTTCCAGCGCTACTATACTGAAGGCTGGAATTCTGTTTTCGAAGTTCCGGGTCTCCTTGCCATGTACAAGTTGAACAATGGCGACTTGCTCGATACTATTTGGCTTGAAACGAAGAATCCGACGGCTATGGGCTTTGCCAAGGGCAAGCTCTATGTGGCTTCCATGGGTGAATACAATGACAGCTACGGTACAGATGCCGACAATACTCGCGGTATCGAACTCGTGGATTTGTCCAAGAAGAAGTCTTCTCTGTTTGTTGGCGGTGAAACTCTTGGTGGTGGTATCTATGACTTTGTTGTGGATTCCAAGAATGCCTTGGCTTATGCAGTAGTCTATAAGTTCTATGGCAGCGCTCCGATTGCCAAGGTGAACCTTGCTGACGGCTCCTTTGAAATGCTGAGCGTCAATGATGCCGAAGGTTCTTTGGCTCTTGACGGAAACGGCACCTTGTATGCTGGTGACCGCTCTTATGGTGCCGAAGCTGCTTACGTTTACGAAGCTGGCGTTGTCACTAAGATTGCTACGGCATCGGCTGATGTGCTTCCGCCGTATAGCATCGCTATTGTGAAATAGTGTTTTTGGATCCCCTCCCTGACGGTCGAGGATGACGGGAGCGGGGGTGACAATGTACTTAGTTCGAGGCGGCTATTCCTAGCCGCCTTATTTTGTATAGCATCATGCGCGGGCTTACGGAAAGGTCGCGGCCGGCGGCGCTCATGTTGCCGTCGTGACGACGGAGTGCTTCGCTTAGGATTTCGCGTTCGTAGCTGTCCATCAGCGTTGCAAGAGGGCTGTTGCCTTCGGGGAGTACGGATGTACCCGAGGTGACGTCGGTTTGCAGCGTGGGCGGCAGATCGTAGGCGTTGATGCACACGTCCGTTGTAGCAAGGCACGCGTGTTCGATGCAGTTTTCAAGTTCGCGCACGTTGCCCGGCCAATGGTAACTCATGAGCATGTCGATGGCAGGCGTGCTTAAACGCAAAATTTTTTTGCCGTACTTCAAGTTCATCTTTTCGATGAAGTGGTCTGCCAAAAGTAAAATGTCCGTCTTGCGCTGCACCAGTTCGGGGAGCGAAATCTGGAAGATGTTCAGACGGTAGTAAAGGTCTTCGCGGAATGTTCCCTGCTGCATCATCGCTTCGAGATTCTTGCCGGTGCTTACGATGAGGCGCACGTTGGAGGGCTGGACGATGTTGCTGCCCAGGCGGTTGAATCGTTGCTCCTGGATGAACTGCAAGAGTTTCAACTGAGCGGTCAGCGGTAAATCGGCGACTTCGTCTAAAAAGAGTGTGCCGCCGTTTGCCTGTTCGGCCTTGCCGATGTGCCTGTTGGTGGCGCCTGTAAAGGCTCCGCGTTCAAAGCCGAAAAGTTCGCTTTCAAAAGAGTTGGCGCCTTCGCTGAGGGCGTCGCAGTTGAGGGCGATGAACGGACTGTTGCGACGTTCTGAAAGCTCGTGGATGCTACGTGCGACGTATTCCTTGCCGGTGCCAGCCTTGCCGCGGATAAGGACTGTCGCGTTGGTGGGGGCGATTTGCCGTACGAGCTTGCTCACCTCGCGCATTTCACGGGTGTTGCCGATGAGTTCGCCTGGGATGCCTTCGATGATGTTGCGGATCTTTTGACACTCGATTTGGTGCTGGACTTCGACGGTTTCGAAGTTTTTCTTTAAAATGCCCTGAATGCTTTCAAGAAGCTCGCCACGCTTGCGAACCTTTTGGATTTTCTCGACGATGGCCGCGAAAGTCGTGTTTTCAAGAGCTTCTATATCCATGTTGTTTTTGGAACGTCTTTTGTGACGTTTAGGGTTCTCTGTTGCTGCATCGGGCCGTTTTGAGGCGACCCGACGCAGCTCTAGGAGAGATGAACGCTTGTAATATAGCAAAAAATTTGCTGCTGGCTTTACAAAAATGTAATATTACACTGTATTTTTACAAAAATGTAATAAAATGCAAGAAAAATAGGTGATTTTGTACAGTGCAAAGGGGTGCTGCCATTGCTAGTTTTAAGTCTGTTAAATAAAAATCTCTGAAAAGGTGATCCCGGAACAAGTCCGGGATGACAATACGGGAAAAATTTTAAGGGTAAAAAATGAACAGTAGTCGTAATAAGGCCATCTACGATATCGCAACTTCTCCGGTGAGCGCTGTGCTGCCTGCCGCCCCGGCAAACGTCGATTTTTATGGCGAAGACGTTTTCAATGCCGATGCCATGCGCAACTACCTCCCGAAGGACATTTGCGAAAAGCTTCTCGCAACGATTGACGAAGGTGTCGCTCTTGATCCGAGCATCGCTGGCGATGTGGCTCACGCCATGAAGCGCTGGGCAATGGATCGCGGTGCAACGCACTTTACTCATTGGTTCCAGCCTTTGACGGGTGCGACGGCCGAAAAGCATGACAGCTTCCTTGAACCGTCTGGTTGCAAGGCGATTATGGCCTTTAGCGGCAAGAACTTGATTGTGGGCGAACCGGATGCCTCCAGCTTCCCGAGTGGTGGACTCCGTTCTACGTTCGAAGCCCGCGGCTATACGGCCTGGGATCCGACGAGCCCGGCGTTCATCAAGCGTCACGGCAACGGTGCGACGCTCTGCATCCCGACGGCGTTCTGCAGCTACACGGGTGAAGCTCTCGACAAGAAGACTCCGCTCCTCCGCAGCTTGCAGGCTCTTTCGAAGTCGACTCGCCGCCTTATGACTTGCTTCAAGGCTGGTCCGAAGAAAACGACAGTCACGCTTGGCGCCGAACAGGAATACTTCCTCATTGACAAGAGATTTTATCTGCAACGTCCGGACTTGTATCAATCCGGTCGCACGATTTTCGGTGCAACTCCTGCAAAGCACCAGCAAATGAATGACCACTACTTCGGCAGCATTCCGAGCCGCATCCTGAACTTTATGAACGATGTGGAAAAGGAACTGTGGAAGCTCGGCATCCCGGCAAAGACCCGCCACAACGAAGTGGCTCCGGCTCAGTTCGAGCTTGCTCCGTTGTTCGAAGAAGTGAACCTCGCTTGCGACCACAATATGCTCGTGATGGAAACGCTCCGCAACGTGGCTGACCGCTATGGTCTTGTTTGCCTGTTGCACGAAAAGCCGTTTGCTGGTGTGAACGGTTCTGGTAAGCACAACAACTGGAGCCTTTCTTACGGCAAGGGCAATTTGCTCAATCCGGGCAAGGACCCGCATCAGAACGCTGTGTTCCTCACTGCGATTTGCGCTATTATGTACGCCGTCGATACGCATGCCGATTTGCTCCGCATGACTTGCGCCGGTGCAGGTAACGACCACCGTCTTGGCGCTCATGAAGCTCCTCCGGCAATCATTTCCATTTACTTGGGCGATCAGCTCACGGACGTGATTGAACAGCTCGAACAAGGCGTGCCCAAGTCCAGCAAGCAGGCTGGCGCAATGAAGCTTGGTTCTGATATGCTTCCGCCGCTTCCGCGTGACGCTACCGACCGCAACAGAACTTCGCCGTTTGCATTTACGGGCAACAAGTTCGAATTCCGCGCACCGGGCTCTAGCCAGAGCTGCTCTGAACCGAATGTTGTTCTGAACACGATTGTTGCCGAAGCGTTTGATATGATTTCGGAACAGCTCGAAAAGCTCGATGACAAGAACTTCCACACGGGCTTGCAGAAGATTCTGCAAAAGATCGTGAAGGAACACAAGCGCATTTTGTACAATGGCAACGGCTATACCGAAGACTGGGTGAAGGAAGCCGAAAAGCGCGGTCTCCCGAATATCCGCACTTCGATGGAAGCTTTGCAGGCCTTGACGAAGGAAGAAAACATTGCCCTCTTCGAAAAGTATGGCGTGATGAACCGTGCCGAAATGGTTTCCCGTTACGAAGTGAATGTGGAAGATTATCACAAGCGTATTCACATCGAAGGTGAAATCGCTCGCGACATGGCGAAGAACATCATTTTGCCGAAGGTCGTGGAAGCTTATTCCAAGGCCCTCAAGACAAACGAGATGGCTTTGAATCAGGGATTCCCGGGTCTCGACGGTTACGCTAAATCGCTTGGCGAAGGTATGAACCGCTTGGTGGCTGCTATTGACGTGATGGAAAAATCGCTCAGTGGTCTCCACGAAGGCATTGTCGATGCGATTGCCGCTCTCCGCAAGGAAGTGGATGGCTTGGAAAAGATCGTTCCTGACGAACTCTGGCCCTTGCCGAAGTATCGCGAGATGCTTTTCATTTACTAATGAAAAGCATGGCTTCCCGTCGAAGGTGGGAAGCCTATATGCTCGTTTATTTACTAGTTGAAAGAATGGTGCTGCGCCCCTACAGACGAGAGACGAAAGAACAGTTTCTGTTTGTTTGATTTGCAATAAAAAAAGTCGCGGGAATGACCCGCGACTTTTTCGTTATTTCTTTTTCAAGCTTACGATCGCGAATGCGAGCGAAACGGCGATGCCGATATGGGGGAGGTAGGCGGGTGTTGCAATCTTGGCTGTCGAAGCGAGGATTGCGGGAATGAGCCCGAAAAGTCCACCGACAACGACGCCTGCGTACCACAATGTTTTTTTGATGCTGAACTTTTTATGCGCAATGATGGCGACTGCGAGCGGGGCGACGATTCCCGGCGTGTAGACGGAATAGGCCATCGTCAAAAGTCCGATGATGTCTTTGCCCTGGAGCGCAAGGTAAGTGGCGATGATGCCGATGACGACGACTAGCAAACGTATTACAGAAATACGGCGCGTGTTCAGAATGTCGCTCCCGAAAATGGCTGCGGAGTTGATGAGGCATGTGTCGGCCGATGAGAGCAATGCCGATAAAAGTCCGACAGACAAGAGTGCTGCAAGCGGAAGCGGGAGTACTCCAGATGCGAGGCGGAATAATGGATTTACGTTGCTGCCTTCTGCGTTCGGAGCGTAGGTGGCTGCCCACATGCCAAGTAGGACGATGATCACGCTAAAGACAAGAATGGCGAAACTTCCGATGACGACAGCCTTGCGGGCCGATGGGGAATCTTTGGCGACGAGGTTTCTCGAAATCACGTCGGGTCCGAGGAAGTAGGCTCCACCGACGGTAAATAGCATCATCACTAAATCAGCAAAGCCGAATTTTTCGTTCAGGAGATTAAAGTTTCCGAAAGTGGCAAGGCCTGCAGAATGCGTGCCGGTTTCGTTCGCGATGTTTTGTGCCGTTTGAATCGCCGCATTTTCTGTGCCAGAAAATCCGCCGAACAGATAAACCGCAGCGGCGAAAAATCCAAGAGTCAAAATTCCGAATTGCAGTGCGTCGGTGCGGACAACCGAAAGTTGCCCGCCCAAAAGTGTGTAGACAATCACGATGACGGCCGTGATTAAAACGGATTGCGTTCCGGCGTCGTGGCCTAGCACAAGTCCGATGAACCCGGCGACGGCAGCAAATTGCGCGGCGATGATTCCTATCCATGAAATGGCAATGATGAATGCGACGAGCTTTCGCCCTGTCTTTCCGACCGTCTTTTCGGCGATTTCGGGGAGTGTGCGCACGTCGAGGTCATGAACCGGCTTGCTCAGGAACGCAGCCTGGAACCAGAACCCGATTGCACCGACGCCCAGCCACCAGAATGCTGCAAAGCCGATGCTTTCGGCGCGGGCGGCGATGCCCACTGTTGCAGAAGCCCCAAGGACGGTCGCCATGAGGCTCATGAAAACGAATGGGCTGGTTTGCTTACGGCCTGCAACGACGTAATCGTCGAAATTCTTGACCTTGAACAAGTCGCGGATGCAAATGAATCCAAGGACCAGAAAGTAGATGATGAGAAGTTTCATAATTGCTCAAATATCCGAAAAAATTCCACATTTCATAGCGTATCTGTATTTGAACCGTGTAAGAAGATCCCGGAATGGATCCGGGATGACGACTTGAGCAGAATGAGGCTGCTGAAATGCAGAACGGTATATTTGCAAAAATAGAAATTTTACAGGTTGCCGTATTCGCCGACGTCAGGAACGAGCGATCCCGCTTTCATATGGTAAACGCGGTTGCTGTATCCGAATGCGGCCTTGTCATGCGTGGCGATGACGACAGCGACTCCCGTCCGTGCAAGCCTTGCAAAAAGGCTATACACCTTGCGGCTGTTTTCTTCATCGAGATTGCTTGTCGGTTCGTCAGCGATGATCAGGTCTGGCTTGTTGGCAAGAGCCCTTGCGATGGCGACGCGGCGCAATTCGCCACCGGACAAATTTTGAGGGTATTCGTTTGCCAGGTGCGAAATGCCAAGCTTGTTCAGCAGAGCCTTGATATGTTCCTTGTCGATTTTCTTGTTGTACAAGGTCGATGTCAAGGTGATGTTCTCGGCTACGGTGAATGCGGAAAGGCTGGCTGCGTTCTGCGGAATGTAGCCGATGCGCCCGTTTCGCAAGTAGGCAAGTTCTTCGTCACTCAGCTTGAAGATGGGCTGGCCGTCGATTTCAACGCTGCCGGATGTCGGTGCGGTGACACCTGCGAGTGCGTTCAAAAGCGTACTCTTGCCGCTTCCGGATTCTCCGAAGATGACCGTAAAGTCTCCGGACCATGCGAAGAAATCAGCTTTGTCGACCGCATTAAATTTTTCGCCACGTCTTGTATATTGCTTTGTTATGTTGTTTCCGTTAAGTATCATTAAGCGTCCTCCTTTAATGCGGTGTATACGTCGATTTTTCCGACTCTTCTAGCGATATGGTATGCCGCTCCGATACCTGCGATGGCGGGAATGAGGAACGAACCGATGATCGTTAAAAGGATGGTGGATGCGTTAGGGAGAGAAAAGGGTATCTGCAAGTTGTCCTGGATCAAGAAGCGGAACGATATGATGCCGACGGCTCCGAAAAGCGTGCCGGCAAAGGCTCCGCTTCCGCTTGCGATCAAGGATTCTCCGAGAACGATGTCGGTGAGCTTTTTGCGTGTGGCTCCGATAATCAGGAGCGTCGCAAATTCACGCTTGCGTTCGTTTGTCGAAACCGAGAATGCGATGTAGACGACTGTAATTACGACGAACAGGAAAAACCCGGAGATGATCCAGACCGCAATTTTGAATGATGCTGCAGTGGCGATGACGCTGTCGAACATGTTCTTGCGCGGGACGACGTGCAGGTCGTCAAATTGTTCGTGGATTGCTTGAGAAAGTTTTTCGAATTCGGCTCCCTTTTCGAGGTTTACGAGAATTGCGGAGGGTTCTCCTTCGGAAATGAAGTTGTAACCCTTGCTGGCGGCAGCCTGGCGCAGCAATTCGATTGTCTCGATGTCGGCAAATATGGCTTGATCGAGTCTGTTACCAAGAGGCTCAAGGGCACCGACGACAGTAAATTCCTTATCGAAGAATTTAATGATTCCGCCTTTTTCGATGTCAATGTCGCTTCCGGCGATGACGTAACCGGGCTTGAATTCACTCTTGTATGTTTTGCGGATCCAGGGCTTGATCGTGAAATCTGTCTTGGGATCGAATCCGATGATGTTGACTTTCTTGTCGCAGCAGCTTGCACTGAGCGTCGTGAAGTAGAATTGCGGGGATGCAATTTTTACTCCGGGGAGCTTTCGGGTGAAATCTAAAACTTCACGGGGGAGTGATCGGTGGCTCAAGTCTCCTTGCAAGAGGATGGACTGTTCCTGGGCTTCGCTTCCGCGGGGGACGATGAGTAAATCGGCTCCCATACGGGATGAAAGCTGTTCGAATCCGGTGTCGAGACTTTTGGAAAAAATGACACTGGAAAGTAATGTCGCTGAAGCGATGGCTGTCAGAATCACAAGGCCGAGGCTTCGGACGGGATGGCTCCAAAAGTTGGTATAAATAATTTTAAGCGTTGTGTGCTTCATTAGAAAAATCCTCCGATTCAAAGTTGCGGCTTGCCAAAAAGGCGGTATTAGCCACACCAAAAAGTGCGATGACGATCCCTGCCAGCTGAAGGACTGGGGAAGAAATAGAATGACAGTGCATATGCGGGTGCGAACAGACGCCTACAATGACTGTGGGAACAAGTGACGTGAGGACTCCCAAGACGATCACTGTGAAAGACAAAGCCTTCTGTGCTTTGGGTAAAAGCAAGTAAGCGATGCCGACAAGTGCGATGGCAATGCCCACGAAACCGTCCGTGATGGAGGTGTAATGGCATCGCATGACGAAATCCTCCGTGGGCTTGCAAAAAGGAAGCAAAACGAAGGAGAGCAGCGAAACGATGGTGCCTAGTGCAACTGTTATAGATCCAAAAAATAAGCCGTTTGTCATAAATACCTCCTTGTCTTTGAACGATGCCAAATATAGAAGGCGTTTATGCGTTTGTCCAATACTTTGTTTTTAGGACGTTTTATAGAAAAAAACTATAGAAAGGCTGTCAGAGCAAAAAAATCGTGTAAGGAGTTCCCGGCACAGAGGCCGGGATGACAGGCTGGTGTGACGTTATTTTGAATTTGGTATGGAACTGGACTTTTGATAAATGTCTTGCATCACGAGGCCGGCGATGGTGAATCCGAAAATGGCGGTAGCGTGTGCCATGGTGCCGTTGATTTGCGCCTTGGTGCTGCACCATTCGTGATCGACGAGATTCTCGTTTTGAAGTTCCGCTTCGCTGCGTTCGTGGCGGACTTTGGGGCACATGCAGGCGTCTGTTCCGCACGAGGTGCTTTTCCCGCGGTTTTTCAAGAGTTCGTCGCTATAGACGCACATAATTTTTTTCTTGGGAAAAAGCTTTTTGCGTTTGAACTTGTCGCGGAGTGCGCGGCCGAGGGGACATCCGGAAACTTTCCAGAATTCTGCGACCTTGATTCGCGTGGGGTCCATCTTGAGTGCGGCACCCATTGAAGAAAATACGGTAGCCTTAGTTTTGGAGGCGTGCCACAGCAGTTGCATCTTGTTTTCGAGACTGTCGATGGCATCGATGATGTAGTCGAATGTGTCTAGCTGGAATTTTTCGGTATTCGCGGCTTCGTAGATGTCTTGCAGCGCGACGATTTTGGCGTGCGGATTGATTTCGAGCAAGCGGTTCTTGAGAACTTCGACTTTGACTTGGCCGACGGTCTTTGGGGTTGCCATCAGTTGGCGGTTTACATTGGTGATGCAGACGCGGTCAGAATCGACGAGAACGAGTTCCTGTATTCCTGAGCGGATAAGGCTTTCGGCGCACCAGCTACCGACACCGCCGAGCCCAAAAATGATGACACGCTTCTTGTAGATGGTTTCCATGACATCGTCGCCGAGAAGGAGCGATGTACGGTTGAAAATGCTAGAGCTAAGGGACATAAAAACAATTATAGAAAATCCCGGTTCGTAGAACCGGGGTAATGCTACTGTTCTGAACGATGTTCAGCCGTGTAAGCGCTTAGGTATTCTTCCATCTCGCGGATGTAAATGCGGCAAATCGTGCTGAGCATGAAGTTCTTCTTGGTGATGTAACCGATTTCCATCTTGCGGTCGTTTTCACCCTTGGCGTCCTTGAACGGCACGGCCACGTAATCGGAACCGTTGATTTCTTCGCTGATGATGCCGGAGCAGAGTGTGTAACCGTTGAGACCCACCATCAAGTTAAGCATAGTGGCACGGTCGTTTGCCTTGATGGTTCTGTGGTATTCGTTTGTACTTAAAATTTCTTCGGCGAAGTAGTAGTTGCCGCTTTCGCCTTGTTCAAAAGAAAGGCACGGGTATTCCGAAAGGTCTTCGAGGTTGACATAGGGCTTTTTGGCAAGCGGATTGTTCTTCCACATGTAGGCGTAAGCGTTACAATCAATCAGCTTCTGGAAAACGAGGTCGTGTTCTCTCAGTAGGTACGTGATGTACTTGCGGTTAAAGTCGCTCAAGTAGATGATGCCGATTTCACTGCGGAGGCTTGTCACGTCGTCGATGACTTCTTTCGTCTTTGTTTCGCGAAGGGCAAATTCGTAGTCGTCGATGTTGAACTTTTTCACCATGTTCACGAAGGACTTCACGGCGAAGGAATAGTGCTGCGTCGAAACGGCGAAACGCTTCTTCTTCTGTTCTTCCTTGCTGTAGCGTTCGAGAACGGAAGTGTAGTGGTTGTAAAGTTCGTTCGCGCGGGCGATGAATTCTTCGCCTTCGGGGGTGAGCGTGACACCGCGACTCGTACGGTTGAAAATCGTGATGCCGATTTCGTCTTCGAGGTCGTGGATGGCTGTCGTCAAAGAAGGCTGGGAAATGAATAAGGACTCGGCAGCCTTGTTGAAGGAACCGACTTTAGAGATGCCGATGGCGTAGCGTAACTGTTGTAATGTCATAGTTGATTCTGATCCCTAAAATAAAGTGAACTTCGCGACTTTGCGAAAATATAAAAATTTTTCCTTTCTAATCCTATATGTATTATAGGAATATTATAAATAGAAGAAACCCCCAGGTGGATTCAAGGCTTCCTGGGGGCTTCTCGTTGTGCGCCGTTTATGAATCGAACGCAGCTTTTAGTCTGTTGAGAGCCTCGACCAGGATACATCGTGGACAAGCAAGGTTGAGCCGCTGGAATCCTTCTCCGTTGTTTCCGAAAAAAATCCCGTTGTTGAGCCACAGTCGAGCTTTGTTGCGGATGCGGTCTTGGATTTCGTCTGGCGAAAGTCCTGTTCCGTTAAAGTCAATCCATGCGAGGTAGGTCGCTTCCATCGGTACGAGCTTTACACCTTTCAAGTTCTCCTTAATGAATTTATCTGTAAAGTCGATGTTGCCCTTGATGTATTTGAGGAGTGCATCAAGCCAAACATCGCCTTTGCTGTAGGCAGCCTGTGCCGAGACGATTCCCTGGATGCTGACTTGGCTGTAACCTGTAGCAAAGATTTGCTTGCGGAATGCGCGGCGGATGGACGGATTTTTTATGAAGGCGTGTGCGATTTGGATGCCTGCCAAGTTGAATGTTTTTGTCGGGGCGGTGACGATGATGGAATTGTCCGCAAGTTCTTCGCTTATTGAACCGAATACGGTATGCGTTCCTTCAAAGACGAAATCGCTATGAATTTCGTCGCTCACGACAATGACATTGTGCTTGAGGCAAATCTCGCCGAGGCGAGTAAGCTCTTCACAAGTCCAGACGCGGCAAACGGGATTGTGCGGGCTGCAAAGCAAAAAGAGCTTGATGTTGTTTTCGACGATTTTCTTTTCGAAATCTTCGAAGTCGATATGGTAGCGACCATCTTCTCCGTAAACAAGATCGTTGCTCACGACTTTGCGGTCGTTGTTGATGATGGCATCGGCGAAGTGCATATAGACCGGCTGCTGGATCAGTATGGCGTCGCCTTCTTTCGTGAAGGCTTTAATGGCCATACCGAGCGCGAACATCACGCCAGGAACTTTGATGATCCATTTGCGGTCTTCGATGTTGTAGTTGTGACGGCGGCGGTAGAAACTCTTGACGGCTTCGTAGTAGTCCTCTTTAGGCTCGCTGTATCCGAAAATTCCATATTCAGCTGCGCGAATCAATTCGTCCTGGATGAACGAAGAGGTCTTGAAATCCATGTCAGCGACCCAAAGCGGGAGAAGACTGTAAGGATCTTCACCCGGCTTTATGACACGTCGTTCTACCGCGAAATCGTATTTGAGGGAATTCGTATGGCGACGCTCGATAACGGTATCAAAGTCTAAATTTCGTTCTATATCTTCTGACATGGCGAGTCTCCCTTGCAAAACTTTGCAGTTGTAGGCTTTTCACGCCGGCACAAATATAGAAGGAATTGATACTATTGTCCAATATTATATTTCTAGCGCTTTTTATAGCTTTTTTCTATAACCGTCCTGCAATTACAAGTAATACTCAGGTTCTGGAATCTTTCCTGCAAAATTGAGAATTTCAAGGATCTTCTTTCGGTAAAGCACAAAGGTATCTTGCGTGCGCACTCGCGGGAACGGGAGATCGATTTTGATAACCTGCTCGATTTTTGAGGGGCGTGCCTTCATCACGACGACATAATTGCTGAGGTAAAGCGCTTCGTCGACATCGTGCGTGACCATGACCATGGTGGTCTTGTACTTTTTCCAAAGGCGATGGATTTCATCTTGCATAGCCATTCGCGTAAAGGCGTCCAATGCGCCGAGGGGTTCGTCCAAAAGGAGGATGTCCGGGTGGCCGACAAGCGCTCTTGCGAGGCTTGCTCGCTGGTTCATACCGCCCGAAAGTTCGTGCGGATACGATTTTTCGAATCCCTTGAGCCCAACAGTCTCGATGAATTCATCCACATCTTGCTTGTGTTCCTTGTACACATGGCGGGCCCTGAGTCCAAGCGAAATATTGTCGCGGATGTTGAGCCACGGGAAAAGCGTTGCCTGCTGGAAGGCAAAACCACGATCGGCTCCAGGCTTGGTGACTTTTTTGCCGTCGACGAATACGCCTCCCGAGGTGGGCTCGGCAAGCCCTGCGATTTGCCTCAGGAGTGTCGTCTTTCCGCAACCGGATGGACCGATAAGGCTCACGAAACTGCCGGCGGGAATTTCAAGATTGACGCCGTTCAATGCGGCGACTGTTTCGCCTTCGTTACTGATAAATGTCTTTACGAGATTTTCAATGTGGATTGCGCCTTTTGCGTTTCCGTTGTTTTCTGTTACCATTTCAAAGTACCTTTCTGCCAATTCAAGATTTTATCGCGCAATTTAAAGAGTATGGTGAGCGTGAGCATGCAGTAGACCGCGATGACGATGATGCCTGCGTAAACGCCGCTGTAGACGAGCATGGCCTTTTGCCAAGAGATGTACCAGCCGATGCCGTATTTGACGCCGAACATTTCTGCGGTCATGAGCGCCAGGAATGCACTGATGATGCCGTAAAAGACTCCGAGGAAAATGGAGGGTATGGCGGCTGGAATGCCAACCCGGAAAATCTGGAATGCGTTGCTTGCGCCGAGCGTGCGTGAAACTTCGAAGTAGGCTTTAGGGACGGCCTGTATTGCAGAACTCGTCATGAGGGCGACCGAGAACCAGACGGAAAGTGCGATGATGAAGACGCTTGCGCCAAAAGTTGTCGGGAAAATCGTAAGCGAAATCGGAATCCAGATTGTTGCGGGGATTGGGCCGATCAGCTTGATGTAGGGGTTGATCCAGTAATTGAATTTTTTGTTGAATCCGAGAAGGACGCCCGTGACAAAGCCGAATCCGGCGCCATAAAGGAATCCGGTGACCAAAAGTTTTGTCGAGTGCCAAATGCACTTGAGGATGATTTCGTAGCCTTCGAAAAACTGGGCGAGAATGTTATCGTACTTCGGGAAAAAAAGGACGGGGAAGAGGGCGTATTTTCCGATGACGATGTCGATGATGGCGACGACGATTCCTACGCCACCCCAAAATGCGCCGGAATACTCCAGACTTTTTCGCAGTTTCTTGACGAAAATCGAGACGATGCCAAGGATGAATGTCGCTGCCAAGAAGAAATACAAAATCCAGGTGTAGTAAGCTTCTTCTGCTTCGGGGTGTTCGTCGCTGTCTTCGATGAGCAAGTGGACAGCGAATGCTATGACAACCCCTAAAAAGGGCAAAAATCTTCTTAAAGTATTGATCAGTTTTTCCTTCATTTAAACTCCTTGAATAAAAAAAGCTCCTCCCCTTGTGAGGCCACGGGAAGGAGCTTGTACACAATGAGTCTTACTTCTTCAAAGCGTACACCTTTGTGGAAAGGTACTTGAACCCGTTATCGGCCGTGATAACGACAATGTTCTTTCCTTCGTTTTCTGGACGGGCTGCCACGATGGAGGCGGCGTAGATGCCTGCTGCACCGGATGTTCCAAGGAAGAGACCTTCCTTTTCGGCAAGTTCGTGAGCGACGCCAGTTGCCTGCAATGTGGAAACTTCGATGTATTCATCGTAAATCGTGGAATCCTTCAGCAGAGGAGGCGCTTCCGGGACATTGGCGAACGGAGCGACGCCATCGATAACGCCATGTTCCTCGGCTTCCGGGGTGAAGAAGCGGGAATCAGGCGTGGCTTGCACACCGACGATTTTCACATTCGGATTGTGTTCGCGGAAGTACTTGGAAAGACCGTTCAGTGTGCCGCCCGTACCTGCCATGGAAACGATGAAGTCGACTTTACCATCGGTATCGGCGACGATTTCCGGACCCGTGGTGTTGTAGTGGGCGAGCGGGTTGTTTTCGTTTTCAATTTGGTTGATGAAGAATGCGCCGTGTTCTTCGGCGTACTTTCGCACGTCAGAAAGCAAAATACTTACGGAGAAAGCCCCTTCGTCAATGCTCTTCTGAACGTTCGGGAGCTTGTCGTAACCGTAGAGCGTTGCGCCGTAGGTCTTGATGACCTGAATGCGTTCTTCGGATCCGCCCGGTTCAAAGAAAACGGTGAGTTTGTAACCGCGAGCGGCAGCGATAGCGGCAAGGCCAATACCCGTGTTGCCACTCGTGATTTCGACGATTTCTCCGCCCGGTTTGAGCTTGCCTTCGCGCTCGGCTGCTTCAATCATGCTGAGAGCGGCGCGGTCCTTCACGGAGCCGGACGGGTTGAAGTATTCGAGTTTTGCCAAGATGTGACCCTTGGCGTTGTGATTTTTTTCAAAATTGTGGAGCTCCAGAAGCGGAGTGTGACCGACGAGCTCGGTGATAGAATGGTGAATATTGGACATCGTTACCTCTTTTTTTAAAATGCTTTTTAATGTCACCCCGGACTTTTGTCATCCCGGATTTATTCCGGGGCGGGGTCGCCTATGTTTATTTTTTTGCTAAAGATTTCGGCTCTTCGAAGGTCTCTGTGAATTTGTCAGTGGCCTTGTCGTAGGTGTAGCCATCCGGAATCTTGATACCCTTTGATTCAAAGTCGGCAAAGTGGCCCTTGACGAACTTTTCGATGTTCAGCTTTTTCTTCAAGACGCCTGTCTTTTGGAGTTCTGCGGCGACGATATTGAACGTGCGGAGCGCTGCCTTGCGAGACGGAATGTGCCCGTAGCTTTCGAGCAGCTTGGCGTTGAATTCTTCAGTACCGGAGACGACATCCTTCGAAAGCTGGAGTCTTGCGGCTTCGCGCGGGTTGCTGTTCACGAATGCGGAACCGCGGGCGACGGCGCGCGTGTAGGCGGCTGCACCTTCTGGATTTTCCTTCCATAGCTTGAGCGTTACAAAGGCGACGCAGCAGTATTCTACAGCGAACTTCGGATCGATTGCAGTGTCAAGAAGCTTGTGCAGGCCGTATTCCTGTTCGGCCTTGGCTGCCGTCGGGTCGTGAAGTGCGATGATGTCGACGGCACCTTTTTCAAGGGCGATCGGCAAGTCGCTTGCTCCATAGACGATGAATTCGACATCAGCTTCCGGGCCGTCAGCGATGATGCCCAGGTCGCGAAGCTTGCGTCTGAACGACATCACGGAGCTATCGGACAAGCCGATGACACCCACCTTCGTCTTGCGTCCCTTCAAGTCTTCGAGCTTTTTAATAGTCGATTTCTTGGTGACGTAATACTTGGTGCAACCCGTATGGACTCCGGTGACAAAAACGATAGGGAGACCGTTTTGAATGGGCTGTAGTTCTGTTGCGAGCAAGTCGTTCCCTGCATCGACTTTACCTGCGACGATGAGCTCATTCACAGAATTCTTTCCTGCATCAACAGGAACCATTTCGTATTTCTGGCCAATCTTTTTGAATTCTTCGTCAAAGTAACCCTTGAGCCAGGCGACATGAACCGGGGCACTACACAACACACCAGTGTAATGAGCGATTCGGACTGGTTTGAAATCGGCAAAAGCGCTTGTTCCGAGGAGGAGGGCGCTTATGAGCGTGGTCTTAATGATGCTTCGTAAATTCATTTTAGTTTCCCTATTTTTTTATTTCTTGGAAAAGTAAAAATCACTTTTTCTAAATCAAAGATGTTTTGAAAGTGGAAAAACAAAATAATTCAAAAATATTTTGTTCTAATTTTATTCGTGTATTGGGTGCTATAGGCAATGGTTATATAAACCAAATTGCACCCCTGTTTTTAGTTCTCAACGATCTTTTTTGCCAAGGTTTTCGGTTCTTCGGTCGTTTCTGTAAATGTGTCTGTATCCTTGTCGTATTTGTAGCCGTCAGGAACGTGGATTCCCTTAGATGCGAAGTCGGCAAAGTGGCTTGTGATGAACTTTTCGATGTTCAACTTTTTCTTGAGTACGCCCGTTTTCTGGAGTTCCGTGGCGACGGTTCTGAATGTGCGAATCGTTGCTTTGCGGGATGGAATGTGGGTGTAGCTTTCAAGTAGTTTGGTGTTGAAATCTTCGCTTCCGGGAACGATATCCTTTGCGAGTTGGAGTCTTGCGGCTTCACGCGGGTTCGCGTTGACGAATGCGGAACCGCGAGCGACTGCGCGAGTGAATGCGGCTGCTCCTTCCGGATTTTCTTTCCAAAGTTTGAGGCTCACGAATGCGATGCAGCAGTATTCTACAGCAAATTTCGGATCGGTGGCGGTGTCCAGGAGCTTGCGGAAACCGTATTCTTCCTCGGCGGTTGTAGCGGTCGGATCGTGAAGGGCGATAATGTCCACGGCTCCCTTTTGAAGAGCCAACGGCAAGTCGCTTGCGCCGTAGACAACGAATTCGACATCCGCTTCGGGGCCGTCGGCGACAACGCCTAAGTCACGGAGCTTGCGCTTGAAAGTCATGATCGAACTGTCGGAAAGTCCGATGACGCCGATTTTGGTCTTGCGTCCTTTCAAGTCCCTGAGCTTTTTGATGGTCGATTGCTTTGTGACGTAGAACTTGGTGCAACCTGTGTGAACGCCTGTCACAAAGATAATCGGGAGACCGTTTTGGATAGGCTGAAGTTCTGTCGCGAGAAGTTCGTTACCTGCGTCCGCTTTCCCGGCGACAATCAGGTCGTTGACGGAACCGGAGCCTTCGGCAATCGGTACCATTTCGTATTTCTGCCCGATTTTTTTGAATTCTTCATCAAAGAATCCCTTGAGCCAAGCGGTATGAACCGGTGCACTGCACAACACTCCTGTGTAATGTGCGATTCGAACTGTTTTAATTTCGGCGAAAGCGCATGCTCCGAAAAGCAGAGCGCTTATAAGTGTTGTTTTAATGAGGTGTTTAAAATTCATTATTGCTGCCTCCTTTTTAGAAACTGAATGTGGTTTGGAAGATGTAGCCGGACAGATAGGCTCCGTGTGCGGCGTATTCGACATCAGTGTAAAGCGTCAGATTGAGATTTTTGGTGACATTGTAGGAGATGCCAGACCAGAAGGAAATATTGGAAGCTCCCGTTCCGGATTCGGACTTGTCGACGTCCTTTGAATCTGTCAACTGGCTCGAAAATACAAAACCTGTAAATGGTGTGATTCCGGAGTTGAATGCGTAATAGAATTCGAAACCGTAATCGGCGACAAGACCGCGCTGGACTCCATCATGCTTGAACGGAACGGTCAAACCGAATTCGTTACCAATACCGAACTGTTCTGTGATCGGCAAGAACCACTGAACGCCACCTTTAAGGCTGAATTCCTCGCTGGACACTTCCTTGGCGCCTGCCGGAATGTTTGCATCCAGGAAAACGGAAAAATTCGGATTGAATGCGTATTTTGCACCCACGCTAAAGTCCTTGAATCCATCCCCTTCCTTGGTTTCGTCATTCGGATCGGCGAAAAGCTGGTAGCCGAGGCCGGTGAGGCTCAATTCTAATCCTTTGACAACCGTGTAGCGGGCGTTCAGGTCAAAAGATGTGGAGTGGAAATCTCCGTTGTACCAGTAATTGGCCTTGAGTCGTGCTTGACCTTGATGCTCGTCGAGGACGGTATAGTAATCCCATTCTGCAAAAGAACTGACGGCGGCGAGTGCGATAGCGGAAATAATTTTTTTTGCGTTGATATTCATTGATCAGACTCCTTAGTTTTATTGTTGTTGACGGAATAAAGGTAAAAAGCGTCTTTGCGCATTCAAAGATTTTTTGCAAGCGAAATGATAAAATAATTCAGAATTATTTTATCCTAATTTTGTTTAAATATTGGACGCTATCGGTCGGAATTATACATATTGATTGTTGCTATTGTGACTAATAAAAAACTCCTTCCCGCATTGGCGAGAAGGAGTATTAGGAGCTATTTACGCAATGAGTCTTATTTGTTCAATGCGTAAACTTTTGTGGAAAGGTATTTGAATCCGTTGTCGGCTGTGATGACGACAATGTTCTTGTCTTTGTTTTCAGGGCGTGCGGCGACGATTGATGCGGCGTAAATGCCTGCTGCACTTGATGTGCCCAAGAAGAGCCCTTCGTGTTCAGCGAGCTCGTGCGCTACGGCCTTTGCCTGCAATGTAGAAACTTCGATGTATTCATCGTAAATTGCTGAATCCTTCAGGAATGAGGGCGGCTCGGGAACATTCGCGAACGGAGCGACACCGTCGATGACGCCATTCTTTTCGGCTTCTGGCGTGAAATAGCGCGAGTCTGGAGTGGCCTGCACACCGACGATTTTGACATTCGGATTCTTTTCACGGAAGTATTTTGAAAGCCCGTTCAAGGTGCCTCCCGTTCCTGCCATAGAAACAACGAAATCGACTTTGCCGTCGGTATCTTCCCAAATTTCAGGCCCTGTCGTGTTGTAATGGGCGAGAGGATTGTTTTCGTTTTCGCACTGGTTGATGAAAAATGCGTTGTGTTCTTTGGTGTACTTTGTGATGGCGTCGATAACGATATTGTCAGAAATCGTGCCGTCTTCAAGGGCTTTTTTCAGTTCAGGGATGTCTTTGTAATCGAAAAGCTGCGCACCATAAGTCTTGATGACCTGAACGCGTTCTTTGGAACCGCCGGATTCAAAGAAAATTGTGACTTTGTAGCCTTTGGCGGCTGCGATAGCGGCAAGCGCGATTCCTGTATTGCCACTGGTGAGATCGACGATTTCTCCACCCGGCTTCAGTTTGCCTTCGCGTTCGGCGGCCTCGATCATGCTGAGGGCAGCGCGATCCTTGACGGAACCCGTTGCGTTGAAGTATTCGAGCTTTGCCAGGATGTGGCCCTGGGCGTTGTGATTCTTTTCAAAGTTGTGTAGTTCAAGAAGCGGTGTATGCCCAATAAGTTCTGTAATAGAATGATGAATATTTGACATGGTTACCTCTTTTTGTTAAAACTTGAGTCGCATTTGGTTCCAGACGACATTCCCGTGCGTTGAATCTTTGGAAACGCCTTCGTCGACAAAGCCGATTTTTGCGTAATAGTGCACAAGCTTTTCTTTGCAGGTGAGGACGACTCCATGGCGACCTTCGGCTTTGGCGTTTTCGACGAATAATCGTAATAGTTTTTCGGCGTTGCCTTGACGACGGTATTCGGGGATTGTATTGACTCCGAAAATCATTTGCCATGCCCCTTTGGAATTGTGCATGCTGGCGTCTTCGTACATTTTGTCGTTCAGGTCGGGGATGTCCGTTACAAATCCGTCTACAAATGAAATCAGCTTATCGCCATCGAACATCAACAAAAAATAGTCCGCATAGCGCTCTAGACGCTTCTTGAAGTCTTCGTATTTAGCTGCTTCCGCGGGTGGAAAGCATGTGGCCTCGACTTCGGCAATGGCGTCGCAATCGGATAGTGTCGCTTTTCTTATCGTAAATTTGCTAAGACTCATTTTAGTCGTTGTGATTTGCCTTGAATCTCAAAGCGCGTTCTGCAATCTTGTTCCTGTAAATGTTGATTTTGGCAATGGCGTCGCTGATGGGGAGCGCGATATCGAATGCGCGTACATTAAAACGAGCCAGGGACTGGATCGCCTGCGGGCCAAGCTGTTCGCAAAGCACATAATCTAAATCGGCCAGATTCTTGGCGGCTGCGTACATCGACGAATGTTGAACTTCGCGCTGGCCGCAAGTCCCGTCTCCGCAAGATCCGTCGCAATGTTCCGGCTTTAAGCGGACTTCGATTTTCTCGTATTTTCCGCTTGCTTCGTCAACTTCATAGATGTCAAATGCGGCTGCGTGTCCAAAGTGAACATTGACATTTACTCCGTCATTCGTGGCAACTGCTACTTTGTATTTAGCCATGTAAAAAGTCTCCTTTGCGCAAATGTAAAATGGACCACGAAGACGAAATTTCTGCGTGGCTAAACTCCCCGGCGAGCCGGTTTTGTTTATGAAAGAATGGTTACCTAGCGTTCTGTATTCTGTTAAAATTTTGCTTCTGTTCCGAAGTCCCGCATAATTTAAAAAGCATAAAGGCTAAATGCAATATTGAAACGGGGGTACAAAATGAATAAAGTTCGATTTTCTTGATGGCGATAGAATCGGAGTGAATTGGGTGATAAAATGAAGCTATAGCAATGCTAAAAAACGAATTTTTTTGAACGGAACGGGCTGAAAAAATATTGAAAAGGGTAGACTTTAATTCTAAAATTCCGCAAACCTAGCGTTTCTGTAGGTAATTAAACCTAAGGAGACATTTCTTTATGGCAAAACGTTTGCGCCAAATCGCTATTTATGGTAAGGGCGGCATTGGTAAATCTACTACGACCCAGAACTTGACCGCAGGCCTTGTAGAACAGGGCAAGCATGTTCTCGTTGTCGGTTGCGACCCGAAGGCAGACTCTACTCGACTTCTGCTCGGCGGCCTCCACCAGAAAACCGTACTCGATACCATTCGCGACAACAAGACCGAAATCCAGCTCTCTGACCTCGAAAAGGTCGGCTTCAAGGGCGTTCGCTGCGTGGAATCCGGTGGCCCGGAACCGGGCGTGGGTTGCGCAGGCCGCGGCATCATCACTTCCATCAGCATGCTCGAACAGCTCGGCGCTTACACCGAAGATCTCGACTACGTTTTCTACGACGTGCTCGGTGACGTTGTGTGCGGTGGCTTCGCTATGCCGATTCGCGAAGGCAAGGCAAAGGAAATCTACATCGTCGCCTCCGGCGAAATGATGGCCCTCTACGCTGCAAACAACATCTGTAAGGGTATCGCAAAGTACGCTGAACGCGGCGAAGTGCGCCTCGGCGGTATCATCTGCAATAGCCGTAATGTTGATAACGAACTTGACTTGCTCCGCGCATTCACCAAGGAACTCAACACGCAGCTTATCCAGTATGTGCCGCGTAACAACATCGTGCAGCAGGCCGAAATCCGCAAGAAGACCGTGATCGACTTCGAACCGAATTGCAACCAGGCCAATGTGTACCGCGAACTCGCGAAGAACATCGACGAAAACGAACTCTTTACCATCCCGACTCCGATGACGCAGGACCGCTTGGAACAAATTCTCATCGACTACGGCATGATGGAAAAGGACTACTCCATTTAGTGCAGGGAGGAGGCGAAAAATTATGGGTACAAATATTAATCTTAACATGACCTCGGTCGAAAACCGCGAATATCGACTGGGTACAATTATCGGTTGGGACGGCAAGGCCAGCGACTTGATCAAGGAATCTGCTTACGACGAACGCAGTGCTAAAAAGCACGGTGGCTGTGCAGGCAAGGGCGGCGGCTGTAAGCTTTGCGAACTCGCTTCTCCGCTTAACCAAGAAACGATGTGCTCCAATGCTATTGTCCAGTGTCAGGTGGGAAACCTCACGGACTGCGCCTTGATTGACCATTCTCCAATCGGTTGCAGCGGTGAAAACTCCAAGTTTAACCTTGCTATGCATGTGGGCCTTAAGCGTCGCGGCAAACCTCTGCAAAATACTTTGAACATCAGTACCAACCTGAAAGAACAGGACATGGTGTTTGGTGCTTCCGAAAAGCTCCGCCAAACAATCCGCGATACAAAGGAACGCTATAATCCAAAAGCAATTTTCATTGGCATGGCTTGTGCTACCGCTATCATCGGTGAAGATATCGACTCTATTGCCGAAGAAATGGAACCGGAAGTTGGCGTGCCTGTAATCCCGCTGCACTGCGAAGGTTTCCGCTCCAAGCATTGGTCTACCGGCTTTGATATTGCTTTCCATGGCGTTCTCCGTCAAATTGTGAATCGCCATCCGACTAAAAAGCAAAACGATTTGCTGAACATCGTTGCCCTCTGGGGAACGGACTATTTTACCGAAATGCTCGCTCCTCTTGGACTCCGCGTCAACTATCTCTTAGATACGGCCTCTTATGATGAAATCCGCCAGGCTTCGGAAGCTGTTGCAACCGCTACTTTCTGCGATACGTTGGGCGGTTACATGGCAACGGCTCTTGAAGAATCCTTCGGTGTTCCGCAAATTGATGCTCCGCAGCCTTATGGTATCAAGGGTACTGACGAATGGCTCCGCGCTATTGCAAAAGTTGTCGGCAAGGAAAAAGAAGTCGAAGAATACATCGAAAGTGAACACAAACGCATTGCTCCGAAGCTTGCTGAACTCCGCGAATTTTTCAAGGGCAAGAACGGCATCGTGATGACGGGTTCTGCTTACGCACACGGCCTTATCAGCGTTCTTTCGGAACTTGGAATTGGCCATGATGCGGCTCTCGTGTTCCATCATGACCCGATTTACGACGGTGCTGGTAAGCATCAGGATACTTTGAAGGAACTTGTGGAAACTTATGGCGACATCCCGCACTATACGGTAAGTAAGACTCGTGCCTTCCAGCTCCCGCAGCTTTTGAAGCGCGCCAAGACGGACTTCTTGCTTATTCGTCATCCGGGCCTTGCATCTGTTGCTGGTCACCTTGGCTACCCGACCCTCACCATGGGCGACGAACATATCCCGGTGGGTTACGAAGGTATCCTCCGCATCGGCGAAATGCTCAAGGGCGTTCTTTCACGTACAAAGTTTAACCAAGTTCTTAAGCGTAATGTGAAACTCCCGTATTCTGATTGGTGGCTAGCTCAGGACGATCCGTTCTACCTGACGAACCATCCAGAAGCACTCAACGATTTGCCGGAACCGAGAAATTTTAAGTTCAGCAAAAATAACGAAAAGGAATCCGAATCGGGAAAAGCATAATAAGGGAGTTTAAAAATGTCAGAAGTTCTTAATATTGCTAAAAAGAAAAAGAGTAATTCTATTTCGGATCCTCGCGTTGGTTGTGCTGTTGGTGCATCCAATACGGTTGTCGGCATCAAGAGGGCTGTTCCTATTGCCAACTGCTCTCCGGGTTGCCAGCTTAAGCAAACGGCATTCCTCACTTTTGAAAATGGCTTCCAGGGTAGCACTTTTGCCGGTGCCGGTAACATGCCGAGCGCAAACTCTACCGAAAATGACATTGTGTTCGGTGGTATCAAGACTTTGGATCAGTTGATCAAATCGACGCTCAAGGTTTTCAATGGCGATCTCTATGTTGTTCTCACGGGTTGCGTGGGCGGCCTTATTGGTGATGACGTTCCGAGCTTGGTGAATGAATATCGCGATATGGGTTACCCGATTGTCGCTGTAGATACGGCTGGCTTCAAGGGCAACAACCTTTTCGGTCACGAAGAAGTTGTGAATGCCATCGTGGACCAGTTCGTTGGCGATTACAAGGGCGAACGCAAGAAGGGCCTGGTGAACCTTTGGTTTGAAGTTCCTTACTACAACCAGAACTGGCGTGGTGACTATCAGGAAATTGCTCGCATTCTCCGTGGCGCAGGTTTCGAAGTCAATGTTCTCTTTGGACCTGAAAATAACGGTGTCAAGGATTGGCTGCGCATTCCAGAAGCTCAGTTTAACTTGGTGCTTTCGCCGTGGGTGGGCGTGAGAAACGCAGAACACCTTGAGAAGAAATATGGTCAGCCGTTCCTCCACATTCCTGAAATTCCTATCGGTGCAGAAGCGACTGCTGCGTTTATCCGCAAGGTTGTTGATTTTGCCGGAATTGACAAGGAACAGAGTGAAAAGTTCATTGAACAGGAAAACGGTATCTACTACTATTACCTGGAACACTTCTCTGAATTCTTCGCTGAATACTGGTATGGTATGCCGAGCGAATTTGCTATTACGGCAGATTCCGCTTACTCTCTTGCCTATACCAAGTTCCTCGCTGACCAAATCGGTCTTATTCCGCGCAAGGTCATCATTTCGGATGATCCTCCGCAGAAGTTCCGCAAGGGAATCGAAGACGCATTCCATAACATCAGCGAAGGTGTCGATGTTCAGGTGGAATTTGAAGAAGACGGCTACTTGATTGAAAAGGCTATTAAGGATGTGAACTTCTCTTCTGGAAAGCCGTTGATTCTCGCCTCTTCTTGGGAAATTACTATTGCCAATGAAAAGGATGCGTTGTTCTTCGAAATTACGCCTCCTTCCAGCGAAACTTTGATTATCAATCGAAGCTTTGTTGGCTACAAGGGTGCGCTCAATCTTCTCGAAAAGATTTACAGTGCATCTGTTGGCGGAAAGTAATTTAAAAACTTCTTCACTAACGAGAACAAAGGTGTCGGCTGATTATTCGGCCGGCATTTTTTATAGCCTTTTGCTATTTGTGTATAACGTTCATAAAAATATCTTATACGTAAAGATTGACCTTATATCAAGTGATAAAAATAAAGTATTTTACAAAGCGTTTTTTGTTTTCTAATTTATGCAGCGCAATCGAGAACACTGTGTTCCGATGTCCTAACAAATCAACACGAGGATACCGATATGTGTTGTAGCTGTAAAATCCTTCAGTAAATAAGCCGCTACCTTTTTGAAGGTTGAATGGCGATTCTAATTGTGCGCAGAATATTGCTCTGCGTGGTTTCCCAACTCATAAAAAATTTAGGAGATTTTTTCCATGAATTTCAATATTAAAAAAACTATAACTCAAGTTATCCTTTTGTCTTCATTTACCGCTTTTGCTGCTGAACCGATCGCGGTTACCACGAAATCTGGCGTAAGCGCTACACTCTACGGTTTTGCATCCTTGAATGCCGCCTATGAAGATTCCAAAAGCAATAACGGCAACTTTGCAAACTTTGCCGCTGCATCGAACATTACCAATAAAAACGATGGCGGCTGGCATTTTACTCCGAACTTGACTCGAATCGGCTTCAATCTTTCGAGCGGTAGCGATACCTCTTTTTTCAAGGCGAACGGTAAAGTCGAAGTAGACTTTTATGGCGGCGGTTCCGGCAATGCTCCTAATCCGAGACTCCGTCATGGTTACGGTGAAATTTCCTTTGGCAAGTCCGGCTTCTCCATTTTGGGCGGTCAGACATGGGATTTGATTTCTCCGCTGGTGACTCCGACGCTCAACGCGGGCGTTCTCAACAATTCTGGTGACGCGGGCCTTCGTAGGGCTCAGCTCCGTCTCACTGAAAAAGTTCCTGTTGGTGATGGCTCTTTGGATTTTGCCGTGGCTCTTGTCCGCACTATTGGTGAAACGCAGCCTTACAATACTTCTTCTGCCTCGGAAACAGGCGTTGACGCTGACATCCCCACGATTCAGGGCCGCATTGGCATTGCTGTTCCTCTTTGGGTTGACGGCAAAAAGTTCGGCTTAGGTGTTTCGGGTCATTACGGTCAAGAAGAAGTTGACTTGGACGCCACTGGCGATACTAAGGATATTCCCACATGGTCATTCAATGTGGATTTGACGCTCCCCATCACAAGTAACTTTACCTTCCTTGGTGAATACTTTATCGGCGCAAATCTTGATACATATGCTGCAGGTATTGGACGCGGACTTGCTGCAAATGCTGATGATCCCGAAAGTGTAAAGAGCATTGGCGCTTATGGCGGCTGGATCGCCTTGCAGGCCAAGTTTATTCAAAAGTTGGCCTTTAATGTGGGTGCCGGTCTTGACAAGCTCAAACGCGAAGACATCAGAAAAGTCGGTGGTCGCGAACAGAACTTCTCGTTCTTTGCGAACACGACCTACAATTTGACGGATGCGTTCTCGCTTGGCTTTGAATACTTGCATGTTCAAACGGATTACTTGACCGCAAATACGGTAAAAGAAGCTGACTTGAACCGTTATCAACTTTCTGCAACTTACG
The DNA here is from genome assembly GCA_045224895.1 of Fibrobacter sp. GTDB lineage: Bacteria > Fibrobacterota > Fibrobacteria > Fibrobacterales > Fibrobacteraceae > Fibrobacter. The sequence continues at coordinate 34,243 of JBGVAT010000037.1, forward strand.
CCTTCTAACAATGGAGAATATAACAATGACTCAGAATAAATTACACATCCGAATTGCATCGGCGCTGCTCTTTGTTCTCGCCTGCGTATCATCTACGATTGCCGCAGACAAGCTTTCCATCGGCTACCTTTCTTCGACGGGCCAGGGAAAATTCTTCATTGCAAAAGATGCGGGCATTTTCGAAAAGAACGGACTCGATGTGACCCTGGTGGAATTCTCGAATTCTGGTGACGGTATCGCTGCCGTTCGCGCAGGCAAGCTTGACGCGGGTGCTTTCGGCTCTCTCGCTCCGCTCATCCATATTTCGCAGGGCGCCGACATTCGCGTGATTGGCGGTATCATGGGTGGCGACCAGGCCGTCATCACTCGCAAGGAAAACGCAGGTTCCGTCAAGAAGCTGAGCGACCTCAAAGGCAAAAAAATCGCTACAATCCGCTTGGGAACGGCTGATGCCATTGTTCGTGGCGGTCTTAAAAAAGAGGGAATCGATTGGCGCAAGGACGTATCCATCGTAGAACTCAAGAACCCGCCTGCCGTTATCGAAGCCGTAAAGAACGGAAGCGTTTATGCTGGCGTTACTTGGGGCCCGCATGACCTCCGCGCCGAAGAAGCTGGCCTTTCCGTGGTGCTTCGCAGTAAGGATATCAATCCGGGACATATCTGCTGCCGCTTGATTGCATCGCTCCGCAAACTCGAAGGTCGCGACGATATTTACAAGCGCTTGGTCAAGTCGCTTTTGGAAGCCGAAGAACTTGTGCAGAATGATCACAAGAAGAGCGTGGAAATCATCGCCAAGTGGATCAAGCTCGATACGGCGCTCGTCAACAAGGCGTTCTATAGCGGTTATGTCACGCAGGATACCGACCCGAACGTAAAGGGCGTCGAATTCTTCTGGGATTTCTTGAAGGATGCTGAGTTCATCAAGTCCGACAAGAAGGTCTCTGAATATGTCGTCACGGACTACTATCGCAATGCGCTTGCTGAACTTCGCAAGCAAAAGCCGAAGTCCGAATTCTACGCTCAGGCAGAAAAAATATTTAAGTCTAGGAATTAAGGAATTTCAACATGAATCAAACGCAAAGTGGTTTTGAAGCAAAGAATCTCGTTTTTTCCTATGATGGCAAGCCCATCCTGAAAGACATCAACTTGAAAATCAATCCAGGAGAGTTTGTGTGTCTCTTAGGCGAAAGCGGAAGTGGCAAGACCACTTTGCTGAACCTTCTCGCGGGGCTTACCAAGCCGAACGAGGGGCATATCTATTGGAACGGAAAGGAAATTGAAAAGCCTTCCGCAGAAAGGAGTGTAGTCTTTCAGGATTACACCCTTTTTCCTTGGCTTACGCTTCTTCAGAATGTTTCGCTTGCAATCAAGAAGACTAAAAAGGTCAATGGGCGTTTTGCAAAACATTTGGCAGAAGAATACCTGAACTTGGTGGGGCTTTCGGGAAGCCTTAATAAATATCCCTTTGAACTTTCGGGCGGTATGCGCCAACGCGGAGCCATCGCAAGAGCTTTAAGCGTTGGGGCGGATGCCCTTCTTTTGGACGAACCCTTTGGCGCGCTTGATCCTGTAAATCGTGCGAGCCTTCAGGATTTGGTCCTTGAGCTTTGCCGTGGCGTAAAAGACCGCCCGATAACAACGTTGTTTGTGACGCACGACATTCGCGAGGCTGTTTATCTGGGAAGCCGAATTATCGTGTTGGGCTCGACACCTGGCCGCATCATTGCAGATATCCCTTTAGATTTTCCGGTGAAGAAAAGTCGCACGGAATGGTTCCGCAATGAAAAAGTCCAAAAAACAATTGTCGAAATCGAAGAAGCCTATCACAAGGACATCCTTGAAAAACTCGGCCATACCGTACAGGAGGGCGCAAGTATATGAGAATTTTTGTGAAATATCTATCTAAATTTTCGGGATTTTTATTCCTTCTGTTTTTGCTTGGAATTTGGACGTTCATTAGTAGCGGTCCGGAATGGAGTAGCCAATACTTGTTCCCGTCGCCAAAAGCGATTGTGAACGCCCTTTACAATTCTCGCGAAGAGCTTTTGCGGAGTGCGTGGGCGTCGCTTCTCAAGCTTGTTCCTGCTTACTTAGCGGCAGCTTTTGTCGGGATTTCCGTTGGGATTCTTTCTGGATCGGTTCCCTGGATTGGCAACATGCTAAAGCCTATTTCCCGATTTGCGGCACCCATCCCGCCTAACGTTTATATTCCCTACGCGATTGCGATTTTGCCGACATTCTACCTTTCTTCCACATTTATCATTTTCATTGCCGCTTTTTGGCCCATCTATTTGAATACTGCTGCCGGTGCCGCCGATATTCCCGAAAAATACAAGCGGAACGCTGCCATCATCGGCATTGGGAGATTTGAATACTTGTGGAGAATCGCGTTTGTCGCGAGTTTGCCATCCATATTTTCTGGGCTTTCCGTAGGCATGGGGCTTTCGTTCATTATGCTCACGGTCGCAGAACTCTTTGGCGAAAATACAGGTCTTGGGCATTTTGTGCAGTTCTATGCGGACTATTCCGATTACCCCAATATGGTGGCCGGAATTCTCTGGACGGGCATTGTGGTCCTTGCAATTATGGAGCTTTTTGAATTCGTAAAGCGCAAGGTTTTGTTCTGGACAAAAGCTAATTAATCTAAGTTAGTTTATAAATCCAACTCAGAAAAACCCCTGATGTCTAAATATCAGGGGCGTTTTAATTTATCTCGAAATTATCGTTAAGCCATTTTTATTACTCGTACAATCCCTTGCTGAAGTAGCGGTCGCCACGGTCGGGGGCCACAAAGACGATGTTGCCTTTAGCGCCCGAAGCGATCAGTTTCTTGGCTGCCGCAAAAGCGCCGCCCGACGAAGATCCTGCAAATATTCCTTCTTTCTGGGCGAGTTCACGTGAGCCGCCAAAGGCGTCGTCATCGTTAATTTTGATGACGCGGTCTACGAGTGACATGTCCATTGTATCTGCGATAAAGTCGTTTCCGATGCCTTCGATGTTGTAGTCGCCGTGTTCGCCGCCGCCCATTGTGGAGCCAACGGGGTCTGCCAACACGCCCTGGATTTTCGGGTTACGTTCCTTGAGTGCTTTGAGAATGCCGCTGTATGTGCCGCCACTCCCTGCGCCTGCCACCACATAATCGACGTGTCCGTCGAGATCGTCGTAAATTTCAGGGCCTGTCGTTTCGTAATGGGCGCGCGGATTTGCCATGTTGTGGAATTGCCTGAGCGATATGGAATTCGGAATCTGCTTGAGCAATTCTTCGGCTTTCTTTTCGGCTCCGAGCATACCTTCTTCGCGTGGGGTGTTGATGAGTTCGGCACCAAGCGCACGCAAAAGCGTCTGCTTTTCTTGCGAGAACTTTGTCGGCACCACGAAAATCACACGAACACCACGATTGAGCGCTGCAAATGCAATGCCAAGCCCGGTATTGCCTGCGGTTGCTTCAATAATTGTTCCACCCGGTTTAAGCGTCCCTTTGGCGAAAGCGTCTTCGACCATGTAAAGACCTGCGCGATCCTTTACGCTACCCGATGGGTTCCAAAGTTCGAGTTTTACGAATAAGTTTACTCCTTCAGGGACGCCGACATTCGTCAACTTTACGAGTGGCGTTTTACCAATCAAGGATTTCATCGATTCGTAATAGTGCATATCTCGCTCCTTATGCCTTTGCTGCGTTAATGGCTGCGTTTACATCCGAAATGATGTCATCGACTTTTTCGATGCCTACGGACAAGCGGATGAGTCCGTCGGTGATGCCTACCTTTTCGCGAATATCCTTTGGAATGGAGGCGTGTGTCATTGTGGCCGGATGGCATACGAGGCTTTCGACGCCGCCTAGGCTTTCGGCGAGAGAAACGAGTTTCAGGGCCTTGAAGAATTTCTTGATGTCGTAGTTTTCGTAGAGTTCAAACGAAATCATAGCGCCGCCATTTTTGGCTTGTTTCTTGTTGATTTCGTACCCTTGCGCTGTCGGGAGACCCGGATAATAAACGTGCTTCACGGCTTCGTGCTTTTCGAGGTAGCGGGCGATGGTCTCGGCATTTTCGGTATGGCGATCCAGGCGGACGCCGAGCGTCTTGATGCCGCGAATCAGGAGGAAGGAATCGAAAGGTCCGAGAACTGCACCCGTTGCGTTCTGTGTGAATGCAAGACGTTCGGCAAGTTCCTTGGAATTGACGACGGCAAGGCCTGCCACCAAATCGCTGTGACCTCCCAGATATTTTGTAGCGCTATGCACTACGATATCCGCGCCAAGTTCAATCGGACGCTGCAAATAAGGCGTCATGAATGTGTTATCGACGATGGTCAAGAGGTTGTGCTTCTTGGCTATTGCTGCAACGCCTGCCAAGTCTGTCACCGTCAAGAGCGGGTTTGCTGGGCTTTCAACGAAGAATGCCTTGACATCGGGAGTAATCTTGGTTTCAAGTGTCTTCAAATCGGTGGAGTCTTCGATGGAATAAGTAATGCCGAGATTCTTGAAAACTTTGTCCAAAACACGGAATGTGCCGCCGTAGACATTGCTTGAAATGATGATGCGGTCGCCTTGCTTGAAAAGCGAAAGTACGGTCGTTGTCGCTGCCATACCGCTTGCAAAAGCAAAACCTGCGACACCGCCTTCGAGTTCTGCAATCAAGACTTCCAAAGCGGCACGGGTCGGATTGCCTGTACGTGAATATTCCCAGCCACTATTTTCGCCAAGTCCATACTGCTTGTAGGTGGAAGTCTGGTAGATGGGTACGTTTACGGCTCCAGTCGTCTTGTCGCCATCAATGCCGCCGTGAATGAGTTTTGTTTCGATGTTGTTGAAATTTGACATAAGATAAAAATCTCCTATGACGCTATTGTCCTAGCGCCTTTGTGTTTTAAATTTTTTGTGAATAAAAAAATCCCGCTACGGAACATATAACCGAGCGGGAACCTGTTTAAAAGTATAGCCTAAAAACTAGATGCCCGTCCGACATCGACAACAACACACAGAGTTTAAGCTATTGAAAAGAAAATACATTTTTATTTCCTATTGAAATTGTATGTTTAATGTAGTTAAAGCCATTTGCTTTGGCAAGAGATTTTCTTATACTATTTTTCTGGAACCGGCGATAATGATTTTCTATAATCACTTTACCGCAGCGACAAGGCGCACCGAATCAAATGCGATGAGGTTTCCTTTTAGGAAATACCGCTGTTGCAATGCGTTTTCGCCAAGAAATTCATCGATCTTGAATCCGTTATGTTCTAATGTTTCAAAAACTTCGTGGTCACGATAACCTTCTGCCATCGATTCTCCGCAATCGGCGACAATCTTTTTCAGTTGCAGAACAGAATCCGAAAATGTCTCTTTTTGCAGATAGTCGAAGATGATTGAAATCCCGGTTGATGCAATTTCCGAGAATTGGTGGATCGTCTCGGCAAATACTGGCAGCGGCAGGTAATACGAGACTCCCAGTATGCTTACGATTGTCGGCTTTTTTCGGTCAAAACCATTTTCAATAAGTTTGTCTATGATTCGATCCTTGCCGAAGTCTACTGCAACAAAATGGATGTTCTTCGAAACATTCCAGTGGAGTTCGCGAATGCGTTTTTTCTTGTAGCTTTGCGTCGCAAGCAAATCGAGTTCAAAAACTTCTACATTCGGATCTTTATTGCGGAACGAGAATGTGTCGACTCCTGCTCCGCAAATTACATATTGAATTTTTCCCGACTTGGCTTCGAGTTTTACACGGTCCTCGGCAAAGCGGCTCCGAGAAAGCACAATCGGGAGAAAATATTTTCGATTGAAAAATTCAACCGAATTCTTTGACTCCTGCGGGAATCGCTTTAAGATGAAATTTGAAACCTTCTCGTATTCTTCTCGTCCCATAAAGTCCAATGCCAAAAAGTCATTGAAAACCGTATGGTCCGAATGGGACGAATGCCAGGCACGGGCAAAAGCGCAAAGTTTTGCCGTTAAACTTTCCATTGTTTTAATCCTTAAATTTTTTGAGTTGTGGTCAAAAGACCATAAAAAAGCCCGTGCAGGAGAACCTTACACGGGCGAGAAAATCATTCAATACCGCAATAAGCGCCCGTCAACATCGGCCGCTCAAACAACAGAATCTTGCAAATTGAATATTCATTTAAATACCTATTAAATTGGTAGGAATAAATATAAACCTAAAAAATTTTTTCGTCAATATATTTTTTTAACTTTTAAAAAAAAAAGTTTTTTTCAAAAAAAACTCCTGCGGAAATTAATCCCGCAGGAGTTCCCATGTCAAAAAAGTTGTTGGATTATCTTGCGCCTTCCGGCTTCAGGAATTTATCTGTATCCTGTTCGTACCACCATTTGGTATAGGGCAACTTGATTCGAGCGGCAAGGCTCTTTTCAAAACTGCGGTTCTTGATGGTGTCGAGAATGCTCTTGGCAAAGCTAAGCGTTCCTTCGTAACCGAAGATCATGTATTCGTCGGCAACGAAGAGTGCTGCGTAACCCTGCTTGATGGCCCACACGGTTGAACCCGGATGGCGGCTAAAGTAAATGTCCGGCTTGTGGTAGTTCAAGACGCTCATCACTTCGTAGTTCTGCTGGTCTGCCACGGTGAGCTTGAGCCCCTTTGGCGATGTCTTCAGCAAATGCTCGAGTGCTGGCGGAATCTGACCGTTATCGTACTTGTAGTCGTAATGCCAGGCAAGGCCGTGAACCACTTCCATTCCGAGTTCCTGCAATACGCGCGAAACTTCGTAGGTGTAGCCCGGACCCATGCCAATCACGGCGCGGAGCCCCTTGAGTTCTCTCTTGACTTCTTCGATTTGCGGCAGGTAAATGGCTCGCTGCTTTTCGATGTAGCGTTCCACTTCGGCTTCCTTGCCAATAGTCTTGCCTATGGCGCGGAACCACGTTTCAAAACCGGTAATGCCGTTCGGGTTGATGGTGCGCACGTACGGGACACCGTAAGTTTCTTCAAGGGCGTTGCCGAGGTAAGTGCCGAGCGTGCCGCAAATGCAAACCATAGCTTGGGCTTCGCTCAAGTGCGAAAGTTCTTCGACTGTGGAGTTGCAATAAACGAATTGCGGCTCTGCTCCGATTTCCTTGAAGAGTTCCGTAATCTTCGGGCGGGCGCTTTCAAAGAAGTTCTTGAAAATAATCTTGTTGTTCTTCTTCTCGGGCGGCTTTACGATTCCCTGCAAAACGGCGTGGTCTGCGATGTCGAAACCGCTGGCCCAAATGCGGCTCTTGAAGCCTTCGCAATGGATCGGGATGATGGGAATGTCGTATTCGTCGGCGAGTTCGTCGGCGAGGCCGTCAACATCTTCGCCAATCACGCCCGACACGCAAGAAGACGAAAGGAAAATCGCTTCTGGATGGAACTTTTCGTAAGTGTATTTTGTTGCCTTGCGGAGAGCTTCGATGGCGCCAAAGACCGTGTCGTTTTCGTTCAAGTCCGTGCAGACGTAAACGGAATTTGTCTTTTCGTTGATGCGCTCGGCGAGCTGGCGGAACTTGACATCTTCACCTTGTGCAAGCGCGACGCAACCCGCGGGGGCGTGGTAGACGACGGCGACATTGCGGATACTGATGAGCTGATCCAATGCACAACCCGAAAGGCAAGAACTGGACTGGCTAAAGCAACGTTCGCGATTCTTGACGGAACCGCATTGAGAACGGTGAGCGAGCGTTTCCAGGTCACCAGAAAATCCTGTGATGGATCCAAGACGGTTTTCACGAACACCGACATTTGCGTTTTTAAAATTAAATGGCATTAGATCCTCCTTAAATTTTCAGCATGGAAAGTGCTGCAGAGTAGATGTCTTCTAGCAGATAAAGGCCGCCGGAATAACCTGCTACATGCGAGTTGATGACAATCTTTTCAATCATCGGGTAGCTGATGTTCACAAAGTGACCCTTGAGTTCGTGGGCGAGTTTCTTTTCCCAGTTAGAACCGATGATGAGCGGGGAACCGCCAAAGTCCATTTTGCGAATCTGATTCTGGAGGTCGAAGCCGTCCGTGGTGAACTCGACTTTTGTCTTGATGTCGTAATTCAGCGAGTTCGTTTCCTTGGTGACATCTTCGCGGAATGCTTCTGGCGTGTCGTCGGTGACAAAAAGCTTTTGCGGGAAAAGGCCCATGTCGTTCACGAGGAACTTGGTCACGGCAATTACGTATTGTGCTTCGCTGACAACGGTGAAACGCTTGCTTACGATGCGGCTTTCGAGAATCGTATCGGCGTAACGTTCCAGGTAGTAGAAAAACTGTGCTTCGTTCTGCTGGATGACGGATTCAGTGAGCTTCTTGTCTGCGCCCGTGAATTCGGCGACTGTGCGGAGGAACTTTGTCGTTTCTGCAGCGCCAATCGGCAAAGTGGGGTAGTGCAACAGCGGAATGTCGAATTCCTTTTCCAAGTACTTTGCGCTTTCGAGACCAGCCCACGGCGAAACGAGAATCGTATATTCCGCAGTTGGAATCTTCTGTAAGTTTTCAAGTCCGCGGCCAAAACCGAAAATCGTATTCGTCTTGAGTCCGATGGACTGCAAAAGGCGTTCGAGTTCACGCAAGTTGCCAAGCCAATACGGATCCTGCTGCGGCACGCCTGCGAACAAGTTGACGAGTCCCTTTTCTTTCGGGGCTTCGCCCTTGTACTTTCTCACATACTGCTCGAAGATGCTTTTCAAAATCCAGTCGTGGCCGATGTAGTTGTTGCCCTTGAAACCCGGCGTTTTTGCCCAGATGACCGGCTTTTCTTCGTCCTGGAATTCTTCTGCGACTTCCTGGATGTCGTCACCGATGATTTCGCCCGTACAACCGGAAAGTACCACAAACAGGTCGGCGTCGATAATCTTGAGTGCGTTGCTGATGGTCGAACGTAACTTGTCCGCACCACCAAAAACGACTTCCTTTTCGCTGATGCTGGTGCAAGGATAAATGTTGGGGCTGAATCTGCCGCTTGTACCGTTGTTGTCGTTCAGCTTCGATGCGCATCCCGGGCCGGAGTGCAATACAGGAATTGCTCCGGGGATGGATTGCACGGTCTGCATTGCTGCCAAAGCGCATTTGTAGCGCGCCTGATCTAAAATTTTAGCCATGAGAGAATGTCTCCTTTACGCGGATGCGGTCCATATAAATTTGTGAACCAATGTCGTATACGCCGGGAACGCCGACAGCGTCGGCTCTGCAATGAGCGCAGTGCTTGAAAACGTTGATGAATACGCCAGCCTGTTCCTGGGCAATTGCGAGTCCCTTCGGAGTCGGGGCCGGAATATCCTTGAATCCGTTCTGCGGAATCAAAGGAATGATGTTGTATATAATTGCGCCTGCTTCGCGTACGGTTGCTGCAACATCTTCGATATGGTTGTCGTTGATGCCTGGGCAAAGAACCGTATTCACTTTCACGAGTGTCCCGCTTTTTGCAACCTTGCGAATGCCTTCCAGCTGGTTGTGGATCAAGATTTCAGCGGCTTCGACACCCGTGTAGGTTTTACCGTGGTAAAAGATTCTTGCGTTGATCATCGCTTCGATTTCCGGGTCGACTGCGTTTACCGTTACCGTAAGCGTGTCGATGCCCACATCGATGACTTCGTCGGCTCTGTCGTTGAGCAAAAGACCGTTCGTGCTCATGCAGCGAATCAGTTGCGGAAATTCCTTTTTGACGAGGCGGAATGTGTCCAGCGCAAAAGGCGTTGCGAGCGTGTCGCCTGGTCCTGCGATACCTACCGTAGTAAGATCCGGTACGAATTCAAGAGCCTTGCGAATGTAGCCGCATGCTTCTTCGGGCTTAATGACTTTACTTGTATTTCCCGGGACTTGTGCGTCTTCGTTGATGCGACGGTCGCAAAAACGGCACTCGATGTTACAACCCGGAGCGACGGGCAGATGGATGCGCCCTTTACGATTCTTGCAGGCACCAAAACACGGGTGCTCTCTAAAAACTGTCTCTTGATTTATTGCCATAAAACCTCACAAGGGCAAAAGAATCGATAGACCGCGAAGGTGAAATTCCTACGAGGCTAAACTTCCGGCGTGCCGGATTAGTTTATGTGAAAGAAAATTGAACGGTTACCTAGCGTTCTGTAGTCTGTTAAATTTTTGCTTCTGTTCCGAAGTCCCGCATAATTTAAAAAGCGTAATAGGCAAATGCAATATAAACCCCAGTTTGAAAAACAAAAAAAGTGAGAATTATGGGCTCGTGATAGACGCGGGGTAAATGGTGTTATAAAACAAAGCTATAGCAACGGTGTAAATCATAATTTTTTGAACGGAACGGGCTGAAAAAATATTGAAAAGGGTAGACTTTAATTCTAAAATTGACCCTACCTAGCGTTTCAGTAGGTAATGAAATACCTAAGGAGACAAAAATGTCAAAGAAATTACGTCAGATTGCTATTTATGGTAAGGGCGGCATCGGTAAATCTACTACGACCCAGAACTTGACTGCTGGCCTTGTGGAACAGGGCAAGCACGTACTCGTTGTCGGTTGCGATCCCAAGGCAGACTCTACTCGACTCTTGCTCGGTGGCCTCCACCAGAAAACTGTGCTCGATACCATTCGCGACAATAAGACCGAAATCCAGCTTTCTGACCTCGAAAAGGTCGGCTTCAAGGGCGTTCGCTGCGTGGAATCCGGTGGCCCGGAACCGGGCGTGGGTTGTGCAGGCCGTGGCATCATCACTTCCATCAGTATGCTCGAACAGCTCGGCGCTTACACCGAAGATCTCGATTACGTGTTCTACGATGTGTTGGGTGACGTGGTGTGCGGTGGTTTCGCTATGCCGATTCGTGAAGGCAAGGCCAAGGAAATCTACATCGTCGCCTCCGGCGAAATGATGGCCCTCTACGCAGCAAACAACATCTGTAAGGGTATCGCAAAGTATGCCGAACGCGGCGAAGTGCGCCTCGGCGGTATCATCTGCAATAGCCGTAATGTCGATAACGAACTCGATTTGCTCCGCGCATTTACCAAGGAACTCAACACGCAGCTCATCCAGTATGTGCCGCGCAACAACATCGTGCAGCAGGCCGAAATCCGCAAGAAGACTGTGATCGACTTCGAACCGAATTGCAGCCAGGCTAACGTCTACCGCGAACTCGCGAAGAACATCGACGAAAACGAACTCTTCACCATCCCGACTCCGATGACGCAGGATCGCTTGGAACAAATTCTTATCGACTACGGCATGATGGAAAAGGACTACTCCATTTAAGACTTTTTAATTGCCAACTATCTCAAAGTAAGAATCCTACCCAATCGGGTAGGATTTTTTTGAATTTTTTACAAAAAATGTGAGCAAAATCTCCGAAAAAAGCGTGTTAAGAATATAGAAGTCTCAAAAATCATAACGCCATATTGACGGATATAAAATTATATCCTAAATTCAAAGGAGATGTAAATGCCAACATTGCTTAAATGATATGCACAAAAGGGACATCGAAAGCGCTGAACTCGTGAAGGGCGGAATTTTACTAACAGCAAAGGATGGGCGTACAGCCCTCTTGAAATTTCGTGACTCGGAACGACTTCGCTCTGCTAGCGCAGAACAGCGGGCTGCTTTCAGATTGTCTTTTGACGGCTTGCGTTGGGATGAAATAGACGAAGATTTGTCTTACAACAGCATTTTTGAACCGCAAGTACATCCGTTGCGTGGCTCGGCGAAATTTAAATCGCTTAATATGTCCGAAGTGGCAAGACGGCTTGGAATACAGCAGTCGTTGATGGCTGCGTATATGAATGGTTCCAAAAAGCCGTCTGCTGAACGGGAAAAGCTTATTCGTGAAGAAATCCGCAAAATTGGGCGAGAACTTTTGGAAATTTGATTTTTGTTTGCGTGGAGTACGAAAATACTCTCTTTTAGAATACGAAAAATACACTTTTTAAGAAAAAGTTATTCATTTTCGTAAATATTATGTTAATTTTATCTTGAAATAGAGAGTTTTGCTCTTGTTCTCTAGTTGAAATCTCGAAAATTTCCTTAGACGAGAACAGGGTGAACGCTCACGCAGGCATGCCGTCTTTGCGGTATGTTTCAGTTTGTCGTGCCGATTTCATGGTCGGTCTTTGGTCGTATGACCGAAGGGCAACAGCCCTTTTGGGGCGTGGGTCGTTTGCGTTTATCGTCTAAAGGCATTCGAGAGCCTCAACTAGGTAAATGCAACGATCTGCGCCTTTTTTTTGTATTCTTGCAAAATTTGGCATGAATTTTTCGTTGAACAGAGCGGATTCTCGAAAAATCCAAAAATATTCAAAGGGAGCATGAATATGAAAAAACTCAACATATTTTTAACATCTATAGTGTTTACCACGGTAATGGCTGCATTTACAGCTTGTGGCGGGGAATCGTTCACTGATCCGCGTGATGGTCAAAAGTACAAGACTGTCAAGATTGGCGATCAAGTATGGATGGCTGAGAATTTGAAGTATAAAGCAACTGAATATTCATGTCCAAATGACGATCCTGAACAATGTTCGTTGTTTGGAGGCATGTACTCTTTAAGTGGGCTTACGGAAGACCCTTGCCCCATGGGTTGGCACATGCCTACAAAATTAGAATTAGAAGAATTACTTAATTACATAAAGAAACAATATCCTGATGTAGGTGTTGGTGTTGCTCTAAAGTCAAAGAGTGGTTGGGATGTCAATGTTGATAACGCAGAAGATAAATATGGGAAAAGAAAAGGAAATGGGGATGACCTTGTAGGATTTAATGCAAAGCCTATTCCTAACGGAGGTTTTGAAATGATAACCTTACCTACATATTGGCCTTTAGATACGCTTATAGGAACGGTAGTTCGAAGAACTGCAAAATTCAAAAAAATGAAGAATACATTTGCTTTAGATAGGGGCGTGAATAGCGAATATGGAAAGTGGAAAGGCGGTATTCGTTGTGTTGAAAATTCTGATTTTTTGGCAAAGAAACTGATAGAAGTCTTGCTATTCGGTTCAGTTGCGAGTTTCCCTCATTTCAAAGAGTTTGCTTATCCCGATACAATAACATATTTAAAAGAGTCCTATAATGTGTATCCAAGTTCTAGAGATGCTGATAGTGCTGTATATGCCATTGAATTAAAAAAGCAATTACAAAATTGTCCAGAAAAAAGTATGTGGAAATCTGTTATGAAGATTGATGAAATTACAGTGAATGGCAAAATTGATCAAGTTCCTCGTATAAAATTTGTAAAACCAGAAAATAAAGATTGTGACAATTTGTTGTCTGCTGATGCCCGTTCTTTTTTTGAACAAGATTTATGGAATGTATTTGAGAATGCTGCAAAAGGTGAATCCGTTGATAATGCAAAAAAATTTGAACAATATATGGTTGAAGCGAAAAATAAGCTAGAAAGATTAGCCGGAATGTAAGGACATATTTTTGTGGTTAAGAAAACTTACTCAATTTTGTTGAATATAACAGTAGAGGAGGAGAAAAACTCCTCTGGTGACCGAATCGTTCGAAAATATTATTTCAAAGGTTGGAAGAATGCAAATTTTAAAAGAGAGCTTTTTGAAATGAAAGATCCTATAGTTCAAAGCAAGGTTTCTTCCTTGCAAAAAATAGGCGATACATTTTTTAAAGCTGTTCAAAAAATGGCTACAGGGAGGTAGATTATGCCTGTAAACTTTACTATTCATGGCCCTTTTGAGGTCCCTACAAAATCCAAGAAAATTAAGGGTGGAAAGACTACCATCCGACAACTTGGTGATGTTGGTGCGTCCCTATGGAAAGATAAAATCTTTTCAAAATATGCAGACAAGAAGGGCTGTTATGTTTTTGTCAATGCTGTCACTCGTGGTTCAACTCCCATCTATGTTGGTAGAACAAACAAGTCTTTTAAAAATGAATGCTTTGCAACAGCCAAAAAGGCTATGCTCAACGATTTTTTGACAGAAGCTTCCAAGACGGGATTAAAGGTATATTTTATTGTCTTGAATCATCAGAAAGATTGCTTTGAGGAAATTGACCTTTGTGAAACTATGCTTATTCAAAAATGCAAGAAGGCTAATCCATACTTATTGAATGTCAGAAAACTTGCTGAAAAGTTCACTGTCAAAAGTTTTCATGGCGATACAAGTAGGGCAAACAGCGATGTAACGGAATTCAAAAAATGTCTCAATATTAAATGAGGATTAATTAATGAAAATGCCGAATCCGTGTCTTTATGCAAAGTGTTAAATCAAGTTCAAAAAATATGAGTATCCGGTTTTTTTCTCGCATAGTAAATTTGGTTGCACTTATGATGATTCTCACCTCCTGTATGGAGGTGGAACATCATGTTTATGGTTCAAAGAAAGATGTAAAAATCCGCTTTGAAATTCTTGCCAATCACTCTATGGTTCAATTGTCTGACAACCAGACTGGTGGAGATGCTATGGGCGATGCGGCAGCTCAATTTCGTGCCGTTGGTAAGGGGATGATTGTTAAAGAGTATAAGCGTGAAAAAAATGGAGAATTATATGATGTTGTTTCTGGAACTTTCTCTGCAAATTCAAATAATAAGGAATTTTCGGCTTACGCACCATTGTTTGAAAAAGACAAAATAATTATACCTACTCCATTTGACAATTCTGATTGGAATGACGAAAATTCCTACTTGTTTACAAGTTCGACATATTCTATTTATATAGCCAAAACGATTTTCCCTACGGCTTCCGCTGCGTATACTCTTCGACACAATGGTCAAATTCGCGAGATAGATTTGAAAATCAAAGGAAATTCATACATCGCTGAATTTCCAATTCTATGGTGGCTCAACGGAAATGTTGATGCTGTTATCTTGACGAAATAAAAACGCGTTAAGGATAGTAACTCCCTAAATCCATGCCGATGGTGAAAGTACGCGCCATTCTGTGTTGTCCGGAGCTGAGGCGCACTACGCTGAAGTTTTTTGATTTAGTAGGTGTATCTATTTAGATTTTTATAAAGAATCTTTAAATACTCTAAATTCCTGATTATAGTCGCCTTTAATTTGCAGAAAATCAACGAATGCAGCCAATTGGTTGCAAAATGAACGCAAAACTAAATATCTCTTGTTTTTCCGAAAAGAGTTTGTTAAATTAAACACGTCCGTTCTTGACAACACAAATTCTTTTTAAGAACTTTTTTGCTAGATCGTTTTCTATATCCTTTGCTATATGAGCTTGCGTACCAGTTCGCTTTAAATAACTGGCTCCACAAAATAGATGGAAAACGTAAAAAAGGTAACCAAACGAAAACACGACGCATACTTCCGCTGGCTATTTGCCGATACAACACACGCGCGCTACTTGCTTGAACTTGCGGGAAAAATAAATCACGAGATTGACGCTTTCCTGACTCAGATCAATCTTGATACGCTCATGCGTATTCCAGATTCCTATTCAGAAGTTGATGACACTGGCGAAGCGGACCTCGCGTTTCGTGTGAACGTCTCGACGGGCGCCCCGATTCTCGTCGGAATTCTGCTAGAACACAAGTCCGGACGTGATCCTGTGATTTTTGACCAAATCTCTAAATACATCCACTCCGTCATGAAAATCCAGGACAAGAACAGGATATTCAGCGGAATCCCGACAATGGCGGTAATATTCTACAATGGGCGTGACAATTGGAATCCACTCAAAATTCTAGAAAAGTCCTATCCCGATTATTTTCGCGGGAAAGTGCTCCCGTTCCAGTGTACGTTCGTGAATATGGCAGATATTCCCGACAGTGATTGCCTCGCCTGCGAAAATACTGCAACCGGCATGGGAATAATCGCGCTAAAGCATGCGTTCAACAAAGACAAGCTGCTGGAACTGTTGCCTCAGTTCTGTAAATTCTTGGATAAAATGCCGCGAAACGAGGCGTCTTGCCTGCTTGAAAAAACAAGTATATATTTGGTAGAGTATTTAGGTAAAGATTTCCTAAAGGAGCTGAACATGGCGTTCGTAAGCATTGGGCAAAAATACGGTTTTGTAAGCATTGGCGACTATTTCCGCCAACAATTGGCAGAAGAGCGTCAGCAATTGGCGGAGGAACGTCTGCAATTTGAAGAGAAACTCGCCGATGAACGTGATAAGTTGAAAAAAGCCGAAGAAGAAAAGCTCCGTACAGCTCAAGAGCTGTACAAAGACAAAGTTCCTATGGAGATTCTTGTTCGGCGCTTCAATCTTACAGAAGAACAAATTCGGGGAAAATAAGAAAGGGCGATTCGCGCCCTCTCACTTATCTATTATCGCGCTGGCGACGACACCTTTATCTGCGTACAGCACTAGCACTTGCCCAGGTGCTGATGCAAATTGCGGTTCGTCAAACTGCACGCGAATCTTGCCGGCGGCGGTGTCGAGCTCCGTAATTTTAGCTGTTGCGCCCTTATGCCCGAGGCGAATGTGTGCCGTGAGCGGCTCCTTCAGCAAAGGTGATGTTTCCGAAACCATCAGGTTCAAGTCGATGGCAGAAACTTCCGTGCAGCTCAATGCGCTTCGCGGACCGAGAACAACCTGATTGTGGTGCGCGTCAATAGCCACGACATAAAGCGGTTCCGCTTGCCCGCCGATGTTGAGGCCCTTGCGTTGCCCAATCGTGTAATGCACGATGCCCTTGTGCTTCCCGAGAACCTTGCCGTTTACATCGACAAAATCTCCTGGCACATTGTCGCTCTCGTCAAACAGCACCGAGTAATCGCCGCACTCAATAAAGTCTTGGCTCTCGCGCTTTGTCGCAAAATCATCCCAGCCGATTTCCTTGGCGAGCGCTTTCACTTCGGCTTTCTGCATTCCGCCTAGCGGGAAGATTACCGTCGAAAGTTGCTCCGCCGTGAGTCGCGATAAAAAGTATGTCTGGTCCTTGTGGCTGTCAAGCGCTTCGTACAAGAACGGAACATCAGGATTCTTGAAGTCGAGTCGCGCATAATGCCCTGTCGCAAAGTAGTCGAACTCGATCCCCATCTTGCGTGCTGCATGCAATAGCGCTCCGAACTTGATATTCTGATTGCAGCGTACGCACGGATTTGGCGTTCTGCCGGCACGGTATTCCGCACGGAAGTAGTCGAGAACCCGGTGCTTGTATTCTTCGGCGACTGGGACGACATAATGCGGAATTCCGAGGCGTTTGGCAACGAGCTTGGCTTCTTCAATGTTCTTGTCTTCGCTCGGACCGTAGCAACCTTCGCGCCCTTCGACTGCGGGCATGTTTACGGACCCGTCCCAAGTTGCCATCGTCATACCGACCACATCGTAACCTTGCTTCTTGAGTAAATACGCCGAAAGGGCGGAGTCCACACCGCCCGATAATCCAACAGCGACACGCTTTTTCTGTGACATTTTGAACCGTACTTTTGATAATAGGTGATCCCGGCACTGGACCGGGATGACAATG
>JBGVAT010000038.1:0-27071 GCA_045224895.1 Fibrobacter sp.
TCGATGAGCTTGGTCATCACGCCACCGAGAGTTTCGATACCGAGAGAAAGCGGGGTCACGTCGAGGAGGAGCACGTCCTTCACGGAGGAGTCGCCGCTAAGCACAGCGCCCTGGACCGCAGCACCGATAGCCACCACTTCGTCCGGGTTCACAGTCTTGTTCGGTTCCTTACCGAAGAACTTGCGCACAGCTTCCTGAACGGCCGGAATACGGGTAGAACCACCAACGAGAATCACTTCGTCGATTTCGCTCATGGAAAGACCGGAGTCCTTAATAGCCTTGCGGCACGGTTCCATAGAACGTTCCACGAGGTGAGCGGTGAGCTGGTCAAACTTTGCACGGCTGAGGGTGAGGTCGAGGTGTTTCGGACCAGAAGCGTCAGCAGTGATGAACGGAAGGTTGATGTTCGTAGAAGTCGTAGCAGAAAGGTCGATCTTAGCCTTTTCTGCAGCGTCCTTCAAACGCTGGAGAGCCATCTTGTCCTTCTTAAGGTCAATGCCAGGATTTTCCTTCTTGAATTCTTCGTTGATCCAGTCGATGATGACTTCGTCGAAGTTGTCACCGCCGAGCATCGTATCACCGTTCGTGGCCTTCACGCTGAACATACCATCGTCAATTTCGAGGATGGAGATATCGAACGTACCACCACCGAGGTCATACACAGCAACCTTTTCGCTCTTCTTGGAGTCAAGACCGTAAGCAAGAGCAGCAGCCGTCGGTTCGTTCACGATACGGAGAACTTCGAGGCCAGCAATCTTACCAGCGTCCTTCGTTGCCTGACGCTGAGAGTCGTTAAAGTAAGCCGGGACCGTAATCACAGCCTGGGAAACCGTCTGGCCGAGGTAATCTTCGGCAATCTTCTTCATGGTCTGAAGAACGGCAGCGGAAATCTCAGGAGGAGCAAACTGCTTGTCGTCAATCTGGACGCGGACCGGATCAGAACCCGTGCCAACGAGCTTGTAAGGCATGTTCTTTTCGGCAGCGGAGCATTCGCCAGCCGTACGGCCCATGAAACGCTTGATAGAATAAATCGTCTTTTCCGGGTTCGTGATTGCCTGGCGCTTTGCAACATGGCCCACAAGACGTTCACCGTTCTTGCCGAATGCGACGATGGACGGAGTGGTGCGGAAGCCTTCAGCGTTAGCGATAACAACCGGCTTGCCACCTTCCATAACGGCCACGCAGCTGTTGGTCGTACCCAAGTCAATACCAATAATCTTACCCATGATTTTATCTCCTATTTTAAATTCTTGATCCCCTGTGTTTTTCTTTGAGAGGGGAGTTTTTTTACGCCAACACATAAGCAAAAGGCGTGCCAAAGCCAAAAAACGCCCTTTTCGTTTCGTTCTGAAACATTTTTAAGGCTAAAAACGTGCATAAATGGGAATGTTTCAAAAAAGAACGCCCCACTGCATCATCCAAACAACCGTCGAAAGGGGGGATCCAGAGATATCTTGAATAGGGTGGGGGCGTTTTCTATATTACAGAAGACAATATTCTTGATGATACTTCAGATAAGGCAAATGTTCGTTTTCTAAACGAACGAGTTGAATGGACGGGTTTAAATTAAAAATTCTCACATCATCCTTGGACAACAAGTCCGAAAGAATGATTTTTCCCGTTTTCGAAAAAGAAATGTAGCCTCTGTCAAACAATTTATCGAGATTTGGAATTAGCAACAACCCGTTATACACATCAAGTCTCTGCATATTGTTCGACTTTTTCCAGGGCATTATATGAGACGCCATCAATAGCGGGTAATTTTGACATCCTGTAACAGAGCATCCCTTCCAATATTCAATGAGCTTTTGACGGAACAAGCCCTGTCCAACCCTTGATTTTATCAAAGCATCTTTTTCTGTTGTATCAAGAGTATTATCGTTGTTTATACGATCATTCTCCGACAAAATTGAATCTTCTAATTTTTTCTTGTAATCAGAATGAATGTATTCATCGAAATGATTTAAACCAGAAACGATATCACCAATACCTTTTAAAGTATTATACCGATCTCGCTCGTGAGCCGTTCTTTTCAAATCATTCGCGATTTCAGCAATCCTTTCGGAATTGAGCGTTTTATCTAATTTATAAAAATGAGACACATACCTTAATCTTGAGACATAGTCACGGTACGTTCTTCGATTTTTGAACAATTTATGATCAACCAAATAATTGAAGAAATCTGGCTGTTCATTAATAAAATTTTGTTCAAAAGACATATTCGTTCCTTTTTTCACTTCAAATATACTTTTATAAAGCAAGTTCACCTTACTTTTTTCACTTTATGAGCCGAATTAGCTATGAAGTTTCGGCGCAAAAACATATATTTTTAATAAAATGTCAGAAAAACATCGGAAAATTATCGCGTGTTTGGCAGCAGTGGTGTTGGTTGTACTAATCAACATCGTCATTTTCGATGTACGCAAAAAGGGGATTTACGACTCCGTCATTGAACTGAACGACGGGTGGACCCTCATTTACCACGGCGACACAACAGAACTGGAATCCACAAAAAATTACGTGATGGCCGGCAAAAGCATCAAGGGCGATTCCCTGATTTTGAAGCGGACCCTCACCACCGATTTTCCAGACAAACCCGTGTTGCGATTTAAGACCTACCATACATTTGTAGAAGTGTATCGTGATGGGAACCTTCTTTATTCAAACGGAAAGAACAAATACTACAACAATAAAACCGTTGGTAGCGGCGTCCACTTTGCCTATCTAGGTGCCGTTGCTCAAAATTTTAAAGGACGGACGCTAGAACTCAGATATCATTTTTCAGAAAACGGGGCGTCAAGCGAACTCCCTTCATTCGAGGTTATTCCAGCAGACTTTGCCTTTATGGACTTCATCGCTCGATCTTCGATTTCGCTCATAGTCGGGCTTTTCTTAGTGCTGTTTGGCATTTTAGCCCTGTTCCTTGGCGTGGGTGCGATGTTTTACGGGATTAAGTTTTTCCGAATCCTGATTATTGGCATTTTGGCGTCTTGCCTCGGTATATGGACATTATGTTATACAAAACTCATTCAACTGTTTTCGTTTGATTTTGCATTCAATACGAACCTTGAATATATATGCCTTTACACGGCGCCACTGCCGCTTTGCCTGTTGATGCTCCACATGCAATATGGACGGATTGACAGAAAGCGATGGTTAGGAATTGTCTTTATCACGGGGGCGGGCTTACTGCTGTTGACGGTTACATCGATCCTGAACTTCACCGATATCATCCATTATCCGAAGACTTTGTGGGTGTTCCATACGTATGCATTTTTGAGTTTGGGGTATTTGCTTATGTCGGGGATTTTGTTCAAGCGCAATCTAGATGCTTCGGCCAAGATTTTGACATTAGGCATTTCCATATTTGGCGCAGCTTCGGCTTTGGATATCATACGCTATATTGCAAAGGAGCAATTCCATTTGGAACACTCTCCGCTCGAAATGTCGCTAATCCCATTAGGAACTCTGGCCTTTGTCATTTTGCTCGTGCTAAGTTATTTAGTTTATATATACTATTTACTCACCGAAAAAACAAAGAAAGACATTTTG
Organism: Fibrobacter sp.; assembly: GCA_045224895.1. Lineage (GTDB taxonomy): Bacteria > Fibrobacterota > Fibrobacteria > Fibrobacterales > Fibrobacteraceae > Fibrobacter. Next base: position 3,553 of record JBGVAT010000038.1, read on the forward strand.
TCGGTTATGGCCTACAAAGATTCATTGACAGGGATTTTCAACCGAGCCAAGTGTCAGCAAATTTTTGACCTTTTGGACAAGTCAGCGACTGACTTTGCAATCGTGAGCATTGACTTGAACGGCCTTAAACGCACCAATGACCGCTATGGACATAATGAAGGAGACCGGCTAATCAAGGCTTTTGCCACGGTATTCCACGAGGCTTTTACAGGGATCGGAACCGCTATCCGTATGGGCGGTGACGAATTTTTAGCCATCGTACGCAACGAGCATCTTGACGACATTGACGCATCTTTGGCGAAAATGGCAGAACTCCAAAAGAAATGCAGCGCAGATTTGCCGATTCCCTTGGAAGTAGCTTATGGGACGGCCTACAAGCACGAACTCTCTAAAGATGGCAACACAAGCTCCGAAGAGAACGTTCAAGCGAAAGCCGAAGATGTTTATCGCTTGGCGGATGAACGTATGTACGTGATGAAGGCCCAAATGAAGTCTAAACTCGTGAGAAAATAAATGAAATGCCCGCGCAGTTCATTTACAGGCGGGCAGAAAAAAGAATTTTGTATTAAAAAAGGTGATCCCGCCCCAGAATAAAAGCAACCAAGGCGAACGCTTCGAAAATGCTTGCATTTTCATAGCTGAGCCGAAGGGCTTTGTACTTGTACAAATCCGAGGTGACAAAGAGTCCGGGATGACATTAAAGGAGTGGGTCTTATTTTCCAGAATTAATTCGGACGGTCTTTCCGGCGGTGTTGCGAACGATATAGGCCCCGTTGTGGTAACCTGCGGTCTTGAGCCCCGTCTTGATATCCGACAGCGACGCTCCAGCGTTTAGACGAACCCAGCCAAGCATATTGCCCATCAAGTCAAAGACCTTGTATTCGCCAGAAGTTTTTGCGAATGTTCTTGCAGCATTCTGGGCGAATTTCGGGACAACGCTCGTGGTTCCACAGCGTTTTTCGGCAATTTCACCATCACTTTCTCCAAATGCAATCCAGTCAAGGTTTACGTAATCGCTCGTAATCAAGACCTTGAACACGTGTTCGCCTTTGGTGAGTTCCTTCGTTTTTCCCTTGAAGGTCGTGTAAGTGTCCCAGTCTCCAGTACCGTCCAGCTTGAGCGTGTCCGTGATAGGTTCATTGTCCATAAAGAAACGCACGCCTGAACTTTCTGAGCAAGTGGCGTAAGAGAGTACGAAGGGGAGGGCTGCGCTCGCCTGCACATTCACGGTGTATTCGAGCCATTCGCCTTTCTGGGTGTATCCCACGGCATATCCATCACCGCATTTATCTTTCAAGGATACAATATCCACGCGGTCTTTGCGGTATTCTTCGCCCTGATTTTCGGTATCCATATCGTAGTAAGCCTTGCCGGCACCGCCCACGTCGTAGTTTTCGAAATCGATGAAGTTAGCAGGGCTTTCGATGGATGCTCCCACGACAGGCATATCGCATTCGGCTTCGGCGTCGGTCAGTTTCGCCTTGCAGAAGGGGCTCTGCGGAACGGCAGTCTTGCTATCTTCAAATTCCCAGTAATCCGCTTCGAAGTCACCCGTGAACACGAAGAACACATCGTGCTTGCCGACAGCGCCTGTAAGCGGAACCGTTACGAGACCGTCTGCGGAGAATTCCGCCTTGCCGATGATTTCGCCATTGACTTTGTCGAGGCGGAGCGTGATGGTGGAGGCTTTTTTGACGCTCAAGACAGCTGCGGAGAAGGATTCTGCGCCAGCATCACCGAATTCTACACCGCTAATCTTGGTGTAGTCGCCGTCGTTGATCTTGGTGAGAATCATATTGCCGTTTTCTTTGCCCTTGCGGGTCTTGAGACCTTCGCCCCACGACATAGTTTCGGCTTCGACGCGCTTGTACGGGTCAAAATCTTCAACCTGAGCTATGCCATTTTCAGGCCAAAAGTCAATCTTTTGGATGGTGCCGTCAGCGTTGTAATGCATCTCGGCGACAGAAACAGAGCGGCGTTCCGCGTGCTTGTAAGCTTGGCCGATTTTTTCCTGATACTCCGCCCAAAGCAGGTAATTGAGGCCGAAAACATAGGTTTTTCCTTTGTAGTCGATGATTCCCGGGTGGTTGCCGCGGCTTTTTGCGGAATGTGGCATAATGTCACCCTTGTAAGTCCAGGGGCCGGTAGGAGAGTCACTCATAGCATAACCGATGCCTTCAGAACAACAGGTGGAGGCAAACGCCATATAATAATACTCGCCGTGCTTGTAGAACCAAGGACCTTCCTGGTAGTCCTTGATCTTGGGGTAGGTCACGATGGAACCATCCGTGTGGATCATATCTTTTTTCAACTTGACCATATAGAGTTCCGGGTTTCCCCAGTACATATAGGCCTGGCCGTCATCGTCAATCCAAACGGTAGGGTCGATGTCGTTCCAGTGTTCGCGTTGCCAAACGAGCTGCCCATTGAGCGGATCCGTGAAAGGTCCGTAGGGGTTATCCGCAACGAGGACAGAAATACCATGACCGTGGATGGGGCAGTACATGAACCATTTGCCATCACGTTCGATGACCTGTTCCGCCCAAGCGCCGTTGTCGGAATTGTACCACTTGAAATCCGCAAGCGAGGCCACAGCGCCGTGATCCGTCCAGTTCACCATATCGGTGGAGGTGTACAGGAGCCAGTCATACATCATGAACCCGTCGGCGTTATCGTTGTCGTGGGTAGTGTAGAGGTAGACAGTGTCGCCGTGCACGTAGGGAGCCGGGTCGGCTGTGTAGCTTGTGGTGATTATAGGGTGCTGCGCAAAGGCCGCACACGCAAGTACAGTAGAAATAGATAAGATTTTACCAAACATCTTATTCTCCAAACATCGTTTAACCCAATAATAAAGATATATCGAGAAATGTTTGCGGATAAGCGTTTACGCAAATCTCCATTGTCAATTTATCAAAAGCGGGGGATAAAAAAGCCCCGCACACGGGGGAGTGGCGGGCGAGAAAAGATACAAATCAAAAAATAATGGATCCCCTCCGCGTTGCTCCGAGGATGACAAATCCAGGGAGAACAAGGGGACGGCGGAAATTATTTTCCGGAGGAGACGATGACCTTTGCGGTCTTCAAGATTTTGTTCTTGAGCTTGTAACCCTTCTGGAAGACGGTGACAACGTGACCTTCCGGGATTTTTTCGGAGGGCTGCTGCATCAAGGCTTCGTGGAGGTTCGGGTCGAATTCCTTGCCGGTCGGGTCAATTTGTTCGAGACCAGCGTCCGTGAGGACCTTGGCGAACTGGTTATAAATCATCTGCATGCCCTTTTCGAAGGCTTCGAGATCCTTGGCCTTGTTTTCGGCGGCGAAAGCGCGTTCGAAATTGTCCTGGACTTCGGAGAGCTTTTCGAGGAGCTTGCCGTTAGCGGTTTCGATAAGTTCGAGCTGTTCCTTGGCGTTACGGCGGCGGAAGTTTTCGAATTCGGCCATCAGACGCACAAAACGGTCATTGGCGTCGGCGAGTTGCTGTTTCAAAATTTCTTCGGCGGAAGGTGCTGCCGGCTTTTCTTCGGCCTTGGCATCATCTGCAGACTTTGCGGCGTCAGCAGGCTTTTCGGCGGAATCCTGAGGTTCGTCGGCTTTGCTGGCTTCGGCTTCGAGATTCATAGCGTCCTGGGCGGCTTTCAGCACGTCCTGTTCAAACTTTGCACGTTCAGCTTCTGTCGGTTCTGCATTCTGTTCCGGATTCTTTTCTTCTGCCATGATATTAAAATTCCTTTAAATTCGCCCTTGGGCGGGTGTTTTACAATTTCAGCACAAAGATAGCAAATAGCGTGCCAACAAAAAAACGTCAAAAAACGTTTTAATGTGAAACAAACCGTACTCAAGATGAAGATGCCCGCTCGTTGGCGGGCGTGACAGATTGGTTTCAAGGAAAAATAAAAGTCAGACTCCCCTTTTCAAAAATCTATATTTCCGATAATGCGGATTATGTAAACTAACTATTCTTTCGAGACAGTTCCCTTTATTCTTCATTTTGATTTGAATTTTCCAGGACAAACCTCCAGCCCCATAGCCAAATACAAAAAAAGCCCGTCGCCGGACTTTTTTTCTTCTACAATTCTCGATAGATGATTCAATTCACGCCAGAATTAATCATGATACCACAAATCTTCAAGCGTTAATGTACCGTTTAACAAACCGGCACATTCATAAGATTCTGCAATTGCAGCAACTGTGGGAACATCAAGCGACACACCATTAGATGTAAACGCACTGGATGTATATGTGATCGTGGAACCGGCGCAATTGACGTTTGCAAGACCTTCTTCAGCCTTGTAAGCCGCACAAACCTTGGCCAAAGTCGCCTCGTCAATACCGGTATATTCTTCCGACAAATAATAAGTGTCTTCATTCCGGACCATCTTGAAGACTACAGTTTTACCAGGGAAAGTTACATTCATTTGAACTGTATTATCGACAGTCTGGACATTGCAAGACGTTGCCGCAACGGCATCTTCTTTGGGTTGCTCGGACAAATTCAATTCGGCAGCCAGTTCATCCGTCATATTGTTAAATGTCTCGTATGATTCATCGCATATCGATTTGAATTTTTCCACGGTCGGCGGAAGAATTTGTGCAGCATCAGCGTCACTGACGTCTGGCAGCGGAGCTGTCAATACGGCACCATTTTCGGTACAGGACGTAACGGCATTGGGCAAATCAGAAGCACCTTGTTTAAGCTTTGTGCAAGCGGCAGCTGCTGCACTTTTCATCATTCCTGAGACGCCCATTTCGGCATTATAGCTTGACGGAGAACCATACTTGACCTCAATTTTTTCAGTCATACCGTTAGATTCACCCATAATGGTATACTTCAAATCCAGCGAAACAGTATTGTTGGTCGAATACACGTTGCATTTCATTGATGCGGGCACGTCCCTATCAAAATGGCGTTCGTACTGCAATACACCTTGCGAAGGATTCGAAATATTCGAACCACCATTATTAGAGCCGTTATTTGACGAATTATCAGAACTGTCGGGAGATGTGGCGGAATCGCAAGCGGCAAGCAGAGCAATGAGCGAAACCGGAACAATCTTAAAAAACTTCATAAAAAACTCCTTTTTTGGATAAAATTAACTTATTAGCACTAAACAAAGTACCATTTTTAAGCAAACAAATTTTTACCGACCTGGGTAAACTCGTCAAAATGGGCAAAAAAACGTGATTTTTTAGGGTTCCAGGTAACCGTTTGGGCTTTTTTTTACATATTGTGTAATTTTCGATTGTTATTGACTTTTCAACACCATTCCAAAAACGGTATCTTAGCGACCAGAAGAAAAAAAAAGTCAGTCATGACATCGTCTTCTAGATTTCGACCCAATAATTCTTCTAAAATAATTCGCCAAAGCATTGTGTGACATCGTTTCTTGAACGTAAAAATTTCAAGTTGTGTAAACGCAACAGTGCACTTACAATTTCTGTAAACAGACAAACACTCTAAAACCGCTCCCCCACCACCACGCCGGAACCCGCATAAAATAAGGGATTGCAAGCGATTGAGGTATCCTGAAAAATTTTTGGCACGCGTTTTGCATAAAGTGGGCGTACAAGAAAAGAAACCTCAAAACAAAGGATACCATCATGAAGCTAGTTACAGCTTACATACAACCCGAAAGGTTAAACAATGTAAAGCAATCTCTGTATGAAAAGAAGATCTACAAGATGTCCGTCACGAACGTCTTGGGTTGCGGCCAGCAGAAAGGTTACAACCAACGTTTCCGCGGCGTTGTGACCGAAGTTAATTTGCTCAAAAAGATTTGTCTGAAGATTGCTGTTAACGACGAGTTTGTGCAGCCTTGCATCGATGCGATCATCGCTGGCGCTCGTACGGGTAATATTGGCGATGGCAAGATATTTGTTACTGCTCTCGAACAGTGCGTTCGCATCCGCACCGGCGAAACTGGACCGGAGGCAATTGGATAAGAATCAGTAGGAAGTAGACAGTAGACGGTAGACAGTAAAATTTCTCAAATAAATTTTCACTTCCTACTTCCGACTTCCTACTGCCTACTTGTTTAGTTAGCAAACGATCAACTAAAAGGAAATTTTCAAATGAACGAAGTAGCAAATGTCGCAACCGTCAGTGACGCAATCTTTATGACGGAAAACATCTGGATCATGATCAGCGCCATGTTGGTGTTCATCATGGGTCTCGGTTTCGCATGCGTTGAAGCAGGCCTTGTCCGTGCAAAGTGCTCTGCCAACGTGGCCTTCAAAAACATCGCCGTTCCGGCTATCGGCATTACGATGTACGCTGCTTTAGGCTTTGGCCTTATGTACCCGGGTACCTTCAACGGAATTCTCGGTTTCGCTGGCTTCGGCATTGGCGACTGGGCAAATCCGGCAAGTTTCACCGCAGCCTACAACGGACACTTCACGCTGTTCACGGACTGGCTGTTCCAGGCAATGTTCGCCGCTACCGCAGCAACGATTGTCTCAGGTGCTGTTGCAGAACGTGTTAAGCTCAACTCCTTCTTGATTTTCACCATCGCCTATGTAGCCCTCGTCTACCCGATCGTTGGTTCCTGGACATGGGGCGGCGGCTGGCTCTCCACCTTCGGCGCACACGGTTTCCATGACCTCGCTGGTTCTACCCTCGTTCACTCTGTGGGTGGCTGGGCAGCTCTCGCTGGCGTGATGATTCTCGGACCGCGTATCGGTAAGTATGTCGGTGGCAAGGTTCACGCCATCCCGGCTCACAACATTCCGCTCGCAACCGTCGGTGTGTTCATGCTCTGGTTCGGTTGGTGGGGATTCAACGCCGGTTCTGCCCTCAACGGCGACCCGAAGGCAACTAGCTGGATTCTCGTGACCACGAACCTCGCCGCTGTCGCTGGTATCATTACCGCAACGCTCACAAGCTGGATCGTTTCCAAGAAGCCGGACGCCACCATGGCCCTCAACGGATGCCTCGCTGGTCTCGTCGCTATCACCGCTGGTGCTGATGTGGTGACCCCGCTCTCCTCCTGGATCATCGGTGCCATCGCTGGTGTACTCGTCGTCGGCGCAGTCTTCCTCTTCGACCGCCTCCACTTGGACGACCCGGTCGGTGCCCTCTCGGTTCACCTCGTCAACGGTGTCTGGGGTACGCTCGCTGTCGGTATCTTCGATATCACTGGCGACTACACGCTTGGCACTCAGGCGGTTGGCGTCCTCGCCTACGCTATCCCGTGCTTCGCAGCTGCTAGCTTGATCTTCTTCGTCATCAAGAAGACGATTGGCCTCCGCGTGACTGAAAAGCAAGAAATGCGCGGTCTCGACCAAGCTGAACACGGTCAAGAAGCTTACAGCGGCTTCCAAATCTTCAGCAACATGTAATACGGAATTAATGTTGATATGAAGAAGCCCCGGAACAATAGTTCCGGGGTTTTGTTTTTTTGTAATAGGAAATGTGTAAGGTGATCCCGCCCCGGAACTAGTCCGGGGTGACAAAGAGTCCGGGATGACAATAAAAAAGCCGCGCAAGGCGGCTTTGGATCGTATCTGTAATAAGAAGTGTATAAGGTGATCCCGGAACGGAGTCCGGGATGACAATAAAAAAGCCGCGCAAGGCTGCTTTGGGATGACATCGCAAAAGGCGCGGTCTAGAGTTTTTCAACCTCTTTGAGCCAGTCAGCAGAGGAAGCATCGCTTGGCATACGCCAGTCAGCGCGAGGCGACAAGGAAATCGTACCGACCTTCGGACCATCGGGAATGCAACTGCGTTTGAACTGCTGCGCAAAGAAGCGCTTCACAAAGAGTTTCAGCACGCGGATGAGTTCTTGACGCGGATACTTGGCTTGCGTAGTGGACCCCTCGCCCGCAGCCGCACCAAAAGCCTTTTCGGCGAGATACAGCAACTTGGCGGGTTCCGCACCATACTTTGTAAAATGGTACAGATAGAAGTCATGGATTTCGTATGCTCCAAGAATCGATTCCGTCTTCTGTACAATCTGTCCATTATCATCCGACGGCAAAAGCTCCGGAGAAACGGGCGTATCCAAGATGTCGCGGAGAACATCGGCAAGTGAATCTGCAACCTTTTTATTTTCAATGAACTGGTTGGCTCGATCGGCGTACCAGGCAACCACATGACGCACAAGCGTCTTCGGCACGTCACAATTCACGGCGTACATCGACATATGATCGGCATTGTACGTACTCCAGCCAAGCGCAATTTCAGAGAGGTCCCCCGTTCCAACGACGATACCGCCTTCCTTATTCGCCAAGTCCATCAAGATTTTCGTACGTTCACGAGCCTGGACGTTTTCGTAAGTCACATCGAGTTTTGCAGGATCATGACCGATGTCATTGAAGTGCTGCAAGCAAGACGGCTTGATGTCAATCGTCCTCAGCTCAACGCCCAAAAGTTCAGCCATAGCGACGGCATTATTCTTGGTACGTTTTGTCGTACCAAATCCAGGCATCGTAATGACCAGGATTTCGTTCAGCGGACGCTTTAAAAGCTTGAACGTTTCAACAACGACAAGCAAGGCGAGCGTCGAATCAAGGCCACCACTGAGCCCAAGAACGGCACGTTTTGCGTAAGACGATTCAAGACGTTTTGCCAAGCCTGCGCATTGGATATTGAAAATTTCAGTGCATGACTTGTCACGCGTTTCAAGAGATCCCGGTACAAACGGCGTCGGCGAAACAAAGCGGTACTTGAGCCCCGCAGCCGGCTTTTCAAAATCCGGAACGACCGGCAAATCATCAAAACTTGCGGAATGAGCAAAGTAATCCGTAGAATCAAAATCCTGGAAACTACCTTCGCTCAAGCGCTGCATGTTCAAGCGTTCCACATCGACATCGGCATAGATGATTTCGCTTTGGCGGCTATAGCTCTTGCGTTCAGCAAGCATCGATCCGTTCTCTGCAATCATCAAGTGGCCGCTAAAGACCATATCGGTCGTCGATTCCAGCACACCTGCCGAAGAATACACATAGGCAGCCATACAGCGAGCCGACTGGTTCATCACGAGAGCGCGACGGTAATCCCCCTTCCCCACCAGCGCATCGCTAGCTGACAAATTCAGAATGACATTTGCACCAGCCAAAGCCAATTCTCCGCTTGGAGGAACAGGCGTCCAAAGGTCTTCGCAAAGTTCAACGCCAATGCGAACTTCAGCATTACCATTGGTTTTTACGGTAAAAAAGTTCGTGACTGGCACATCGCCCACACCTTCGAAATGATAAGTCAAGGGACCGGCTCCGCAACCGTTTTTTACCACAGCGCAACGGTTCAGCAAATCGCGGCCGCTGTTAAAGTGACGCTTTTCGTAGAACTCACGTTGATTCGGCAAATGGATCTTCGGCGTAATCCCGACAACCGTTCCGCCCTGCAACAAAGCCGCACAATTATAAAGCTTGCCGAACATCCTCAGCGGAAGCCCGACCGCGACAATCATCTTGGAATCTTCGAACGCCTTTGCAATTTTCAAAAACGAAGCGACGGATTTCTTAAGCAAAAGCTCCTGATGGAACAAGTCACTACAAGAATAACCCGTAATGCAGAGTTCAGGGAAAACGACAACTGCGGCCCCTTCGTTTTTTGCAAGGAGACCGCAGCGGATAATTTCTTCAGTGTTGTAATCCGTGTCCGCAACTTTCAAGGTCGGGCACACGGAGGCGATTCTGTAAAAGCCAAACATTTTATTTTGCATTCATTCCTAATTTATTCATTCGGTAATTCATCATACGCGGTGAAATACCGAGTTCACGACCTGCAGCCGAGATGTTGCCGTCATTTCGCTTAATGGCTTCCGTAATCAATTCCTTTTCGTAATTGCACATCATCACATCAAGCGGAGCGTGATTTACGACAACCTTCCCTGCGTTCGTGCTGAGGCTCGTCTGCAATGAAGGCGGAAGATTGTAACTGTGAATGCAGTTGTCACTTGCCGTAAGCACAGCTCGTTCGATACAGTTCTCAAGTTCACGGACGTTACCCGGCCAGTGATAGCTCATCAAGAGGTTGATTGCCGTTGTCGAAAGGCGAGCGATGCTCTTGCCGTATTTCAGATTCATCTTTTCGATGAAATGCTCGGCCAGCAATATAATATCGCTGTGGCGTTTTGCCAAGTCCGGCATCGAAATCGGGAAGATATTCAGGCGGTAGAACAAGTCTTCGCGGAAAAGCTTTTTGGCCATCAGCTCTTCGAGGTTGCGGCTGGTTGCGGCCAAGAAGCGCACGTTAGAATGGAGTTCTTCGTTGCTCCCCACTCGGCTAAAGGTACGTTCCTGCAAAAAACGCAACAGCTTCACCTGGGTCTGCATCGTCAAATCGCCAATTTCGTCGAGGAAGAGCGTTCCACCATCGGCAATTTCGGCACGGCCCTTACGCATGGTAATGGCACCGGTAAAGGCACCCTTTTCATGACCGAACAGTTCGCTTTCCACGAGGTTTTCGGGGAGAGCGGCGCAGTTCAAAGTCACAAACGGCTTGTCTTTGCGGTTCGAGAGCTGCACAATAGCGCGGGCGATCATTTCCTTACCCGTTCCACTGCCACCTCGAATAAGCACGGTCGCATCGGACTTGGCCACTTGATGCACCTGTTCGTAAACAATCTGCATTTCGCGGCAGTTTCCGACCAGTTCACCCGTCTTTCCGCTGAGCATGTCACGCAACTTCTGGTTTTCGTCAATCAAGGACTGGCGTTCCACAAGCATCGTCTGGCATTCGCTGGCGGCATCACCGGTAATGTTCGCGATGATTTCCAAAAGGGCGACATCGCGATCCAAGTCCGTCGTCACATCGACAGGGCGGTCCACAGAAAGCGTTCCGATAATCTGCTCGTCATGAATGAGCGGAACACAGATAAACGCTACCTGAGAATCATAATTGCGGCTTTCCGTGCGATTCAGAAATCGAGAATCCTTTCTCAAGTCGGGAATCACATGACTTCTACCCGTTTCAGCCACATGACCCGTAATGCCCTCGCCGACCTGGTATTGACCAAGCTGTTTTTTCTTTTCGTCAAGACCGTGCGACGCTTCAATCTTCAAGGTATTTCCGAACAGCAAGGTAAACGTGCCATTCAGCATACCCATTTCAGTATCCAAAATCGTAAGCACATTATCCAGGAGCTTTTCAACGTTTCTTTCATGGATAATGGCAGCACTAATCTTTTGAATGACAGATATCTCTGGACCTATCGGCTGTTTCATAATATGTAAAATAGGAAAAATTTGATAAAAAATAGAATTACAATCTTTCGCGAATGCGCTGGAGGGCGGTTTTCGTCTGTTCGCGGTCGCCAAACGCCGTCAAGCGGAAGTATCCTTCGCCACACGGACCAAAGCCACTTCCCGGAGTACCGACGACTTCGCACGAGGCAAGCAAGCGGTCAAAGAAGTCAAAGGACTTTTCGCCTTCGGGCAGTTTCCACCAAATGTACGGAGCATGTTCGCCACCAAAAACGGTATAACCGCAATCCGTGAGTTCCTTGCGGATGATGGATGCCGTTTCCATATAATCCTTGATGACGGCCTTTGTCTGTTCCCAACCTTCCGGCGTGTAAATGGCTTCGGCAGCACGCTGCGTGATGTAGTTGACGCCATTGAACTTGGTGCACTGGCGGCGATTCCACATGGAGCGGAGCTTGCCGAGTTCGTGCGGAACAATCGTGTAAGCACAACGGACGCCCGTAAAGCCAGCCGTCTTGCTGAAGCTGCGAAATTCGATAGCGCAAGTGCGTGCGCCCGGAATTTCGTATATGGAGTGCGGCAACTTTTCGTCGCGGATGTAGCAGTTGTAAGCGCCATCGAACAAAATAATGGCACCCGTTTCATTCGCATAATCAACAAACTTCTGGAGCGTTTCACGGCTGAGAACTGTACCCGTCGGGTTGTTCGGGCTGCAAAGGTAAATCAACTGCACCGGATTTTTCGGCAAGTCCGGCTGGAAGTTGTTTTCGGCGGTAGAAGCAAGGTAAGTCACTTCGGAGAAATGACCGTCGGCCTGGAGTGTTCCCGTACGGCCAGCCATCACGTTACTGTCGAGATACACCGGATAAACGGGATCAGGAATGGCAATCTTTGCATCAGCAGAGAAGAGTTCCTGAATGTTTGCCACATCACACTTGGAACCATCGCTCACGAACACATCTTCCGGATCCATTTCGACACCGCGCGAAGTGTATTCGCCACGGATAATGGCTTCACGGAGAAAATCGTAACCTTGTTCAGGACCATAACCACGGAACGTCCACTTGACTCCCATTTCATTTACAGCCTTGTGCATCGCTTCGATAGCGGCAGGGATAATCGGGGACGTGACATCGCCAATGCCCAAGCGGATGATGTCGGCATTTTCATGGGTTCCCTGGTATTCCTTGATTTTCTTGGCAATCGTTGAAAAAAGGTAACTACCCGGAAGACGGTCGTAATAAGGATTGATGATTGATTCGTTCATTTTCTAGTGGTTAGTTATTAGTGGTTGGTGGTTAGGCAATTGGTTTTAGGAGTTCTTTTGTCTCTAGTCTCTCGTTTAAACGATTTCGCCTCTAAAGACTTCCTTAGCAGGCCCCGTCATAAAGACCGGACCGCCTTCTTCGTGCTTAATGTGGAGAGTACCGCCATCGAGGACAACATCAGCTTCGAGACCGATTCGGCCTGTGCGCTGGGCGGCAACGAGCGTGGCACAGCTACCCGTACCGCAAGCCATCGTCACTCCGCAACCGCGTTCCCAAACGCGCATTCGGATCGTATTACTATCGATTACCTGGGCAAATTCGATATTACTTCTGTCCGGGAAGATCTTGTCTACTTCGAGAATCGAGCCCCATTTTTCGAGCTGGATCTTTTCAATGTCGTCTACAAAAATAACCGTATGAGGATTACCCATCGATACGGTTTCACCAGTAAAATCAAAAGTGTCGGCAGTCAGCTTGATCGTTCCAAGGAACTGGCGCGGAAGCCCCATGTTCACACAGACGCGTCCATCTTTCAAGACGGCAGGCTTGACAATTCCGCTCTTGGTATGCAAGGAGAATTCCATAGCCTGGCTGAGTCCGCGACTGCGGATAAACTTAGCAACGCAGCGGGTGGCGTTTCCACACATGGCCGCTTCGGAACCGTCGGCGTTAAAAATGCGCATTTCGAATTCGTTGTTTGCGACATTCACAGGAGTCACGACAACCACCCCGTCTGCGCCAATGCCAAAACGGCGATCGCAAAGCTCGATGACTCGTCTTTCGAGATCGGGTCCTGCCGTCATATCAAATGATTCACCCGGTTCGACCAAAACGAAATCGTTGCCAAGACCGGTCCATTTTGAAAATTTCAATGACATAATATGTAATCCTTTTTTGCGCCTAATAAGCAAAAAACGTGCCATTTTTACATTTTCTGTTAAGTTGGCGAATTTTGGCAAATTTCGACATTTTCGTCGTTTAATAAATTTTCACAAAACGAAAGGTTTTACACAGAGTGTAAAACCTTATTGCATTCTTTACATTTTCTGTAAAAGAATTTTATGAGGGGAAATTTTTAAAGCCTACCGACAACCTGTTTAGAGCTAGCCATGGCACGGACAACGAGCGAAGCGCCATTGGCGCAGTCACCCACTGCATAAATGCCACGGGACGGATCCGGAATAATCGCAGTACGCGGAGTCAACTGCAACTGCAAATCATTCACGAGACCTTCGGCAGGCACGCCAGTGAAGCCCATCGCCAGCACGACCAAGTCAGCTTCGATGACTTCTTCGGTACCCGGGACTTCTACCGGCTTGAGCGGGCGGCCAAGCGGAGACATTTCCCAGTCGACCTTCACCACGTTGACGCCAGCGACATGACCGTCCTTGACGACAAAGCTCTTCGAAGAGACATTCCAGCGGCGTTCGCCACCTTCGTGATGGGCGTAGCTCGTGCGGAGCATGTACGGCCAATCCGGCCACGGCGTCGACGGAGAACGAGTCTCGGGTGGCTTCGGCATAAATTCGACCTGCAAAACACTCTTGCAACCTTCACGAATCGATTTACCGACGCAGTCGTTACCCGTATCGCCACCACCGATGATAAGCACGCGCTTACCCTTGGCGTTAAAGCGTTCCGGATTCGTTTCGCCCGGCAAGCTTGCACCGTGGAGGAAATCGAGAGCGAGGTAGATGCCTTCGGCTTCGCGCCCCGGGATCTTCAGGTCACGGGCGTTCGGCGTACCGATGGCGAGGAACACATAGTCAAAATTGCGCTTGATGTATTCTGCAGAAATGTCCTTGCCGATTTCGGTATTGCAGACGAACTTGATGCCAGCCTTTTCGAGTAGGGCTACACGACGATCGATGACAGACTTGTCGAGTTTCCAGTTCGGGATACCGTAGCGGAGAAGGCCACCCACCTTCGGGCGTTTTTCATAAACTGTAACAGCATAGCCTTTGCGACGGAGGGCTTCAGCAGCATAGAGGCCAGCAGGACCAGAACCAATCACGGCAACGGACTTTCCGTTCGGTTCAGCAGCCTGCGGCTGTTCCACCCAACCTTCGGCAAAAGCCGTCTCGATAATGAACTTTTCGGTCTGGCGAACCATCACCGCTTCGTCATTGAGGTTGCGAGTACAAGAAGATTCGCAAAGAGCCGGGCAAACACGACCCGTAAATTCCGGGTAGAAAGCCGTCTTGCTGATGGTGTCGTAAGCCTTGCGGATATCGCCAGCGGCTACAGCGGCGTTGAATTCCGGAACAAGGTTGAAAAGCGGGCACCCGGCCCCATGGCAGAACGGGATGCCGCAATTAGAACAGCGACTAGCCTGAGGAATAATATCCGCAGCAGCAAAGGTGCGTTCGACTTCGTTCACGTCCTTGACACGTTCTTCAACGGGACGGTAAACATCTTGAATTCTCTGAATTTGTTCCATATTAACAGTCTCCGTTACAATTACTTTTGAGCGTGCATGGCAAGTGCGTGACGGTATTCAACCGGGAATACCTTGACAAATTTCGGACGAGCGTCATTCCAGTTGTCGAGAATGCGCTTGGCCTTTGCAGAACCCGTGACTTCAAGGTGTTCCTTGATAATGCCGAGGAGTTCCTTTTCGCTTTCAGAACCGGCAAGCACACTTTCGAGGTCCACAGAATCCACATTGCAGCTCAAGTCGAAGTGACCCGTTTCGTCGTAGACATAAGCAAGACCACCCGTCATACCGGCAGCGAAGTTCACGCCCACGCGACCGAGAACGACCACGCGACCACCCGTCATGTATTCGCAACCATGGTCACCGACGCCTTCAGAGACGAGGAGCATACCGGAGTTACGGATGCCGAAGCGTTCGCCAGCGAGACCGTTGATGAACACCTTACCGCTCGTGCCTCCGTAACCAATGACGTTACCGGCAATGACGTTGTCTTCGGCCTTGAACGTTGCGTTGTGCGGCGGACGAACGATGATCTTACCACCGCTCAAGCCCTTAGCCATAAAGTCGTTGACTTCACCTTCGAGGTCAAGCGTAATACCCGGAGCGAGGAATGCACCGAAGCTCTGGCCGGCAACACCCTGCAAGTGAATCTTGATGGTATCTTCGGGGAGGCCCTTTGCACCGTAGAAGTCGTCCACGTAGCCAGATGTTTCGGTACCCACCGTACGGTCCGTATTGTGGATCATAGCGCAGAGTTCCACCGACTTGCCTTCCTTGAAGGACTCTTGGACAAACGGGAGAATTTCGCGACGGTCGAAGTTGACGAGTTCTTCCGGAACATAGTTTTCGTCAGAAGCCTTGCAGCCTTCGACAGTCTGGAAGACCTTGCTGAAGTCGAGGTTCTTGGCCTTGTAGAATTCGATAGCGTGGTTCACGTCGAGCAAGTCGCTACGGCCGCAAGCTTCGCGGAGGCTCTTGAGACCGAGGCTTGCGAGAATTTCACGGACTTCGTCAGCGATGAAGAAGAGGAAGTTCTTGACATATTCAGGCTTGCCCTTGAAGTGCTTACGGAGTTCCGGATCCTGAGTAGCAAGACCCATTGGGCACTGGTTCGTATGGCAGCGACGGTCCATAATGCAGCCGAGAGAAGCAAGCAGGTTCGTGGCAAAGCCAAATTCTTCAGCACCGAGAAGAGCGCCTATCACGACGTCACGACCGGTCTTGAGCTGGCCATCGACCTGGAGCTTTACACGACCACGGAGGTTGTTGAGCACGAGCGTCTGTTCAGCTTCGGCAATACCGAGTTCCCACGGCAAGCCAGCATGTTTGATGGAAGTGAGCGGAGAAGCACCCGTACCACCATCGTGACCAGAAATCAACACAACATTAGCGTGAGCCTTGGCAACACCGGCTGCAATCGTACCGACACCGACTTCGGACACGAGCTTCACGGAAACACGAGCCTTCGGGTTAGAGTTGTGCAAGTCGTAAATGAGCTGAGCCAAGTCTTCGATGGAGTAAATATCGTGGTGCGGCGGCGGAGAAATGAGCGAAACGTTCGGGATGGAGTGACGCACGCGAGCGACGAATTCATTCACCTTACGAGCCGGGAGCTGGCCACCTTCACCGGGCTTTGCACCCTGAGCCATCTTGATCTGCAAATCCTTAGCGTGACGGAGATAGTCGATTGTCACACCGAAACGACCAGAAGCAATCTGACGGATGGCGGAGCTACGGATTTCGCCGTTCGGCCCCGGAGTATTTCTATCCGGATCTTCACCACCTTCACCGCAGTTACTCATGGCACCGACGCTGTTCATAGCGATAGCGATGCATTCGTGAGCTTCCGGGCTCAAGGAGCCTAGGCTCATAGCGCCTGCGACAAAGTGCTTGACGATGCTTTCGCGGGATTCGACTTCGGAAATATCAATCGGAGTCGTATCCTTGAACTTGAAGAGGCCACGGAGCGTTGCGAGACGTTCGGACTGGTCGTCAATCAACTTCGAGTAAACTTTA
This sequence comes from Fibrobacter sp., assembly GCA_045224895.1. Lineage (GTDB taxonomy): Bacteria > Fibrobacterota > Fibrobacteria > Fibrobacterales > Fibrobacteraceae > Fibrobacter. The sequence goes on from JBGVAT010000038.1 coordinate 20,413, forward strand.
AACTTGGAGTAGTCGCCCATCTGGACAGCCTGGCGGAATGCACCGAGAGACTGCGGAGTCCACAAGTGGTGTTCACCTTCCTTGCGGTAGCGATACTGGCCACCTTCCTTGAGGACGCTGCTAGCGTCGGCAAGAGCAATGTGGTTGCGGTCATCGACTTCCTTGGCGATTTCTGCAAGGCCGATACCTTCGATGCGGCTAGCCGTACCCGGGAGGTACTTGTCGATGAATTCGCGGTTGAGGCCGACGGCTTCGAAGATTTGGGCGCTACGGTAGCTACGGAGCGTAGAGATACCCATCTTCGACATGATCTTCAAGAGGCCCTTGTCAACAGCCTTGATGTAGTTAGCGGCGGCAGTGACCGGATCCACGTCGAGCTCGCCCGTATGGCAAAGGTTCGAAATACTCTCGAGAGCGAGGTACGGGTTGATCACTGTTGCGCCGTAACCAAGGAGGAGCGCAAAGTGCATGACTTCGCGGACTTCACCAGACTGCACAATCAAACCGATTTCAGGACGGACGCCTGCTTCGACCAAGGTGCGGTTCACGCAAGCAGTAGCAAGGAGCGACGGCATCGGCACATAGCCCCAGTCCACATTCTTATCGGAAAGAACGATGATGTTGAAGCCATCCTGCACGGCGCGGACAGCGTCGCCAGCGAGCTTCTGCAAAGCTTCTTCCAAGACTTCGCCGTTTCCGCCAATCGGGAACTGCATCTTGAGAACTTTAGCCTTGAAGCTCTTGTCACCGATGTTTTCAAAGCGGCGGATTTCGTCTTCGGTTACCACCGGACGCGGAATCTTGATCAAGTGGGCCTGTTCCGGAGTTTCTTCAAGAATGTTGCCGTGGTTACCGATGTAAGTCGTAAGGCTCATCACGAGTTCTTCACGAATCGGGTCGATCGGCGGGTTCGTCACCTGGGCGAACAGCTGCTTGAAGTAGTTGAAGAGCGGCTGCGGCTTATCGGAAAGCACAGCGAGAGCGGCATCGTTACCCATGGAGCCGAGCGGTTCTGCGCCCGTCTTAGCCATCGGCTGCAAAATCACGCTCAAGTCTTCGGCAGAATAGCCAAAGCGCTTCTGCTGGATGAGCAAGTCGGCAGGAACATCAGACGGATTGATTTCGCTAAAGAGGCCGCGAACGCTCATCTTGTTTTCGGCAACCCAGCGGCGGTAGGGCTTACTACGGGCCACGAGAGCCTTCATTTCGGCGTTCTTCAAGATGCGGTGATTTTCGATGTCGAGGTAAATGATTTCACCCGGTTTGAGGCGGCCCTTTTCTTCGACCTGGTCGTCATCGATGTCAAGCACGCCCGTTTCGGAGGCCATGACAAAGAGACCATCTTTACATAAAGTGTAACGTGCCGGACGAAGGCCATTACGGTCGAGGATAGCACCTGCATTCACGCCATCAGAGAAAGCAACTGCAGCAGGACCATCCCACGGCTCCATCAACATGGATTCGTATTCAAAGAAGCCACGCACGTCACGACCGAGGTAGTGCTTTGCGCCCCAGGCCTGCGGCATCATCATGAGCATAGCGTGCGGGAGGCTACGACCTGCAGCGACCAAAAGTTCGAACATGTTGTCGAGGCTGGCGGAGTCACTCTGGCCTGCGGCAATCAGCGGCAAGCACTTCTGGAGTTCGTCACCGATGCGATCGCTCTTGAGGTACGGTTCGCGAGCCTTGAGGCTGTTCAAGTTTCCGCGGAGAGTGTTGATTTCGCCATTGTGAGCGAGGTAGCGGAACGGATGAGCGAGAGGCCAAGTCGGGAACGTGTTGGTCGAATAACGCTGGTGAACAAGGGCGATAGCACTTGCAAAGTCGTTATCGTTCAAATCCTTGTAGAAGCCTTCAATCTGAGTTGCGAGCAAAAGGCCCTTATAAACAACGGTCTTGGAGCTGCAAGAGCAGATGTAAAGGTTCTTTACATTCTTTTCGAGCTGACGACGGAGAACGAACAGCTTGATTTCAAATGCATCCTTCGATTCGAACTTGGAGCCGTCAAAGAAGAACTGGCGGATGTGCGGGAGCGTTTCGCGAGCCGTGCGACCAATAGAAGAGGGATCGACGGGAACTTCACGAATCTTAAGAACCGGAGCACCTTCAGCAGCAGCGATTTCCTTGATCTGGGCGTCAAGAGAATCGGCTGCAACCGTATTTTCGACGAAGATCATAGCCACGCCGTAACGTGCCGGAAGGTCATTATAAATCTTGCGGAAGAACTTATCCGGCATCGAGAGCAAAAGACCGGCACCATCACCCGTTTCCGGGTCGCCACCAGTAGCACCACGATGGAGGAGACGCTTCAAGACAGTAATACCCTGAGTAACAATCTCGTGAGACGCCACATTATTGATGTTGGCGACAAGGCCGACACCGCAGGCGTCATGTTCGTTGGCTGGATCGTAAAGAGCTTGTGCTTGCATGAAAAATCCTTTTTTCTAACAATTTTTTGCGACCCACTATGCAAAAACTGTGCCAACGTGTCACACAATCTGTAATGCGTCCGTCAATTAGCGTAAATACGGTTAAAAATGTAAAACTCGAAAAATTTTACCGAAAATTCGAATTTTTAGCATTACAATTTTTGAAAAAGATTTTTGAATTTTTACATTCAGTGTAATCAGCAGATGGTACTACACTCCAAACAGACCCTCCAAAAACCGTTACGACGAGCGGCACTGTACAAAAAGTCGCAATGGCATTATTTTTGCAAAGCAGTTTTTCCCCAAAGCAAGCATAAACATTTTGCCGCGGTACACACCTTTTAACAACTCTCACCTTTTACTAAATTTGCATCCTCACGGATGCATTTAATACGGCTCGGTCATGTCAAAACATAAATGTTTTGACGCGACACTCACCTTTAATTAAATTTGGCGCCATGATTAATTTTATCAAATCCGTCTACTCCGGCTTATGCATCGGCCTCGGAGGCACAGCATTTCTCTCCTGCGACAACAAGATTCTCGGATCGTTCCTATTCGGACTCGGACTTTTTACGATTTTGAATTTCGGATTCAACCTTTTTACAGGTAAGGTCGGCTACTTCGTCAACAAGAAGCCTAATTACTGGGGATTCCTCGCCATCGTCTGGCTCGGCAATTTCGCAGGAACATTCCTGTTCGCAAAAATGATGGCCGCGACCCGCTACGGAACCGCCCTCCAAGCCAAGGCAAACGCCCTTTGCGCCATCAAGGACGGCGACAGTCCATTGAGCCTTTTGGTACTCGGCATCTTTTGCGGCATGCTCATGTTCATCGCAGCCGACGGTTACAAGACCATCGAAAACCAGGTCGGAAAAGTCTTCACCGTGTTCCTCCCCGTCATGGTCTTCATCTTGAGCGGATTCGAACACTGCATCGCCGACATGTTCTACTTTTCACTCGCTAGCGACTTTTCTTTGACGATGTTCAAGGCGCTTTTAGCCATCACGATCGGCAACTCGATTGGCGGTGGACTTATCCCGCTTATGCAAAAGCTGAAAGACAAAGCTCCTAATATTTAATTACAGTCACCACCACTGCGCATTTACAGTAAGGGTGAATCGGTCGATAGGCTCCTCTGATTCGCCCTTCACTATTTTATAGGTCAAGTCCCTGCCATAACGGAGTTCAAGGCCCATTCCAAGACGCTTTCCGGCAATACCTGCGATATAAACGCCACCACCGACTTCATCATAAAAGACGGGCGCGGGCGACGCCGAGAGTTCTCCAATTTTATTTTTATACGCCTCGCGACCGTTTCTGGAGAGGTGTTGCGTGAGACCGACTCGAAGTTTACGGGAGTAAAAAGGCAGTTGTTCAATAATTGTAATACCGCCACCCCAACCTGCGGCATATTCAACTTTTTCAAATCGCCATAAATGAAAATTGCTCCACCCCAAAACGCCAAAATAATCCGAAACGAATCCCATTTGAGCGTAAGGGCTTAACCAATCCAGACCAACGCCGAATTTGAAGTTCTTCAACTGCTTCTGGACATCAAAGGAGGATTGAAATTTCCATTCAAAATTATTGTAATCTTCATCCTCATCACGAAGGGATGAGCGTTTAACCTTGCCATAAGACACAAGCTTGTTTTTCCCAGTCGTTCCAAAAACGCCCGAAACCGTTGCATTTATTTGCACATCGCCGTCGCCCTGCTCCATAAACGCAGCCGCAGAAGGTGGATGAACAGCGCATCCGCACAGTCCCAACGCAACAGTCAAAAGAATTACATTCAAACGAATCACAGGGAGAATATATAAATTAAGCAGAATTCATTTCAAGCAAATTCCGACAAAACGCAAAAAAGCCGGGATGTCCCGGCCGTTTTAGTTTATAGTTTAAACATTATCCTAGACGTTCGTTTACGACGTCCCAGTTTACAATACTCCACAGGGATTTCAAGTAATCCGGACGGCGGTTTCGGTAATCTATATAGTAAGCGTGTTCCCACACGTCAAACGTCAAAAGCGGCGTGAGCCCTTTGGTAATCGGGTTCTGCGCATTGCCTTCTTGCGTGATTACGAGCTTGCCCGAAGCATCTGCCGAAAGCCAGACCCAGCCGGAACCGAAAAGTCCAGCGCCTTTCGCCTGGAATTCTTCCTGGAATTTTTCGAACGAACCGAAATCGCAAGCTATGGCATTTGCAATTTTACCAGTCGGGAGATTCCCGGTCTTGGGAGGCGCAAACTGCAAAAAATACATAGAGTGGTTCAAAATCTGCCCCGCGTTATTGAAGACTCCCCCATCGGCAGACTTGACGATGTCTTCGAGAGACTTGCCCTCGAACGCACTCCCCGGAAGAGCGGCATTCAAGTTATTCACATAAGTTTGCAAATGCTTGCCGTAATGGAACAAGAATGTTTCTTGGCTAAGTACGGGAGCCAGATCCGCAGCACCATACGGAAGAGCCGGCATTTCGAATTTACCATTGATGGGTTGTGTCATAGAAACCTCTCTTTTTCTACGCCTACTTTTAGACGTAATCTTTTTGTAATATATAAAACTTTTTTAGGAAAGTTTAATAAAATGCATAAAAGTACGTTTTACGTTTTTTGAAAGAACTGAAACAAGCCTCAAATTAGAATATTTACCCCAAAGCGTACGAAAACAGCGTAAATGCCAACAATTGAGTATTTTTCAAGCTTAAACCCATCGCTCCGATCGAGAAAAGCATAATCCTTTCAGACATTTCATTTACACATTCTGTAAATCAAGCATCATTTTTCCAAAATCTGTAATCTTTACACCGCAAACAGCAAGACTCCGTTTGCGCTCAAGTTTTGCGATTTTCGTTCAATTTCGCCATTTTACGAGCAAATTCCAATTTTGGCACGCTTTTCGCTTACTGAGGCGCGAAAACAAAAACAAATAGGAGTTTGCCAAATGAGCAACGAATACAGAATGAAAGCAATCAAGGAAATCGCCGCGGAAGCCGCAGGCGCAAACCTCCCCGCAGCACCCGCAAACATTGATTTCTACGGCGAAGATGTCTTCAACGCCGAAGCAATGCGCGCTTACCTCCCGAAAGAAATTTGCAAGAAGTTGTTTGCTACGATTGATGACGGCGCACCGCTCGATCCGAGCATCGCAGGCGAAGTCGCTCACGCTATGAAAAAGTGGGCCATTGACCGTGGCGCAACTCACTTCACTCACTGGTTCCAGCCGCTCACCGGCTCTACCGCCGAAAAGCACGACTCCTTCCTTGAACCGGAAAACGGCAAGGCCATTCTCGCCTTCAGCGGCAAGAACTTGATCGTTGGCGAACCGGACGCATCTTCTTTCCCGAGCGGCGGTCTCCGTTCTACTTTCGAAGCTCGTGGTTACACGGCTTGGGACCCGACTTCCCCGGCATTCATCAAGCGTCATGGCAACGGTGCAACGCTCTGCATCCCGACCGCTTTCTGTAGCTACACCGGCGAAGCACTCGACAAGAAGACTCCGCTTCTCCGCTCCATCCAGGCTTTGCAGAAATCCGCCGACCACCTCATGGGTCTCTTCGGCGTCGCTCCGCAGAAGGTGAACGTCACCCTCGGTGCCGAACAGGAATACTTCCTCGTCGACAAGCGTTTCTACCTCCAGCGCCCGGACCTTTACCAGGCTGGCCGCACCTTGTTCGGTGCAGCTCCGGCTAAGCACCAGCAGATGGAAGACCACTACTTCGGTAGCATTCCGGCTCGCATCTTGAACTTTATGAACGATGTGGAAAAGGAACTCTGGAAGCTCGGCATTCCGGCCAAGACCCGCCACAACGAAGTCGCTCCGGCTCAGTTCGAACTTGCTCCGATGTTCGAAGAAGTGAACCTCGCTTGCGACCACAACATGCAGATTATGGAAGTCCTCCGTCAGGTTGCTGACCGCCATGGACTTGTCTGCCTCCTCCACGAAAAACCGTTTGCTGGCATCAACGGTTCTGGTAAGCACAACAACTGGTCTGTGAACTACGGTAAGACTAACCTCTTGAATCCGGGCAAGGACCCGCACCAGAACGCCATCTTCCTCACCACGCTCTGCGCTGTGATTTACGCTGTCGATACTCACGCTGACCTGCTCCGCATGGCTGTGGCAAGCGCTGGTAACGACCACCGCCTTGGCGCAAACGAAGCTCCTCCGGCAATCATTTCCATGTACCTCGGCGACCAGCTTGCTGATGTTGTCGACCAGCTCGAA
>JBGVAT010000039.1:0-11399 GCA_045224895.1 Fibrobacter sp.
TTTTCAGTGGTCGATACAGAACTCGAATCTGTGACCTCTACCATGTCAAGGTAGCGCTCTAACCAACTGAGCTAATCGACCATTAAGGTAGCCCAATATTAGAAAAAGAATTTCCCTTTGTCAAGGGTGGTGGGCGATAAAATTCAAAAAATTTTAAATAGTTTGCCTATTATTGGTCTTCTTCGGCAATCCAGTAGTGCAATCGCCCTTTCAAGGTGATCGGGGGGAGGTTGCTGTTGCATTTTCCGGAACGGCAGTCCTCAAATTGCAGGTTCACAAAGGCTGTCCACTTGGTATCGTCTTTCTGGTCAAAGGTAACGTAATTGCTGTCCCCCTTGATGGAGGCGACGGGGCTTCCCGCTGTCTGGAACCATGTGTAGCTAGCGACGACTGCATTCTCGCCGAGCTTGGGCTCGTTGACCATGATGCTGAGCTGTTCGCCGCGTTTGTTGCGTTCTGCCGGGAACTTGATCAAAATGTAATGGTGCCTATTGCGGATGAACGGGATTTCTACATCGTCACGTTCGAGTTCCTGCGTGATTTCGGACTCGCCATTGATGGAATACTTGAGGAATCCGCCGCCCTTGACTTCCCAGCTGTCGTTGATGCCGCTGCAAGCGCAAAGGCTTGCGGCGATGAACGGAACGAAAATTTTAAAAGAACTGGAGTGCATTATGTAAAAATAAAAAGGATTGTTTAAAAACGTCATTCCGAGCGAAGGAACCTAGTTAAGGTATAAAATAGCAAAAATGCCGGGCGTAAATGCCCGGCGCTCCCTAGTCTTTCGTCTCTAGTCTCTCGTCTAACTATGCTCTGCCGTCCACGTTTTCGTCGGCTTCGTTGGAGCCTTCGGCGGTCTTCGGCTTTGCAAAACGCGGATCTTCAAGGATGTACAGCGGGAGTGCTGCGAGTTCTTCGTTGTCGGCAGCCAGGCGCACGATGTACTTGTCCGGGCGCTGGATCTGCAAACGCTGCATGTTCAAGATCATATTGACGGCGGCTGTGTCAAAGCCCTGGGCTACCGGCTGGAGGTCAATTTCGGACTGCATCGGCGGAACAATCGGGTGTCCGACAACATCTTCGATAGAAAGGCTCAACTGATGGGTGCCGGCCTCGGCACGCTGGTAGCGCAAACGGAACACTGCGGAACACTGCGGAATGACGAGCGGAAATCTTGCGAAAATGCGGTCAAAAGCACCAAGGATGTTCAAACGGCCTCCAACATCGTTAGCGGTGGCGGCGTCACAGATTGCAGCAATTTCAATATTCATAAGGGGTCCTCCCAGTAATAGATAAATGTTTAACTAAATTATAATTATATTCGGAAAAAGACGAGGTTTTTATGGAAGAAATTCCACTTTGGTACTGGTTAATCGTGTTTTTTGGCTTTGGCGCCTGTGTCGGGAGCTTCTATAACGTCATTGTTTACCGTATGCCCCGCGGAATTTCGTTGATTAAACCGCCTTCGCATTGTCCGATATGCAAAAAACGGATCCCTTTGCGCTATAATTTGCCCATCGTCGGCTGGATCTGGCTCCGTGGAAAAAGTGCCTGTTGCAAACAACCCATCAGCGTCATTTACCCGATCGGAGAAGCCCTTTGCGGCCTGCTGGGGGCTCTTGCGCTCTATGCGGCGGTCGGCTTTGGGACTGATTTTTCGCAACGGGTCCTGAAACCGGAAGTCTGGGCAACGACGGCGACGATGTTCTGGCTGTTGCTGGGGGCTTATCCCGTTTGTGCCATTGACTATAAGTACAAGCTTATTCCCGATTCCATTTCGGTCGGCGGGATTGTTGCTGGCCTTTTGATTTCGCTTATCCCGGGCGGTGTGACGCCTGTCCAGAGTTTGTGCGGAGCGGTCGTTGCTGGCGGTGGACTTTATCTGCTCGGCTGGGCGGCTACGAAACTTCTCAAGAAAGAAGCTATGGGCTTTGGCGACGTCAAGCTTTTGGCGGGCTATGGGGCTCTGATGGGGTTGACCTGCGCTGTCGAAACGCTTATTGTGGCCGCGTTGCTCGGGATCCTTGTGATGGTTCCGTATGGAATGATCGCTTCGCGTAAAAATAAAGGCTCCCAAAACGAAGAAGGCGGGCAGATTCCTTTTGGCCCGTTCCTTGCGGTGGCGGCTCCGTTCATGTGTCTTTGGGGTAATGACCTGCTCAATCTCTACGTGAAGTACATTCTCGAATAAAAAAACACCCTCGACATGAATCGGGGGTGACGAGTGTGGTTTAATACTTTCGATTACTTTTTCTTTTTGCCGGGGCGTTGTGGCATGAACGGACTAGAAGCGTCGCTCTTGCTTGCGCTCTTTTTGCTTGCGCTTTCCTGGCTTACGACTACGGAATCTCCGACGCTAAGCCCACGCAGAATCTGGACGTTCACGCCATCGCTGATGCCGATCTTGACCCGGCGCGGAGCGGCTTTCCCGTTGATGCTGATCCAGACGTGGTCGCCTTCGAGCTTGGGCTTCTTGTGCTTTTTCTTGGCGCCTGCGTTCGGGCTGAAGCCTCCGTTCATGTCTGGCGGCGGGGGCGGGAAGTTGTCGCCTTCGGTAACCTTGGCCGGGCGTGGCGGGCGAGGCATATCCTTCGGGTCGAGCATCGGGGTTCCCTGTGCAGGGGTGAACTTGAGTGCCTTGACCGGAATCGAAACGGCGTCCGTGATTTCTTGCGTGACAATGGTGCAAGTGGCGGTCATGCCGGGCAAAAGCTTCTGTTCAGGATTCTCTGCGGTAATGACGACCGTGTAAGTCACCACGTTGCTTGTCGTGGTCGGGTTCAGTCTAACTTCTTGCACGGATCCGATGAACGTTTCGTTCTGGAAGGCGTCGACGGTAAACGTGACTCGCTGACCTGCCTTCACCTGTCCGATGTCGGCTTCGTCAACGGCGGCCATGACCTTCATCTGGACCAAGTCCTTCGCGATGATGAACAGCGTCGGCGTACTCATCGAGGCGGCGACTGTCTGCCCCACATCTACGGCGCGCTTCAAAACGACACCGTCAATCGGGCTCTTGATGGTGGCGTAGCTCAAGTTCAAGCGGGCCTGGGCGACTTCGTTCTTGCGCTGTTCCATCGAGTACTTGGCGGCGTTCAGGTTGTATTCGGCCTGTTCCAGTTCGACGGCGCTCGCGCTCTTGCTTTCGGCGAGCTTCTTGATGCGGTCGTATGTACTTTGTTTAAACTTGAGGTCGTTCTCGGCGCTGTTGTACGAAATGATCGCCGTTTTTAAGGTGGACTGTAGCTTGGACTTGTCCAGTTCGGCGATGACCTGGCCCTTTTTGACCTTGGAATTGAAATCGGCATTGATCTTTGCAATGTCGCCAGAAACCTGCGTACCGACTTCCACCTGATCGACCGGTTCCAGCGTACCTGTGGCCGAGATTGTTGTCCTGATGGTGTCTGAGACGACTTTGGTGCTTACGAGAGCGCCTACTTGTTCAGAAGTCTCTCCGCTAAACAAGAACGATTTTACGCCGAATGCCACTCCGGCAAGTACGGCGATGATGATAACGAGTTTTAAAATCTTTTTCATAAGCGACAAGAAAAATAGAAACATTGATTTTTGGTTACGCGTATTTTGATGAATTAGCCCCGTTCCTGGTTGCATTTTTCGTTTATCGCTAGCCAGTATCGTGTTCTTTTTGCTAGCTTAGTGCCTATGACTCGTGTGCGCAAAAAAGATGATAGTGCCGAAGTCCGCAAGGTCACTTGGGTGGGGCTCGGCTGGAACGCCGCCCTTTCTGTGGCGAAGTTCGTTGTGGGCGTTTTGGGGAATTCCCAGGCGCTTGTTGCGGACGCTATCCATAGTGCATCTGATTTTGTAACCGATGTCGCCGTCATTGTCGGGAGCCATTTTTGGAATTCGCCTCCTGATGCAGAACACCCTTATGGGCACAGGCGCTTTGAAACGCTTGTGACTATTGGAATCGGGCTTGCCGTAGCTGCTGTGGGCGTGGGGATTGGCTATAATGCCATCCTGGCACTCCTGGCGGGGGAAACTTCTCATCCTGAACAGTCGGTCGCGGTTATGGCGTTTGCCTCGATTCTTGTGAAGGAACTCCTTTTCCGTTACACACGGAAAGCGGGCAAGGTGATCCGTAGCCAGGCGCTCGAAGCCAATGCTTGGCACCATCGTAGCGACGCTTTTAGCTCTATCCCGGTGCTTGTGGCGGTCATCTTTGCCATTTTGCTGCCGGAATTGTGGTTTGCGGACTCCGTCGGTGCGCTTATCGTCGCATTTTTCATTATGCATTCTGCAATAGAGATCGCTTGGCCGGGGCTTCGTCAGCTTGTGGACTATGGCGCGAATTCCGAAGCGCTTGAAAAGCTGAAAAAGATAGCTCTTTCGCACCCGAAAGTCATCAGTTTGCACGGACTCCGTTCCCGTTACGTCGGTAGCGACCTGCATGTGGATGTCCATATTGTCGTTGACGAAGAAATGACCCTGAAAGATGCCCATGACGTTGCCGAAGAAGTCGAAATGCTGCTTATCAATTCCGACGAAAACGTCGTGGACGCCCTTGTCCATATAGACCCCTACAACGCCAAACGCGCCAACCAAGACGACATCAAAACAATCGAAAAGTAAAAGTAGTTATGCTTTGGGCGTATGCCCAAATTTTTCACACCAGTGAATATTCCAATATGATTGTTCTTGCGGAAGATTGACCGTCCTTTTTTCCGGTTTTCAGCGTATATTTATTTAGAATAAGCTGCGAGGTAGGGTATGGTTCTCGAAGAATTCTACAAGCTTAATAATGGGCAACGTATCCCGAAAATTGCTCTGGGAACGTGGCAGACGCCAAATGATGTGGCTGCGCAAGTTGTTGAGACTGCTATAGATGCGGGGTATCGCCATATTGATACCGCCATTGCTTACGAAAATGAATCTGGCGTGGGCCAGGGGCTCAAAAATGCCCTCAAAAAAACGGGTATCCACCGCGAAAGCATCTTCGTTACCTCGAAAATCCCGGCCGAAGTCAAAAGCCGTGACGCGACGATCCGCTGCATTCAAGAATCGATGGAACGTTTGGACTGCTATCACGTGGACTTGATGCTTGTTCACGCTCCGCGTCCGTGGGCCGAAATGGATAAACCCGGCGCGAACCGTTATTATAAAGAAAACGTCGATGTATGGAATGCGCTCGAAGAGGCTTACGAGGCCGGCAAGTTCCGCGCCATTGGCGTATCGAATTTTAGCATTGATGACCTCAACAACATCCTTGCGGGTGGGCGAATCGTCCCTGCGGTAAACCAGATTCGCGTCCATATTGGACACGTGCCGACGGATCTGATCGACTTTTGCGAACAGAACGGCATATTGGTCGAAGCGTACTCTCCGAATGCGACTGGTCGATTGATGAAGATTCCCGAAGTTTGCGCTATGGCCGAAAAGTACCATGTCTCGGTTCCGCAGTTGGCTAGCCGCTTTGTTTTGCAGCTCGGGCTGCTTCCGCTCCCGAAATCTGTCCACGAAGAGCGCATCCGCCAGAACGCCAAGCTCGATTTTGAAATCAACTCGACTGATATGGCTGTTCTCCTCGAAATGGATGGACTGTAAAAAATCCTTTTGGTAGCGAAATCTATATGATTCCGATGCCCGCTCTTATGAGCGGGCTTTTTGTATGCGTGAGTTTTTTTTTGCTATAGTAAAAAATGTTTGATAAATAACTTTGTTTATAAAATTTTATATGTGATAATTTGTTGATAGTTTTGTTAGAATGTGTTCTTTGTGTTTTGTGGTACAAAAAGTTATAAAAAAGTAATCTTTTTGAGTGGTATGGGGTCTTTTAATTGAACTTGTCTTTATTATATTGTACGTACTTTTTTTTAAATAAAGGAGATAAAAAGTATGAAAAGTAAATATTTGGTAATGGCTTTGGCCTGTTCGGTGAGCATGAGCTATGCAACAAAAATTGGTGTCTTGAAGAGAGACGCGTCCTATAAGTGCCCTGGAGAACAGGTGTATTTTGACCTTGATGTGGAAGATAGTAATAATGATACGAAAATCATTAGTCTTAGTGACCCCAATGATAGAACCATTCCAGGAATTGCCCTTGGTGGTCATGCGACGTTTACGTATTGTGTTGTTAATTCTAATGAAATGCTTCCTGTTTCTTATGATTATGTTGTTTTAAGAATGGATAATTCGTGCCCAAGTGGTGCTACGGCGTTTTCCTTTACGCATGATACGGAAAATAGTAAAAATAGAAATAGCGTTCAAGGAAATGTTAGCCCTAGCGTCATAAATAGAGATATAGCTACATTTGAGTATTGCTTTGTCCCGGGATCCAGTAACGCTACTGCAAAGTATCCCTTTAAAAATGTTCAATATGGCGTTTTTGCGAATAGAGATGACATAGCAAATAAGAACAACATTAAACATTATTACATCAAAATTGATGACGAAGATGACAGAAAAAGAACTAGGCATTTAGGGATGGTTCGTAATGATAAATGTAAATGTTACGGAGCCGGTCGGTACGTAAGTGGTAACGATTGCAGAGATGCTAATGACGCTGTTGTATGCTCGTTCTGGAAAGAGCAGACTGTGTTATGGAATCATAATGATTCTAACATTCCGGGCGAAATTGAAAATCGTCTTAGCAGAATTATGGTTAGCGACTTGAATACGTTATATAATGTTATCAAGTGGACCGGTTCTTCTAGCGCAGTGCTTGCAAAGTCTGCTGATGATGCGATTGAAGCTCCGATGGCTGCTATGCCGACTTCTGCTGCAATCCGTGGCCTTGACCGTTCTGCAATTACGATTGAACTTGAATCTGCTGGCGATGCCAAGATTTCTGTTGTGAATGTCAATGGCGCCGTTGTTGCTAACATTGCTGAAGAAAAGCTTATGCCGGGTGTTCACCAGATTAAGTGGAATTCCGGTATCGTACCTAACGGCCTTTATATCGTAAAGATCGTTCATAACGGCATGGTCAACTCCAAGAGCGTCATCTTGAAGTAATCAAAACTGGTTGTTTGTCAATCAAAAAGGCTCTCGGCAAATGCCGAGAGCTTTTTTTGCTTTCAAAAATTTGTTGGCGCAAAAACAAAAATGTGCGGCTTTCGCCGCACATTCCTGCGCCCAGATGCCTGAGCGATTCCTCCTTGAACAAAGTTGTTATTACTTCATATTCACGCGCTTGTAACCTTGTCCGACCTTGACAACGTAGGAGCCGGATGTCGGAACCTTCACGTGCGTATCGCTTGTCAGATTGCCTGTCGTGATGATTTGTCCCTTCATATCCATAACGGCGAATTTCTTTGCCGCGCCTTGCTGAAGGTTGTTGGTCGAAATCACGAATTCAAGCGGGTTGACTGTAGTGATGCTAAAGTCAGACTTGGCAGGAACCTTGGTTTCGGGGGAGGTGAGCGTGCCTTCGACGAATTGCATATTGGTGTACTTGCTCGATGTGAGAGACGGCTGCGGGCCTACAATGTGGAGCGTTGCTGTTCCGCTTTCGGTTCCCTTTTCGTAAGTTCTCGTTGCGAGAATGCCGATGACTCCTCGGCCGTTAGTAATCCGGCCTCCGGCGATCACGTTGAGACCAGCGGATGTCTGGATGCCCTTGCTGATGCTGAAGTTGCATTCCGTGCAGATGGTGTGATCCGGCCTGATGGCAATGAGGTAAATCTCATAGGATGCACCCTGCAAACGGAGTCTCGAATCCGGATCAGAATTGACGACTTCGAGCGAAGCTTCGGATTTCACGAATACGAGTTCCGGTGCAAAGAACGTGATTTCTGCCTTGCTGCTGCTACCGGCAACGCTGATCGAAACCTTTTCTTCGTTTGCGGACAGCTCTTCGAGCGGCACGGTAACGTAGACGGTGTCGATGCCTGCTGCGCCGATTGTGCGGTTGGCGGCCGGGTCGATTTCCGTGAACTTGCCGTTCTTCTTTGCATAGAAGATTGCTTTATTGCTGCTGGATTTCAAACTGTATGTGGCGCCTGCGGCGTTATGCATTTCGAGCGGGTCGTTACAGACGGTGGTGCTGTTGCAAGGATCGACGATGCTTGCGATGTAGAACGGGACCAGCTGGCTTGCGCTGGCTGTGCCGTCGATATTAGACGTGGATGCCAGAGCCATGGACGAGAATTCGTACGGGAGGCTCTTGCTTCCGTCGTTGCTGACGACGACTGCTTCGCGGTTTGCAATGCCAACATTGCTTGTGATCGTAAGTTTGATTGCCTTGGAGTTTTGACCGATTGTGACGACGAGGTAATATACGCCACCCGGGAGGTAACCCTTGAGCGTTTCCGTGTTGATGATGGGCTTGCCTGGGGTCGACACGTCGATACCGCCGTTAGCCAAAATCGGTGTTGCTGCGAATTCTTCCGGGCTGATGATGGTCTGGCTCGGATCGGCTGCGGTCGGATCCGTTGTGAGGGTGTAAGTGATCGGCTGAGAAATTTCTCCTCCGCAGCTGACTTTCTCTTCGGTGTTTTCGTTGACGGAACAAGTATTGGTTTGTTCGTGGTAGCAAACTTCGTAATGATTGTTTCCGTTTTTGATGTAGTCTTCCTTGTTGGTCTTGCTGCTGATTGTAATGCCTGCGGCGGTTTCAGCACAACTGATGACGACCTTGATGGCGGCCTTATCAGAACCGATTTGTACGACGAGGTAATATGTGCCGCCGGGGAGGGATTCCTTGAGCTTGTCCGTGTTGATGATGGGCTTGCCAGGGATGGTCACGTTGATGCCGCCGTTGGCCTGGATCGGCGTTGCCTCGAATTCGTCCGGACTGATGATGGTCTGGCTCGGATCGGCTGCGGTCGGGTCTTTGGTAAACGTAAACTTGATCGGCTGCGTAATGTCGGTTTCGCAGGTTGTTCTGGTGCTGTTGCCCAAAGCTGCGGCGCAAGAACCTGCCGAACTTTCGATGTGGCACAACTTGAATTGATTGTCGTTTTTCGTGATGTAAGCGTTCTTATCCTGCTTGCCAGTGTATGTGATGCCGGTAGCCTTTTCGATGAACATATTCGTCTTGATACGGAGCGAGCTTGTGGTGGTGCGGCGATCGCAAGAGTAAATGTCGATATCGTAGAAGCTTCCGACTTCGGCGTCTGGCAAGAACTTGTCCAAATCGACGTATGCCGGGGCCGGCAAGTGGGAACCGCCGAGATCGACTGCGAGCTTGTTATCGAGATAGACCCACAAATCGCCTGCGCTGCTAAAGCTGAACTTCAAGCCTTTCTTGTAGCGGAACGTGGAATGGGATTCCGTGCAGAAATGCTGGTTGCGGCCGCCCGTTGTCAGGATCCTGCTGTCATCCTCGTTGAAACCGTCTGTCGAAGTCCATCTGTAGGTGCCTTCGCTGTTCGGTGTGACAGGCTTTTCTGTATTCTGCTGATAGAACTGCCATCCTTCCGGAGCGCTGGTGGTCGGGCAGGACCAGGCCCAGCCATCGCCGATCCAGCTGACTCCGAATTTCTTGGAAATCAGAGCGCCGGCCGGAGTAGATTCTGCGCCGGAGATGAATTCGCTACCTGCGGCGAACAGTCCTTCGCAGTCGATGCCGCCGTCCCAGCCCGGACCGTTACAAATCAAGTCGCTGACGGGAACGCCTTCTGTCGGGTGAATCGTGCGGAGGCCGAGCGGTGTTGCCGAGCTGGCTTCGTCAGTGCAGAAGAATGTGGGGCCTTCGGCCTTGCGCTTGCTTTCGGCGGCCGGGAGGCGTTCGCTGATCATCAATTCTGCTGCGGGTGCGGTTTCTGCCGGGTAGAATCCGCCAGGGACGGTTGTTCCCGGGCTCATGTATGTGTCGGAATTGAATTCGTATTTGCCGTCGGCAGCCTTTACGAACGGCATGTCGACGCAGTACGTTTCGTTGACGCCCGGAGTGGCTTCGAACATTGCTGCAAAAGCCTTGTCGGCTTCGGCGCCGAAGCAGGCCCTGCCCTTGGCTGTGAGTTTGGGCTTCTTGGCTCCTTTTTCATTTGTGGAAAGGGTGGATTCCACTATGCCTGTGGTCAGGCCGATGCAGGGAAACTCTTCGCTATTCGATGATACGACGGGGAATTTGGCGTCCGGGTAGAAGCAGGCGTTTGCGCGTGCCTGGCTTTCGGTTTGGCCCGGATTCCAGCTTGGTTCGCAGGAAAATGCGCCGTGCAATGATGCGTCTGTATCATAAACCAAGGTGGCAAGCCAGAATTCGCATGTGCCTTCGATTTGCGGGCGTTCCAAGAACCAACCTTTGTTTACGGCGGGGAGCTCTGCAGCCTGGTCTTCGTCGGCGACGAAGTAGAGTGCGTTCGTGGAACCTGCCAATTCGAACAAACCGTCGAGCTGTATGGCTTCTGGATCGCTAGGATTGCTTTCCCATGCGCCGTTCATGCCGATGGCTTCGGCCATAGCTGTATCATCGTCTCTGTGGATGAGAACTTTTTGCGGAATTGGCTCGTTGACGTAGCGTCTGATGTACCATCCGCAATGTTCCGGATCGATTTCGAGTGCGTGGTCTTTGCCGTTCTCGTTGATGAGCGGGGTGGAAGACTGCCAAACAGTGTTGTTGGGCAAGAAAATGTGTAATTCTTTTGTCTGAGCGGCGCTATTTGCAGCCCATAAGCTGGATGCGCCTATTGCAACCGTGGTTGCAATTAACGTTTTTAAAGGCTTCATATGTTCCTCCTCTTTTAATTTTCTTTGCTAAGGACTAGGGTGCCGTCCTTGTGTATACAAATATACGCTAATTTTTCTGATAAAGTGAAAAATTGTGATACTTTTTCTTTAAAAATTGAATGAAATAGCAATTTTTTAAACTAAAAAATAAAAATCGTATTCCTATGATACGTTTGTGGCATAAGAAAACCCCGGAAAAATATCCGGGGCGTTTGGGTTTTGGAAATGCTTTTGTACAGGCGAGCCTTATGATTAGTCGTGGGACTCGCTTCGCGAGTCCGCGACTCGTCGCCTCGGTCATGGGAACAATCGAGCTTGTTCCTGCGACGCTCGACTCCTAGTCGTTAATCATATGTTCGTAGAACTTACGATACATGTCCTTTTCTTCGGTCTTGCGGACGGCAATAGCATCTTGCGGATGGCGGTTGAGCATGCCCGTAATCATCTGCGGGATGATGTAACCCCATTCGTACTTGCTCTGCAGCGGCAAGAAGAGTTCCTGGATGGCGTCGAGAACCGGGCGGAGATCGTACTTCGGATTCTTGAGGAAGCCGAGGAGAAGTTCCGTGGTGCAGTTGCCAGCGCCGCGGCCCATGCCGGACACGGATCCGTCGAGGTAGTCGACGTGATTGATGATGGCCTGGATCGTGTTGGAGAAAGCGAGCTGCTGGTTGTTGTGACCGTGGAAGCCGAACTTCTTGTTCTTCACGATGCCCTTGTAGCGGGCGAGTTCCTTATCGATGTCTTCCTGGTAGAAGGCGCCGAAG
>JBGVAT010000040.1:0-3201 GCA_045224895.1 Fibrobacter sp.
TTTTATTGTCACCCCGGACTTGTTCCGGCATCGCCCTGCACGGTTCCCCCTTGCATACACGGATCCCGTCCCGCTGTCACCCCGGACATGTTCCGGGGTGCCGGCATTGCCCTGCACGGCCCCCTTGCATACACGGTTCCCTCCCGCTGTCATGCCGGACCTGTTCCGGCATCGCCTTACACAGTACCCCTCCACCTACACAGCACCCGTCCCGCAGATGCGTTCTCTCTCGCATTCCTGGCGTCAACCCCCCTAATCCCCATCCCCCAACAGCACCCTGTCGCAATTGCGATTTTGTATATTGCGCACAAATGACTAGACATTTCGCATTCATCCCGTTACTCTCCCTTTTTCTCCTTGTCGCTTGCGACAGCGCAAAAAAGGAATTCGAGACTTTGAAAGAGGATGAAATACTTCTCGATGTCAACACCGAAGAGTATTCGCTAAACGGAACGGTTCTCGGAAAGACAGCCACTGATATTTCCGCCATTGATGATTTCGTTGACAAGCCGCTCCATAAAGAAGTATGCAGGGTAAGGACGAAGATTCAAGAAGAGGCTTTAAGGCGTGGTGAGCCTGGGGACGGATTTGATTTTGCCAAATTACATGTGGATGGAAATCTATCTTATGGGGATTTCCATAAAGCCTTCTCTTCAATGTTCTTTTGTGGTTATTCTGATTTCAACATTGCGATTGGGGCGAATTATAAGGATGCTTTTCGTTTAGCCATTCCTTCAACTAATTATATGTGGTGCGGCCTTGTTATTCAGCAAATGAGACGGTTAAGATACAAGTATTTGCGTAACCGTCAAAAGTTATCGTTTGCAGAAATGATTGATATAGACAATAAATATCGCGAGTGCGCCGGAGATTATGATGCTCTTGATTTGTTATTGTCGTTTTATCGTAGAGACGATGGCATCGCCTATGTCGTCAGTTTGAATGAAGCCTATTTCAATAAGGGTAGCCGATTTGATGGCTATAACTTCTATACGTTTAATGACGATGCTGATTTGTGGAACTTTATTGAGGATGTCCGTTCGAGGGTGGATCGCCAGATAGAAAAGATGCCTGAATCAAAACAGGATAAGGTTCTAAGACTACTTATTGATGTCCTGAATGGTCCAAATAACATAACGCTTGTTTTTGAAAATGAGGTGCTGATGAAGGATATTGCCCCCATCATCAAAAAACTGAATGCTTACGGATATCGATTGAGCTTTTCAATTTTGTGAAAATATATGTCGGTGTTTTCCCTATTCAGACTTGATCCTAGCTCGTCTATACTTGAATATTCCAACTTACCACATTGATAAAAAGTCCATAAAAATATCTAAAAAATAATCATTTGTCCTCACGTCTAATTGTAGTTTAAAAATGTAGGCGAGCGATGTTGCAAAGCCTCGGGTGAGGATACAATCATGGAGAACAAAGAAACCAAAATCAGAAGGCTTAGTCCCATCGTGGAAACGGTCTGGGGCGTTGTCCTGTTGGTGTCAAGCGTCGCTCTGATCTTTATCGGCGGCTGAAGCCAGCTAAAATCTTAAAGAGAGTCCGTTGTTGTTGGAAACGGGCTCTTTTTTTTATATAATTTAGATTGTTCTAAGGGAGAATATTCTATAAAGGATTTGATTCGCGGAGGGGACGGTGATTACTGATTCTAAAGAATTTGTTTGTACATATAAGGTAGAGTCTGGAGAAAGGGTTCTTTTTCCGGACATATTGCGGGTCCTTGCCATATTCTTTGTGATGCTCGCCCATATTGGATCCATTGGGTTCGTACGCTTTCCCGTGTCCAGTTTTAATTGGCATGTTTCCAATTTTTACGAGTGTCTCACACGATGGTCCGTTCCTCTTTTTGTTATGATCAGCGGGATGTTTTTCTTGAATCCGCAAAGAGAAATAACGTTCACGAAACTGTATCGCAAGAATATTTTTCGCCTCTTGGTAGCCCTTGCTTTCTGGGGAATCCTCTACAGATCCATTGAAATTTTTCAGTTTGCAATCAGTGACGGTGCGACTTTTGGGGCTGTCATTACAAAGATGCTGGACGAATATTCAAAGCTGTTTTTTGGACCGGTTTGGTACCATTTGTGGTTTTTGTATATGATTATCGGCTTGTACATATTGGTTCCGATAATCCGTATCTTTACTAAAAGTGCATCGAGAAAACATTACCATTACCTATTTTTAATTTATGCGGTATTCGGTAGTTTTTTGCCGTTGATCAACGATTCTCTTTTGTTTGCGAATAGCACGTTGGAAATCAATTTTAAAATAACGGAGCTGATGGGATTTTCTATTTATTTTATTCTAGGTTATTATTTGTATAAATTCGAAGTGACAAAACGCGCAAAGCGCTTGATTTATTTGATTGCTGTTCTTTCGCTCCCTTTCCAGATTTTGGGAACATATTTTCTCAGCTATAAAATCGGTATTGCGCTTCAGTTCCTGTTTGATTATTCTAGACCCAATGTTGTGATACAAGCCGTTGCCATCTTTCTTTGGGTAAAGGACGTTTCGTTAAAAGTTCATATTTCGGCTCGTGCAAAATCTGTCGTATCAAAGTTGTCCAAATTCACTTTTGGGATGTACCTGGTCCATGATTTCTTTAACATTCTCTTTGCGGATATTGGATTTACGGTAACGTGTATGAATCCGATTTTGTCGATTCCCCTACGTGCGCTGACGACGTTCATTTTGAGCTTGATCGTTGTTTGGGGGCTGGCTAAGGTGCCGGTGGTAAGGAAATACTGCATTTAGGGATGGCTATTTAAGGGAAAAATGGGGTGGATCGAAGCTTGAAAAGCAAAAAAATGTTTTTTTTGGGGGGCGTTTCTGATCTTGGAAAGGTCTTTTTTTAAAAAAAATTGATGGGATTTGTTCCGTTTTTTTCGAAAATTTCAGAGAGTGTAAAAAGAAATCTGTTATTTCAATGTTGATAAAATGGTTGTAACTTGAATAAAACTCGTTTTTATTGAAAAAAAGTGAAAAAAAGTGAATTTTTTTGCCAATGACCCCTTGTTTTTATCCCAGAAAATTCTATAATTGGCTTCACCCTCGAACGGGTCACCCAAAACGACCTGAACGAGAAACGAAAGTCCGAGAGACTTCCGGGAAGATTGAAGGAATCGGAGATGTGCTTAGTGACGGCCCAAGAAAATTTCTTGGAAGTCAAATTTACGAAAAACAGGACAGACT
>JBGVAT010000041.1:0-26925 GCA_045224895.1 Fibrobacter sp.
AAAAGGGGAACTGAGTAATTTCTGTTTTCTTCGGCGGAGTCTTGCGCGTATCGTAGAAAGTGAAGAACATGTTATCGTGATTCGTCAGGTTGATAATGGTCCAACTAAAATTCCACTTGCCTTCGCGTCCCATGTCAATCGCCTTCAAGTCAATCCTGAAATAGTCCGTCTGGCGGCCAGCATTGCGGCTTCCCGGAAGCACCACGATATCGTCCGTATATTTTTGCGTTCCGATTTCCTGTTGCAAGTAATATCCCTTGTATTCGCTAATCGGCATTCCCGACGAATACTTGAGCGCCAAGGACGAGCGCAAATAACGACCCTTTTTCTTATGCTTCCAGAGGGCATCTTCATCGCCCTTCCAGTTGATACCCAAATCCATCTTTAACGCATACGGCTGATGCCAACTCGGGAAATACGCCTTGGTTCCGTCATTGGAGCGCGCAACGCTGATACTTTGGCTCCAGTTGATTCCACCGAACCACCAGCCTTTATCTTTGCGGAGCGAAAGCTCGTAACCAAAGGAATATCCCTCTGCCGTGCCAAAATTGTCGGCAAGCACCAATTCATCGGAACTCGACTCACTGCTGCTATCCGTTTTCATCGCAAAAGTATTCAAGTTGCTTTGCGTCTTGTAGTAAACTCCAGCCGTAAAATCGTAACCGTCAAACAAGTCGCGATGGCTATACTCCGCAGCAAACAGCCATGAAGATGCAGGCTTGATATGCTTTCCATCCGTTGTTGTCGTTGCCGGGTAATAGAACTCGTTTAGCGTTTCCTGGTCAGTATACACAATCGAATTCATATACTGCAAATAGTAACCGCCATAAAGTTCCAACGATTTTGTATCGTCAAGATTGATGTTCAACGAGGCACGCGGTTCTACGCCAAAGTGCTTTGCCGCCGTCTGATAATTGAATCGCAAACCATATTGCAGCAAGTAATCCGGCGAAATTTTCCAGGCATCTTGCACATAAGCCACATGATGGAACGGCTTTTCAATATCAGCAACCGAGATCGACGCCATCGATTCCTGATACCGTTCATAGTCATATTCCAGTTCGTAGCCCAAAGTTATCGTATGATTGTCGATACCACGATAGTTGAGCCACTGCTTGCCAGCAAATGTGTAAAGGAGCATTTCAATCGACATGAGGTCGCTCACCTTCATCGTCTGGTAGAACTTGCTGTAAGCGAGTGTCGCATTGTAGTCCCAGTTGCCATTGATGCGGTGGTAGATTCCAAGCGGGATAGCGATGTTTCCCCAGTCCATATAAAGCGGGTCAAATTCCAAGCGGTCCTTGCCAACATAGAAGCTGAGTTTCATGCGCGTATCTTTAGAAAAGTCGTACATGAAGGTTCCCTGCAAGTCCGTAAATTCGTAATCGAGGTCAAGGTCCAAAAGTCCAATCGCATTGCACAAATCAAGGACATAGCCAATGTAAGTCGTACGGCCTGCAAGTACCCAACGCGCAGGGCCCTTATGGCCTTCGGTGTGGAGCTGCGCCGCAAATGTACTGACCTTGATGCTCGACTTACTGAACCATTCTTCCACGGTATCCTGACCGCCCGCACGGCCATCCATCTTGAGCACGGAACTCAAGCGGTTGCCGTACTGCGCCGGGAATCCGCTCTTGTAGAACTGCACATCGTCAATGCCTTCGACGAGGAATGTGCTGAAAAGTCCAAAGAAATGCACCGGCGAATAGACGACCGCATTGTCGAACAGGAAGAGATTCTGGTCGGCAGCGCCACCGCGCACATAAATCTTGGAGCTAAAATCGGAACTCGCGACAACGCCCGGAAGCGCCTGGATACTCTTGATCACGTCCGCTTCGGCAAGGCCCGGCATACGCTTGATGGACTTGGCGCTTACCACGGATTCACCCGGTTTGCGCTTGGGGCGGCGACGCAGCTGCACCACGACTTTCTTGAGTTCGGTCACTTTCGAGTTTGCGGCACCCGAAGCAAGGAGCTTTTCCACATCGACATCGGATGTGCTATCGGAGATTGCCGCGCCTTCGGCAGAATCTACTGGATCCTTCGACGCCGCTTGCGCTTCAGCGCGACCGCTCGAAATCGTATCTTCAACGGTAACGGCGGCGGGACCAAGAGTCATGCTGAACACGCTATCGCTACCGAGGTAAAGCAGTTCATAGCACTTTTCTTTTGCTGCACCCGCAGTATCGGAATTCGTGACGCACACATTCCAAAGCGTATCTTCTGGCAAAACCACGCTAAAAGGCGTCCCGACAGTCGTCTGCAGCGCCTCGCCCGTTTCAAGGATTTCGACATTCAGCTTTTCGTCAGCTGCAAACGAGTCATCCTGAACAATTCCATTGAAGATAAGACTATCGCGGGCTGCGGCAAGCGCAACCATCATCGACACGAAAACAACAATTTTCAACATAAAACTCATTAAAATTCCTAAACCTTTCCCCAATGGAACACCTTAACGTACAAAAAGTGTCACCACATAATTCAAAAAATAATTTTTTTATAAAAAGACAAAGGTGTCCCCGGCACAGTGATGTGTACCCCGAAAGTTGGACACAACTTACGGGGTTTTTATGTATAAGAGACACACGGAAGAAGAGTGGGCCAAGGCCTTGGATATGTACCAGGAGGGATATGGTTCCACCATCATTTCAAGAACAACGGGCATAGATGATCGAGATCTACGGTATCGATGTAGACAGTACGACATGACCGGCATCTGGTTCACGAGAAGGAGGACGAACATCCGTCCAAGTGCCGAATTAAGAAGGGCTGTCATAAAAGCCGTCGAAGAACAATCGCTATCTTTGGACGAAATCGCCATCATGTACGGAATAGGCCGCCATTGCCTGCAGGCTTGGCTGCGCAAGTTCCGCCGTGGCGGCTACGAAGAACTTCTTGCCACAAAGCCCGGGAGGAGACCTCCGAAGATGCAGAAACTAAAGAAAAAGAGTAAAGGAATGAGCGAACTCGAACGCCTCAGGGAAGAGGTCGCATACCTGAAGGCGGAGAACGCATACCTAAAAAAACTAAAGGCCCTAGACCAGGAAGAGAACGCCGAGATGTTCGGTATAGGGCCCATGTCGTCCGAGAACTAAGCGGCGATCACGCCCTGAGACATCTCCTGAAGGCAAGCGGGCTGCCCCGCTCCACATACTACTACAATCTCCGCAAGAGACCGGACCGCTATGCGGCCGAACGCAGGCGGATCAAGGCCCTGCACGCAGAACACCGCGGGCGGTACGGGTGCAAGCGCATCAGCATGCAGGTGAGGAGCGAAGGATCCGCGATAAACCACAAGACTGTCTACAGAATCATGAAGGAAGAGAACCTGAAGAACGTCCGCAGGCGCTGCAAGTACCGCTCGTACAGGGGGGAAATCGGCAAGACCGCGCCGAACGTGCTGAACCGCGACTTCACCACGACCGGTCCAGGACAGAAATGGGCTACCGACGTGACGCAGATAAACATAGGCGCGAACAAGTGCTACCTCTCGCCGATACTCGACATGTACAACGGGGAGATCGTCAGCTACACCATATCGGACCATCCCGACCTTAAGATGGTCTTGGACATGCTGGGAACTGCCTATGCCAAGGATCGAACAAGGAAAGGTCTGATACTGCACTCCGACCAGGGCTGGCATTACCAGCACGCAAGCTATCAAAAATCGTTGCGTGACCACGGTATCGTCCAGAGCATGAGCCGCAAGGGCAACTGCCTGGACAACGCCATGATGGAGAACTTCTTCGGCATAATGAAATCGGAGCTTCTCTATCCGAACACCTTCAGGGATATGGACCACTTCAAGGAGGAACTCAGAAATTACATCGATTATTACAACAACGACCGGATAAAACTGCGCCTAAATGGAATGAGCCCGGTACAATACCGGACTCATGACACTGTTTTATCCTAACTTTAAACTGTCCAACTTTTTGGGGTCAGTTCACAGGGGCCGGGGTGACAGCAAATATCAAAAGCAATACAAACAAAAAAATTCCCGGAACAAGTCCGAGATGACAAGCGCATACAGAAAATGCCCTCCCCATACGCGGATCATGATCACATAAGTGCTAAAGCACTAAGTGATCAAAGAGCGTATTGGCGGGCACAACAAGTTAGCTGCACAAAGTTTTTTAGAATCTTCCGATGGTAAGGCCAGCGTAGAATCCAGGCCACCAACGCACCCTGTGCTTTTGAGAGCCAAAGTCATCGTGGTAATCGGCCATCGGCTTCAGCAAAAGTTTGTTCAAATAACCGACGCTCGTAAAGTTCAGCGTACCGCCCACCGAGAGGCCAAAGCCCGGGAAAAGCTGATACACATAGCCTACGCGTCCACGGTGATGATATCCAGTTTTCCAATCATCCTCATCTGTTCCAAATTTTTTGTAAACATTGAAGAATGTGTATTCCAGTTCAACGTGGGTTCCATACTTTCCGAACTGCGTTCCGATACCGATACCGCTTTCATAGAACTTTTCGAACTCGCTGAAGATTTCCCCCTTCTTGAAGAATCCGGCCCATTCAAGGTTCGTGTAGAAATAAGATGTTCCCAAATGAAGCGATCCGCCCAAAGCGCCCATTTCATTGATGTAGGGAGTCAAGCTCCACACGCCGTTACCAACGATATTGATGAGGCCAACCGGAGACTTTTCACATTCAGCGCAGAAGTTGATGACACCCCACTGGCGCCCCTTTTCGACACCCGTCACATTGATCACACCGACCTGGAGCTTGTCGTTTTCGCCAGCAACGTTAATTCCGGCGACCACCTGAACATCATTCTTCTTTACCGCATTTATACCCGCAGCCACCTGAAAATTCGCTTCCTTAGCCACATTGACGCCAGCTACGACCTGCAAATTCGTAGCATAAGCGACGTTTACACCGGCAGCGACCTGTATACCATTCAGCGTATCCAGCGCAATGTTCAGAGGAGCAATCTGCAAGCCCGAAGACTTGTCCTTCGAAATATTCAACGAAGAGTTGAGCTGAGCCCCGTCAAACGAACCGGCATAGTTCACCACAGTAGAAAGTTGCGCACCTTCAAAGCGTTCTTTCGCAACGTTCACGACAGAAGACACCTGCAAGCCATGCATTTCCTTGTGAGCGACGTTCGCCAAAAGGCTAACCTGGGAACCCAACATATAATCCTTAGTGCGGGCCACAAGCAAGCCCAACTGCAAGCCCTTACGCGGTTTGTCATCAGAGTCGATGATGTTGAACGTCGTGCGGAACTTGCCGCTGCGATCCAAGGAATCCAAGGAGCATGCCACAGAATCATTCAAGCAATCCTTATTGCCGCCGATTTCGCCACGAAGCACCGTCTGTTCCGCAAGAACGCTCTTAAAGTTACCGTACGTGATCTTTTCACGCTTACCGTTCGAGAGAATCACAGAAGCGCCCATATAGTCAACATCGTGCTGGAGGTTCAACGTATACGCACCGGCAGGGAGGCCAAGGCTAATCGCACGGCCGCGTTTTTTGTTGAGTTCTGCCACCAGTTCGCCATCGGCATCACGGATGTAAAGACGTCCATATACACTTTCGTCCAAATCAAGGCCGGCGCCCGTTGCACGCAAGTCCGTCATCACCACGTCACCCGTACCTGCAAGGTTCATATCGCGGCTCGGATGCTGGGCTCCACCCAGCGTCGTTTCGGTCTTCTGGAGCGTTTCGTTAAAGGCAAACTGATACGCTTCCGAAAGCGTCACGCGGCCATCACTGCTCAAGTCGCCAGCGCCACGGAGGCCGCTCACAAGCGAATGGGTAAAGAACGAGCCCTTGAGCTTATCGCTTTCCTGGCTAGATTCATCCTGGGTACTGCTCGTGATGAACGCATAGCCCTTCATATCGCTGCTCTGGTCCACCATGAACGCAGGCACAGCCTTACCGCCTTTCACGCGGGTAATCGCGCCAGAACCGCAGGCATCAATCACGGCAATCTTCACGTCTGCCGAAAGAGCGTCAATACGGTCGCGCAATTCCTTCCACGCATAAGTTTCTTCGCCAAGACGGAGTCCCTTTTCGTCGGCGTGACCGCTATAGTAAACAAGCACTTCGTCACGTCCGTTAGCATTCTTGTCCTGCAAAATCTTATCATCCAATTTTGCAAATTCCCTCTGCAAGGCGGCAACAGACGGTTCCCTCACCAAGATCACATTCTGCGGAGTCACACCGCCCATTTCCTTAAGCACCTTTGCAAAAGAACGGGCATCGCTTTCAGCATATCGCAACATCGGACGAGCAGCACCACCATTATTAGCACTGACTGCGACCACATAACGGTTAATGCGATTGGATTCGGTCGCCGCATCTGCGCTTGTCGCCAGAACAAGCAGCACCATCACAAAAACAAAAGACAAAACCGAAAGCAACCCAAATTCTTTATTCGAACAGAAAAACATTATTCCCCTACCTTCTTAAGAGTAACACTCACCACCTTCACATCATCATCCTTCAACAGCTTGTCGATGTCCTTCTCATCAACAGCAAATTCCTTTTGAGATGTGACCAAGAAGAATTTTTCGAAATGCGGCGCATTGTCAAGCTTGTAGGCAAACGGAAGCGAGTTCATCTTGCCCGGAGCAAGTTCAATAGCCTTTGCGCCATCGCCCATATGCATCGTCAAAGCACCATTACCGTCCATGCTAAAGAGGAGCCCAAAGCACTTTTCAGGGACGGCAAAGCGCAACTGGATTTCGTCACCTTCGCGGGCTTCGTCCAGATTGTTCAACTGCACAATTCCTGCCGGAGTCTTTTTCCAGACTTCCATGCGGGCTTCCATTCCCTTGATACGCGTATCCGGCAGCGTTTCGACCAGAGCGACCTGGGCAGGCGCCCCACCGTTAGTCATTGCAACATCGGTCCCAGCCACAACGGTTTCACGTTGCGACATCAGAGCCACCAGCGCCACAGCAAGCACAAGCACAGCTGCCGAAGCAAACTTCACGATACTAAAGTTCAGCGTTCGTGGGCCCGATTCCGCCTTCGCTTCTGCAATTTTTTCAGAAAGCGTCTCAAACGGCAACTTGTTCAAAATTGCCATATTGTCTTCGCGGAGCAGCTTGATGCGCTGGGCAAAGATTTCGTCTGTCGCTTCAAGGTTCTGGATCTTTTTCATTTCTTCTTCCGGCAAGTCACCGGTCAAGAACCTTTCAATTTTCCAATCGGGGATCATCACTTTACCTCCAGATTTTTTACTTTCGCCTGTAACCCACGTAAACGCTTGCGCACGCCACTCACCGAGAGTCCAACCTCTTGAGCCGTTTCTTCGAGAGTCATCCCGTCCACGTAATGCAGCACGGCAATCGTGCGGCTAGATTCCGGTTCTTTCGAGAACAGCCGAGCGAGAACGTTTTTCGCCTCGTAATCAGTCTGTTCATCATCGACGCAGGCAATATTCACTAGCAGGCTCGAAGAATCGGTATCCAAGCCACGACGGCGCTTATCGCGAATACGGTTCAAGCAAAGTCTGGTGGCCGTATTCCACAAAAGACTGCTCGGCGACTGCATATCAAGACGCTCCAGCGCGGAGTAAATGCGCACAAAAACATCCTGCATCAAGTCACTCGCTTCGGCTTCGTCGCGAAGGAGCTGCTGGCAACGCCTATAGACCATAGGCGCATACGTCTCGTAAATCTTCGCAAATCCTGCTTTTTTTAAGGTTTCTAGGCTTTTCACTCTTATAAAACACCAATGGAGGTCAAAAGTGTTACCCAAAAATAGATTTTTTCTCTATTTTAATACATAGAATAAGCAGAAAGAATAAATTCACCACCTTTCGGGCAGATAAATATGAAAGTCCAGGACCGTTTTTTAAAATACGTGAGTTTCACCACCACCTCCGACGAAAACAGCGAAAGCTGTCCAAGCACCAAGCAGCAATTTGAACTGGGGAAATACCTCGCCGAAGAACTGGAACGCATCGGACTTTCGCAGGTCAAGATTGACGAACACTGCTATGTCTATGGACTTTTGCCAGCAACCGCCGGCCGCGAAAATGACACTCCGATCGGGTTCATCAGCCACATGGACACGTCACCGGACTTTTCTGGAGTCAATCCAAAGCCGCAAATCATCGAAGACTACGACGGCGAAGATGTCCTACTCAAGGGTTCGGGTGCCATCTTGAAAGTCAAGGACTATCCGACCCTCAAATGGCTCAAGGGTCGCACGCTCATCACGACCGATGGCACGACACTCCTCGGTGCCGACGACAAGGCGGGCATCGCCGAAATCGTCACCGCCATGGAAGAACTTGCCGAAGCCGACCGCCACGCTGAAAGCCGCGGCTACGAGAACCTCTCCGGTCATGGCGACATCTGGGTCTGCTTTACGCCCGACGAAGAAATCGGCCGCGGAGCCGATCTCGTGGACCTCGACTACTTCAAGGCCAAATATGCCTACACGGTCGACGGCGGATACGAAGGCGACATAGCCTACGAAAACTTCAACGCAGCAAGCGCCAAGTTCACCATTCACGGCAAGGGAGTCCACCCCGGCGAAGCCAAGGGCATCATGAAAAACGCAAGCCTCATGGCCGCCGAAATCGCGATGGCACTCCCCGCCAACGAAACGCCCGCCACCACCGAAGGCCGCGAAGGATTCTACCACCTGACCGACATCCACGGCGACGTGACCGAAGCCACCCTCGACTACATCGTCCGCGACCACGACCAGACCCGCTTTGAAGAACGCCAGAACTTCCTCCGCGAAATTGCCAAAAAGTTCAATGAAAAATTCGGAGGCGAACCATTTGCCGATAGCGAAAAAGAACGTTCTGGCGGCACCGTCGTCGAACTCGAACTCAAGCATTCCTACAGCAACATGCTGCAAGTCATCGAAGAATCGCCCGAAGTTCTCGACCGCGCCCGCACGGCCATCGAAGCCGCCGGCATCACCCCCGTAAGCGAACCAGTCCGCGGTGGAACCGACGGAGCAAAGCTCAGCTTCATGGGACTTCCCTGCCCGAACCTCGGCACAGGGGGCTACGGCTACCACGGTCCTTTCGAACACGTGACCGTCGAAGGTATGGAAACCGTCGTACAGATCATCAAGGGAATCGCCAAATCTAGGGGATAAAGCTCCTTTTTCCCTAAAATTTCGCTTTTTGAGGGGTTCATTCCAAATTGAAATAAGAATTTTCGAACATTCTTACATTTTTATTATACATTAACTTTTCAGAAGGAGATAGTTAATGTTACAGGGCTTACTTGCTTTTAAGTGGTTCGGTCTTTCGGGGAATGCGTGGTTTACAATTACTGTAATCCTCGCCCTTTTTGCATCTATGATGTTTTCGAAATGGCGCACCGACCTCATCTTTGTCTCCGCCATGGCGGCCCTATACATAAGCGGAGTCCTGGATGTCAAGGGAGCGTTTGGCGGATTCTGCTCACCATCTGTCCTCGTTATCGGCGTCCTTTTTGCTGTCATTGCAGGTCTCAGCCAAACAGGCGTTTTGAACTGGATTGTCAAGCACCTGATGGGCACCCCAAAAACGCTAACGGGAGCCATTATGCGCCTTATGCTCCCCGTCGCCCTTTTGAGTTCACTCCTTACCAACACGACCATCGTCGCCTTGTTCATCAACATCGTAAAGATTTGGTCCAAAAAGCTCGGCATCTCGCCGTCCAAACTTTTGATTCCGCTTAGCTATGCTTCGGGAATGGGCGGCATCTGCACCTTGATCGGAACACCGCCGAACCTCATTATTTCGGGACTCTACACCGACGCGACCGGCATCCATCTCGGTATTTTTACGACAACGATTTGCGGACTGTTCTGCCTCGCTGTTGGCATCTTGTCCGTCATCGCTTTGCAGAAACTCCTCCCCGAACGAAAGTCCCCGTTAAGCGGAGTCGGCGATGACGAAATGACCTTGGAACTCTGCGTGCCCTCGAAGCACAACTTTATCGGTAAGACCTTGCAGGAAATCTACGACAACAATCCGCGCGGTTTCGAGAAAGACAAGAACGCCATTCTTGCCATCCGCCGCTTTGATAACGAAGTCGAAGTCGCCACCCCCGATTCCATCATCATGGGCGCAGACCACATCATCGTATCGGGCAAGGCCGAACAACTCCAATGGATTTGTAACAACTTAAACCTTAAAAACGAACACCTGGACGGCGTCATCGAAAACGCCGCCATCGGGAAAAAATTCGGGAAAAAAACGGTCATTTCTGCCGCCATCATGATTGCCATGGTGCTTCTTTCGGCATTCAACATCATGCCGCTACTCTCGTCCTGTTTACTGGCGGCCGCTGCCATGATTCTTTTCCGTTGCTGTTCAAGCTCACAGGCAATGAATTCCATCAACTGGGATATCATTATCATTTTTGCGGGTAGCATTTGCCTTGGCAAAGCGCTTGAAATCACAGGCGTCGCTGCAAAAATTGCAAACAGCATCTTGAGCGTTAGCGGGAGCAACCCCTACATCACGCTCACCATTATGTGCGTCGTCGCCACCTTCATCACCGAATTCATCAGCAACACAGCAGCCGCGGCCCTGTTCTGCCCCATCGCAATGAATGCCGCAAGCGCCCTTGGCGTGAACCCGCTCACATTCTGCATTGCATTGATGATCGCCGCAAGCAGCAGCTTCGCCACCCCGATTGGATCCCCTACGCATATGCTCGTTTATGGTCCGGGCGGTTACCGATTTACAGATTTCGTAAAAATCGGACTGCCGATGAACTTTATCATCCTCGCCGCAAATATTTTCATCACACCTTTAGTTTTTCCATTTTAAAAATATAAGTTAAAGTTATCAGTTTCATCAAAAACGGTTATACATTTAAACATACGGAGGTTACTATGCATATTTCATTCATCGCATTCAATATTTTTGTACTCGCCGTCGTTGTCATCGCCGCATACGCCCTTGGGCGCAGGGTCAGCAAAGAAACCAAACAGAACGCACCCGAAGCTTTGAACAACACGCCTTATGATGATTGCATCAAGGAAAACGAAAGCAAGTTCAAATACGGCTCATTCACGGACGCCCGCGATGGCGAAAAATACCGTACCATTCAAATCGGCGACCAGATTTGGATGGCCGAAAACTTGCGTTTTAAGACCGATGGTAGCTTTGCCCCGAACAACGATGAATCGAATGTTGCAAAGTTCGGTCGTTTGTACACATGGACCAAGGCTCTTGACATTCCTGATGAATACGCCGTACAATCACCGGCAAAAGACATCGAAATGTACAACAAGATTAAGGACAAGAACTACAAGGGTCTCGCTCCGGAAGGTTGGCACATTCCGAGCAAAAAGGAATGGGAAGAGCTTCTCAGCAAGCTCGGAACCAAGTCCGATGGTGGCGAGCTCCGAGCCAAGTACATGTGGAAGCACAAAGGCCTGGATTCGTTCGGATTCTTCGCATTGCCGGCCGGCTACCGCTTTGACAACGGCAACTTCTGCCATTTCGGCAGGCGCGCCCGTTTCTGGAGCAAGGATGAATACGGCAAGGCTAACGCATTCCGCCTGAGCATCACGAACAATTCCGTTGATATCGAAGGCGTTTACAGATCCGACGCAGTTTCAATCCGCTGCGTCAAGAACATTTAACACAACGCCCTCGCGAGTATTCGCGAGGGCTTTTTGCATTTAATCTTCAAACGGATAGCTCACGCCAAACTGTTCGCGAATCTTGTCCATAAGCGTCATAAATTCCATCGTCTTCGCGTGAGGCATTTCAGGGCGTTCCCAAACGATGGAGCGTACGCCATTCGAGAGTTCACGAGAGTCGCAAGGTTTGCAAATTTCGTGCCGGAATAGTGCGGAATTTTCAATAGCCTCCTTGCAAGCAAGAACTTCGTATTCGTAGCAGTTGCAGAGACGCGGGGGTTCAACCGATTCAACGACGTTCCCGGCGCCATCGCAAAGCTCAATTTTCACCATATCATTCAGGTTCTGCACACGAATCTGCCCGGCCGTTCCGTAAATGACGCCCTCATTATGCGTCGGTGAGACCATAGAAGTCTTGAGATAAGCCTTTTGGCCGTTTTCGTATGTAAGGTTAATCCAGTCGGTCGCATCCACACCCGTCTTGAACTTGACGCATTTGCAATCCATCGATGTTATTTCGTTACGAACAACTCTTCCATCAGCATCAACACGCACGCCAAGGAACAAGTCTGCAAAAGTGAGGCTGTAAATACCGATATCCAAAAGCGTACCGCCCGCAAGCGCCGGATCATGCATACGGTCCCTATCGCTAAGCTTCATCGAGAAATCGGCCTCGACAGTTTCCACACCGCCAATGCGGCCATCGCGAATCCAACTGCGAATGGTCTCCAGCGCAGGCAAGAATCGCGTCCACATAGCCTCGCACAAAAAAACGCCCTTGTCATGTGCCTGCGAAATCACTTCAGCAGCAAGCTTTGCATTCGCCGTAAAAGCCTTTTCAACCAGAATATTCCGACAATGCTCAATGCAGAGTTTCGCAAATTCATGATGGTGCGAATGTGGCGTTGCGATATAAATCAAATCAATCGCAGAATCCGCCGCAAGCGCCTCATAACTGCCATACGCTTTTTCAAAGCCATATTCTTCGGCAAAGGCCGCCGCCTTATCCATACTGCGGGACGCCACGGCGTAACATTCCACGCCCTTCCCCAGATTTTCCAAAGTTTTAACAGCGGCAGCCATCTTTGTCGCAATATGACCGCACCCAAGAATCGCAAATTTCAAAGTTTTCATAGTCTAAATATAAATCAAATGCCTATATTTCATACCATGAGTCAAATCAAATCAGTTGCAGTTGTGGGTCTCGGGGCTGTCGGTGCTGTTGTGGCAGAACAGCTTTTGAGCGTTCTTGGAAACAAGCTTTATTGCGTGATGGACGCCGAACGCAAATCACGCTACCAGGCAAGCGGAATCGTCATCAACGGGAAAAAGGCGGACTTCAACTTTGTCACGCCGGACGAAGTCCCGGTCGTTGACCTCGTGATTTTTGCGACCAAGAATTTGCAATTCAACAAAGCGCTCGAAGAAGCGAAAAATGCAGTCGGTCCGAACACGGTCCTCCTTTCGCTCCTGAACGGAGTTCATTCCGAAACAGAAATCGAGCGCATTTACGGCGCAGAAAAAACGTTGTACGGATTCATCGTCAATTTGCAATCCATCAACAAGCACGGAAACATTGACTGTGCAGGCCGAGGCATCATCCTCTTTGGCGAGAAAGACAACCGCCATTCCGAACGTATCGAAGCCATCCACCAGCTTTTTGAAGCGGCTCACATCGTCCACAAAATTCCTGAAAACATTCGACTGGAAATGTGGAAGAAGCTCTTGATGAACACAGTGTTCAATTCAATCGGAGCCATTTGCCGTTCGACATTTGCGGGTTTCAACTTCCCGGTGATGCAATCGCTTGTGCGTAAAATCGGGAACGAAGTCATTCAAGTGGCAAACGCCGAAGGCTTTGCGCTAACAAACGAAGACCTCGAAGAGAACTTGCGCCTCACATGCAATTACACGCCGCTCGGCAAGTGTTCCATGTTGCAGGACATCGAAGCCGGACGTAAAACGGAGAACGCCTATTTCTGCGGGACCATCAGCAAGCTTGGGAAAGCTCACGGGATTCCAACGCCCTACTGCGAATTCTTAGGCGAGCTCATCGAAGGCTCCGAACTCGCGCGAGAATTGCAAAACAAAAAATAATGGATCCCGTCGCTACGCTCCAGGATGACAGAGTCAAGGACGACTATTTTATGATGACATTAAGCAAGAAGCTTTACGACTTCCACATCAGCGGGGAGCCAGTCGACCGTATTTAGGCTTTCACGTTCAAGCCATTTGGCGTCTTCGTGTTCCAAGAGCTTCGGCTTACAGCCTACGGCGAGCGTACAATAAAAGCAATGCATCGTCAGGTGGAATTTCGGGTAATCATATTCGACCGTACAAATCTTATCGCCGACACGCACATCGGCAGCGAGTTCTTCTTTTAATTCTCGCACCAGCGCCTGTTCCGGAGTTTCACCCGGTTCCATCTTACCGCCCGGAAACTCCCAGCCACCTTTCTGGTCACCATACCCACGCTGCGTTGCAAAAAAGCGGTCTCCGTCTTTGATGACGCCCGCGACAACTTCTATCGATTTCATAATCGCAAAGATAAAAAACACGATTTAACTGGAACCCGTCGCTACGCTCCAGGATGACAGTTCGAGGATGACAGTGAGCAAAATGACACACGATTTGTTAAAAATCACATAAAAACCTGATTACAGCTTACTTTTTTTAAACAACTATTGCATTTTCTAATTAAATTTTATAAAATTTAATTGCATAAAATCAATTAAATAATTAAACCATTAAATATGGAGTACAAAATGAACATCTACGATTTCACTCTGACCGACGGAAAAGGAAACGCAGTCCCTCTCGCCAACTTCAAGGGCAAGGTTATGCTCATCGTGAACACCGCCACCGGCTGCGGATTCACCCCGCATTACAAGCCGATTGAACAGATGTATTCCGACTTCCACGACAAGGGATTCGAAGTCATCGACATTCCCTGCAACCAGTTCAAGGGCCAGACCCCGGGAACCGACGACGAAATCCACGAATTCTGCACGCTCCAATACGGTACGGAATTTCCGCAAATGAAAAAGTCCGATGTGAACGGACCGAACGAACTCCCGCTCTACACCTACTTAAAATCGCAGAAAGGGTTCGAAGGATTCGGCTTTGGCATCAAGGCCGCCGCGATGGCATTACTCCTCAAGAGCATCGACAAGGATTACAAAAAGAATCCCGACATCAAGTGGAACTTTACTAAATTCGTCGTCGACCGCGAAGGCAACGTTGTCGCCCGTTTTGAGCCCACCGCCAAAATGGAAGATGTCCGCGCCTGCGTCGAAAAACTGCTTTAGGATGTTTCATGATTTGCCCGCAGCTTAAACTCGAAAACCAGTTGTGCTTTCCGCTCTATGCGGTTTCCAAGGAAATCACGCGACGCTACGCGCCATTCCTGGAGCCGCTCGAGCTCACCTATACCCAGTACATCGTGATGCTCGTCCTGTGGGAAGAAAAAAAATGCAACGTGACCGAACTCGGGAAAAAGCTTTTCTTGGACTCGGGAACGCTCACGCCGCTTTTGAAGAAGCTGGAAGCCAAGGGCTATGTAAAGCGCACCCGTGAAGAATCCGATGAGCGTTGCCTTTCTGTAAGCCTCACCGACGAAGGCGAAAAGCTGCAAGCCAAGGCAAAAAACATTCCAAAATCAATGGCGAGCAGCGTCAATCTGTCACCAGACGAAGCCAAAGCATTATACAGCACGCTCTACAAAATTCTGGACAGTTTTAAGGATAACGTATGATCAAGATTCTCTTTGTTTGTCACGGGAACATTTGCCGCAGCCCTATGGCCGAATTCGTAATGAAAAAGCTGGTACGCGATTTGCGAGATTCAAACCCGCAAGCCGCAGAATTCGAGATCGCCTCCGCCGCGACAAGCACTGAAGAAATCGGGAATCCGGTGTATCCGCCAGCCCGCCGCATGCTCGCGAGCCACGGGATTGACTGTAGCGGAAAAACGGCACGCCAAATGACGTTCGCCGACTATAACCATTACGATTACATCGTGCTTATGGACCAAAACAACCTGCGGAACCTCCGCTGGATTTTGCCCCGCGACATTTACGAACGAGAACTCGCACAAGTTCAAGAAGCGCACGCCCTCCAAAGTGGCAAAGTTTCACTTCTCATGGACTGGGCGGGCAAAAGCCGCGATGTGGCTGACCCCTGGTACACAGGAGATTTCGAAGCCACCTGGCGCGACGTGAACGAAGGCTGCAAAGCCATGCTCAAAGCGATTTGCAAACAGCAATAATTAAAACAGGTAATAGCCCACGCCCATCGAACCTGCCCAATGCCACTGCGAGCCAACATTAGAGCCAATGGCTCCGGCAGTCACCTCGAACGATTTATTGATATGATACCCAAGCGTAATGTAATGGGTCGCAATAGACTTTACGTTAAGTGAGGTTCCATCGGACTTAACATTCGGCGAATAAACACTCAAGCTATAGGCAAGGAACGCATCGCCCACATACACACTTTCGTAACCGCCAAAGAACAAACTTGTTCTAAGCTCTGAACCTGTTATCTGGTGGAACAGCCCTATAAACGTTCCAAATTCCAAATGGCTAAAGTTAAAGCCCAATGTCAGGTGATGGGCAATGCCATCATTATAGGCGATTCCAATCCCGCACAGAGCGTATTTCGCCTTATGGTACCATTCCAAACCGCCCGTGAATTCAAAGCCACCCATCCTATATTCACCGCTCACATCATACGATTTCCACTTCAATATGGAGTCCTGAACCCAGTCGGTGTAGCTACCGTTTGCGCTCAAATTTTCTTTCGGATCTATCTTGAACGAACCATACGCACGAAGCGTAGACGTTCGGTCTTCCAAGCTGCGGTTAACACCATACACTTCAGGTGCCTCCGAGGCTTCAACGCTAAAGCTAGAAACACGGGTATGAGTGCAACCACAAACAATAACGGAAGCCGCAAGCAGCAACCATTTCACAAGACATTTCCGAACACCAATCATAAATTCAATCCTTTTTAACAATCCACAACAAATATATATCCTAGAATTTTTTGAAGGTTGCTAAAACAGAAAAACCGGTCCAAAAGGACCGGCATTTTGCACAAATTTTGCAATTCAAATGCAGCGATTAGATTACTTGGCACACCCCGAGCCAAGAGTACCCATCAACACACTTACGCACTGGGCTTCCATCGCAGCAGCTTCGGCACTGCCAGCCGGGAATTCAAGGCATTCGCCCATGACACCCGGAACATCGCAAGAAACCATTGCGCCCGTAGCCGGTGTACCAGTTGCCGGAGTGGTGCCATCGCAACCCGTCACAGGATTGCCCAAGGTCTGCATATCCCACTGGGAGCCATTGCACTGAGCCAGTTCAGAATACCCTACGACCTGAACTGTTGCGCACTTGTTCACAGTCTGGGAACAAGTATAGTTGTTGTCCAGATCAAAGAACTTTTCAACACTCGCCGGAAGCGCATCCTGTTTCGGAGAAGAGGACGCGGAACTTGTGGAACTATCGTCACCGCAGGCGACGAAAGAAGCCATAGCGATAGCCGCAATGGGAAGAATCAGTTTTTTCATAATACGTACTCCTTAAATAATTGGTAAGGATAAATTATAAAAAATACGAACAAAAAACAAATGATAAGAACAACGCCCTATGTAAAATTTCATTAGGCACCTTGCCAACTTTGGCGTATATACTACATTTCTGCTGCGGTTCCTAACAAGGCAGGCTCCGAAGAGCATTTGATAATTATCAAATGTTTTTTCTTTTTTCAAAGGAGCCGCAATGTCTATCATCAAAATTGACAAAGATGAAAAACACGATCTTGAGTTCAAGCAAGGTTGGCGTGATGATTATCTCAAATGGATTTGCGCCTTCGCCAATACACGTGGCGGTTCGCTATATATTGGCGTAAAGGACAACGGCGATATTTGCGGGGTAAATGATTATCACAAGCTTTCAGAAGATATTCCGAACAAGATTTTGCAATCAATGGGCTTGATTTGCGAGGTAAGTCTTCTTGAAGATGATGGAATGAGGTATTTTCGCATCGATGTAGAAAAATATCCATTCCCGGTTAGTTATCACGGGAAATACTATAAGCGAAGCGGCTCGACAACACAAGAAGTTGTGGGCAACGAATTGGACAAGATGATTCTTGTCGTGCAAGGGCGCACTTGGGATAGCGTTCCTGTGCCACACGTGGATGCTGCAGATTTAGACAATGTTTCTATCAAGATTTTTAAGAAAATGGCTCTCGATCATAACCGTCTCGACACCGAAGCCCTAGATGTTCCGACGGATGTTCTTTTACATAATTTGCGCCTGTATGAGAATGATTATTTAACGAGGGCAGCGGTTATGTGTTTTCACCCGGATCCTGAAAAATGGGTCACGTGCGCCTACACAAAAATTGGATTTTTTGCCGATAATGACGCAGACATTATTTATCAAGATGAGGTTCACGGTTCGCTTATCATGCAGGTCGAAAAGACGATGGACCTTATCTACACGAAGTATATGAAGGCACTTATCAGTTATGACGGCATTCACCGCAAGGAGACTTTTTTCTTCCCGAAAGTGGCTTTTCGAGAATTACTTTTGAACGCTGAGATTCATCGTGATTACACGAGACCCACGCCGATTCAGATTCGCGTATATGCCCATAAAATTCGAATTTGGAATATCGGCAAGATGCCTGTTGATGTTCCTGTTGAGAAATTGTTCAAGCCGCATTCTTCTGAACCGCGCAATCCGAATATCGCAAATGTGTTCTTCAAGGCGGGTTATGTAGAAAGCTGGGGGCGAGGCTACAAAAACATTTCAGACATCTGCAAGTTCCGCAAGGCAAAGCTGCCCATTCCCGAAGAAAATTCGGGTGGACTTGTTGTAGAATGTCCGCCGAGCAAACAATACCTAGATGCAGAAAAGAAACAGGGAAAAATCATCCCGAATGATGACTCAGCAGCTTCGGGAAACGCTACAATAAACGCTACAATAAACGCTACAATAAAATACACTGGTAACCAAAAGAAAATTCTTGAGATAATCTTGAGTAAACCAAGAATTACTCAAACTGAAATTGCAGAGCAACTAAATCTACACCGCGTGTCCGTTGCCAAAAGTATGAAAAAACTACAGGAATTGGGCGTTCTGAAGCGAGTCGGCAGTAACAAAAACGGATATTGGAGAATCATCGAGAAAAAGTAGATTTCATTCATCAACATAACCTGTTTATCTCGGATGATACTGTCGAAGATTCTAAAATCTAATTGACATTGCTTTTCATCATTTTTCAGCCTAGCTTACGATTGTTCAAAATAAAAAAATGTATTTTACCTATCGAGGTTAACATTATGTCGCAAATCATAGCGGACTGCATAAAATATTTTTTTGATAATTACGCTCAAGCCCAAAAAGAACCCTTCGAAAAGCACCCTGTTGCAGATTATATTCGTAGTACGATCCCGAATAACATTATGGGACTTGGATTGATAGATCCAACCAATTATGAAGTAAACGCTAGTCCGGGAATGTCTGGAAAATGGGCTTTTGTTCCTTGGATAAGAATTTCCAATAAAAACATTTCAAAAAGCGCCCAAGAGGGCGTTTATATAGTTTATCTTTTTTCAGCTGACGGAGATTCAGTCTTCTTAACCCTTAATCAAGGGTACACCGATATTGAAAAAGATACCAAGCAGCAAGAAAATGCAACGAAAAAAACAGCAACAACCGAATTATTGCGAAAACGCGCAGCAAATTGCGTTAATCTATTAGATCCCCATTCTTTTAGTTCTGACACTAGCATAAGCTTGGGTAAAGAACCAGGCAAGCGCGGGAAGATGTATGAGCAAGGCACAATTTTTTTCAAGGAATATAAAAAACAAGCTATTCCTTCAGAAGATGTACTAGAAAAAGATCTGAAGGATATGCTCGAGATTTACGAAGAATACTACAACAAAATTTTTCTAAGAAATCA
Organism: Fibrobacter sp.; assembly: GCA_045224895.1. Lineage (GTDB taxonomy): Bacteria > Fibrobacterota > Fibrobacteria > Fibrobacterales > Fibrobacteraceae > Fibrobacter. The sequence continues at coordinate 19,557 of JBGVAT010000041.1, forward strand.
ACAAGCAGCAACTCCTGAAAGCACTTCATCTACCCCAGAGATTTCTCATAAGGATACAATGCAAAAAATCTTCTTCGGTGCGCCGGGCACTGGTAAATCTCATAAAATCGATTATAATCTGTTCAATGATAAAGACGGGAACCCAATCGGGAAAGGCATAAAAGAGATTCCTGAAGACCGCAAATTTCGTACGACATTCCACCCAGATTACGATTACGCTCAGTTCGTTGGAGCATACAAACCGAAGAAAGTTCAATATGACGATAACGGCTTGTTCTCTGAAGAACAACTAGCTCAGAAATTATCAGATTATTTTCCTAAAACAGAAGACGATGATATAAAGAAGACGACTGCAATTGCATTATTTGGATTGCAATACGCCAGTTCTTTGAATGGCAAAAATATAAGCAAAATTGTAAAACTTGCTGGAATAGGAGAGGAACGATACAAAAGAGCCTACCTGTCGGCAATTACAAATGCATACTCGCAACTGTCACATAAAAAAAATGAAATCACATACGATTTTGTCCCACAGGTTTTCGCAAAGGCTTATGTAGCGGCTTGGAAACAGTATTTCAGCGCAGGCAAAGCATCGACTACAGCAAACCAGGTTTATCTAGTTATCGAAGAAATTAATCGCGGGAACTGCGCCCAAATCTTCGGCGACATTTTCCAGTTACTCGACCGCATTCACGACGGTACCGTCAAAGGTTTTTCCCAATACACGATCGATGCTGATTACGATTTTGCAAAGTTCATCGAAGATGAACTTACTGCTGCCGGAATGAGTAACGATTATAAGTCCATCGTCGGCGATGGCAAGCTCAAGCTCCCGCCAAACTTGAACATTCTCGCCACGATGAACACCAGCGACCAGTCCCTGTACCCTATGGATAGCGCATTCAAGCGCCGCTTTGACTGGGAATATGTACCAATTAGTTTTGAAGGCAAAGATGCAGCCAATTACCAAATCGACATTGATGATTCTAAGTATCCTTGGAAGAATTTTGTCGAAACGGTCAACAAGAAGATTTTAGAACTCACCGAATCCGAAGACAAGCAACTCGGTGAATACTTCATCAAACCCGATAGTAGCAGTAGCAAGGTCATTTCTAATAAGCGCTTCCTAGGCAAGGTGATGTTCTACCTTTGGAACGAGATCTGCAAGGATGAACATGAGAATGATTCGTTCTTCCGTGTTAAAAATGATAGCAAGGAAGAATACTTTACGTTCCAGGATCTTTACAAGAAGCAAGGGCTCTTGAAGCAGTTTATGGATGAGTTGATGACACCCAAGACCTAAGGGGCTTGCTTTTTCTCTTTCTGCATATTATATTCTAATAGGAGATGCATATGGATTTGGCAACGCTGACATTTAAAGTTCCAAAGGAGATGGAAATATTCGTTACGGAAAACAAGTGCCGTAGCGAACTTGCCCGTAATGCGTTGATTCTCTTGCCTTATATCCAAGACATGACTATCTCCCATGGCCGCGCCGCGGAGCTTCTCGGTATTTCAAAAGAGACTTTGATAGATTTGTATGGAGATATGGGCATTCCCTATATTGATGGAAACGTTCAATCCGTCAACGAAGAAATTGCAGTCTATTCTGCGGCTAAGGCGAAAGAATAATGCTAGTTGTATCAGATACGACTCCAATTATTTCTTTGATGAAGATGAATCAGATGCAGTTGTTGCATCGTCTTTTTGGAGTGGTTCATATTCCGTTTACCGTATTTAAGGAATTGACGGACAATCCGAAATATCAAGAAGAAATAATAGTATTACAGGCTTCTGATTATATACAGATTGACAATGTCGATGATGTTGAAAAAGTACAGTCGATTCGCCAAACGGGGTTGGACGCAGGGGAAAGCGAAGCCATCGTATTGGCAAAACAGTTGTCTGCCGATGTTCTCTTGATGGATGAGGCCAAAGGTCGAATGGTAGCCGCAGAACACGGTTTGCAAATTATGGGAACTATTGGCATTTTGCTTCAATCTTTCAAGAATGGCCTCTTATCCCATCAAGACATTATTGGATGCATTTATTCGCTTCGTAGCAATCATCGCCGAATAAGTGAGAAGCTGTTCATTGATTTAATGATGGAGATCGACAGAATCGATCCGCGTTCCTAATTGTGATTTTCCTGTTCGAAAAATTCACTTATTCCTTAGATTATCTCAAGAAGGTTCTCCCAACTGATAAGGAGGGACATTTCAAGGGATTGCCCAACGGATTTGTTGGACGAGACTGCAAATTGGATGGCGTAGGGTACCTCTTTAACGGTAACCCAGTTCCAAACAGTACAGGAAAAAAGGATGTCTCAAGCAGCATCGTGTTTGTGCTACCCAAAGTATTCTTAGATGAGAATGGAACAAAAGCTTTTGGAGAAGAAATTCCAAATACAGAAAACTTTAAGATAAAAGCCGCGCCCAAGGAATTTCTTTCGCAGTTGTCTTTGTGGGTTTGCTCTTCTATTAGCCAGTATCGCCTTTCCCATCCGAACGATAAAGAAGTGCTTGTTCCCGATGCTCCTGACGCGCATCATTTCAATAGCGACAAGTTGGCTCCGACGCTCATCGATGTGATGAATTCGATGAAGCTGTTCTATGCCGAGAATAGAAACCTGTTTGTGTTCACAGCAAAGAATAAGCATAGCGGCAACAACCGCATCGATTGGCGCCGCACAGTGGCGCATGCGCAGCCGTTTATGCAAGATGGCACGCCTATCTACATGACCCTTGAAAACAAGAAAAAGGTGATTGATGTTGATGACCATTTGCTGGTGCTGTATTTCTCGGCGATGCACTACATCGAGGAAACTTTCGGTTTCAAGATGCCGCACTCGGAATTCTATGCCCCGATGCGAGTGAACGAATTCCGCCGCCTGCTAGGCCACCGTGGTCTCGTGGAACTGCGCCGCATAAAGCACAAGTATTTAGCCGACAAGTTCCTGAAGCTATACAACATCGTGAAGGCGTTTTTTGAATGGGGCGGCAACTTCAGCGCAAACGATTACAGCAGCGAATACTTACTCACAAGCAAGTATAATAACGTGTTCGAGGCAATGATTGACAGGCTAGTGGGGGATGAAAGTAAAAATATCGATAAACTTAAACACAATGAAGATGGGAAAATCATAGATCATCTATACAAGGAGAATTCCTTAGTATTTGCTGAAGATGACGAGCTGATATGGCACATAGGAGATAGCAAATATTATAAGGATCCTGAAGACATTCGCGGACAATCTATTGTGAAGCAATATACTTATGCGAAAAATATTGTCCAAAATTTCTTTTCTCCCAAATATGTCGAAAGAGAAACAAAAGAAGATAAAAAAAATGCAAAACTGCATGAAAAGGATATTCACAAGGGAGTTCGCTATCGCGATTCCCTAACAGAAGGCTATAGCGTTACTCCAAACTTTTTTATTCGTGGAGAATTGCCAAAATACAATACACCCGAACAGTACAAGGATAAGTATTTCTGCGCCACAGAAAATGAACGGAATAATTTAATAGCAGAAGTTAAAGATAATGATGAATTTGATAATGGCGAAGGAAATAAACAAAAAAATATAAAGGAACATCTTTGGGAAAAGCGTAATCGTCATTTTGCGAATCGCCTCTTTGACCGAGACACACTTTTGTTGCAAGTGTACAATGTAAACTTCTTATATGTACTAAAAGCGTACACCTCCAAGCGATCCTCTTTAAGCGAAGAATTCAAGAGCAAAGCTCGTAAAATGTTCCGTGAAAATTTTTTAAAATTACTGGATGAAAAATATGTATTTTGGGCAGTATGTCCCCAAAAGGAAAGTTTTGATAAAGCTCACAATTACGCAGAAGCTGAAGAAATGTTCGTAAACAAACATTTCCGCACGCTAGCTGGGAAAATATTTAAACCCGTGGGCCAAAAATGCCTGATATTGGCATTAGAGAGGGATTTCCGTACCCCCATAGATTCAGTCAAATGCTACGACGAAGATGTATTTGATAAAATCAAATCAGACTGCGTTTATTTTCATATCTCGCCAACAGATGTTTTCCCAATTAACACAGCCAAACTGCCCGAAGCAACTTTTGCGGATAACGAAATCGAAAAATTCGACGAACAATTGTATGCATATCCTATAAAACGCGTTATATTCGAAACGAAAAAGATCGGCAAAACACATAGATTACCGAAAACAATCAAAGAAAAGGTATTGACAGGAGCCATACTTGGAGACTGCAACATAGAACGAATTGGTATCCAGAAGTCTCCTTTAGACGAATACTACTACCTTCCTTGCAAAGAAGAATCTTCCCCGCATTCGCGTTAGGGATAGTGACCCCTTGGGGCGGAGACGCGCATCGCGAGGCTCCGTTGCAAGAGCGACGCGGGGGTGCCGCAGGTGCGCACGGGGCGCCTTGCGATATAGCCCGTCCCGGCGGGAGCCGGGGAACGCCCCCAATCACTTTCAAATCAAGGTCTGATTTGGGTAACGAGAGACCGTATTGACTCTTCTCCGGCCTCTTTGTATATTTATTCCTGTATTACGACAATCCTCGTGACAGTCGGCATAGGCTTCTAGCCCGTACGAGCATCCGCGACGAGGCTCATTCACATTCTTGAGGATGATGTTGGATAGCTGGCAGGAGAAACAGCCTGTTCGAGCGCGTAGCGAAAGCCATGCCAAGTAACGCCGGGGAAGACCCCCGCCAACAGCATCGCAAGAGCATCCCAAAACAAACATAAACAAAGATTGCGTCCGCAGTATGGACGCAATTAAAAGCGTTTTAATTCTAGGGTCAAAATTTTTGACCCTAGAACAGGGAAAATATGCAAAGCAAGGTTTTAATTCAACCGGTCACAAATTGAGACCACTTGGAGACTAATATGGCTAAAAATAAAGAGAATGTCGCTGAAGTCTACACAAAATACCAAGCTGGGCGATATATCGTGAAAAACGAACAATCCGGGAAAAAGCGCGCTGAGTATGGGAAGCAAGTCCTTGAAGGCTTATCAGAACGCCTTACAGCTCGTTATGGGGATGGGTGGTCTTACTCGAGCTTGAGGCAAATAAGACAATTTTTTCTGACTTATTCGAATTTGACAATCAATGATTGTCAAATCTCGGCATCTTGCTTTGCAAAGAAAAGAAGGATACTCTAGTGAAGTTGACTTTGCCCGAAAATGCAAATATTTACGCCTCCGCTTATGAGTTGTATCTACCAGACAAGAAACTTTTGCAAGCGAAAGTCAAAGAATGGGTAAATGAATTCGAAAAAGAGCATTAGAATTCATAGCCCACATCCCCCACTTTTCTATCTTTTACGTCATGCAAAACGAAAACACTCAAGAAAAGATCAAGGGCAACCCGATTGCCCTTTTGCCTATTGCCGTATTCCTGGTACTTTATCTGGGCCTCGGCATCACGTTCGAATATGTCCTCAAGATCCCGATGGGATTTTACAACATCCCGATTGTCGCGGCGTTCCTGGTGGCGATTTTCGTGGCGTGCGTGCAGAACCGCAAGCTGAATTTTGACCACAAGATGAATGTGATGGCGGGTGCGCTTGGCGACCGCAACATTTTCTTGATGATCCTGATTTTCCTTTGCGCGGGCATTTTCGCGGGGATTCTCGGGCGCAGTAGCGCTTCGGCGGCGGCATACTTGCTCCTGGATTTCATTCCGGCGCAGTTCGCGGTAGTGGTGCTGTTCATTGTCGCGGCGTTCGTCTCTACAGCAATGGGTACGTCAGTGGGCACGATTGCAGTAGTCTCGCCGATTGCGGTCGAGGTCGCACAGATGGCGGGCTTTGGCGTTCCGTTCTGCGTGGCGACGGTGATTGGCGGCGCGATGTTCGGCGACAACTTGAGCTTTATTTCGGACACGACGATTGCGGCAACGTCTACGCAGGGCTGCAAGATGAAGGACAAGTTCCGTGTGAACTTCCTGGTGGCAGCCCCGGCAGCACTTCTTGCGATTATCATCATCACGGCAATTTCTTTTGTGACCAAGGCAAATACAGTTGCAGAAAACTCCTACAATCTCGTACAACTTATTCCGTACGTTCTCGTGCTGGTGCTTGCGCTCACGGGCATCAACGTTTTTGCGGTGTTGCTCATCGGCATTGTCGCAGCATCCATCATTATGGTGGGCTCCGGCACGCTCGACATGATTGGCCTTTTGCAGAACATCGGAAACGGCATTTCGGGAATGTACGAAACGATTCTCGTCGCGGTTCTGGTGAGCGCCTTGTGCGGGCTCATCCGCATTCACGGCGGTTTTGCGGCTCTGTTAGACTTTATCCATAAAGTATTCAAGGGTCACCGCAGCGGTCAAGTGGGCGTTGGCCTCTTGGTGAGCGCACTCGACATCGCAACGGCAAACAACACGGTCGCTATCGTGATGGCAGGCCCGATCGCAAAGCAGATGGGCGACGAATACAGAATTTCTCCGAAAAAGACGGCTTCGCTCCTGGATATCTTCAGCTGCGTGGTGCAGGGCATTTTGCCTTATGGCGCGCAAATGCTTGTGGCACTTGCGGCCATTTCGACAGCTATTCCGAACGCAAACATCAGCGCATTCGACCTCATCCCTTATATGTTCTATCCGTTCTTGTTGCTTGCAAGCGTACTTGTATTCATTGCCATTTCCCCACGAAAAAACAAGTCGTAACAATATCTTTTTATTACATTTTCTGTCGTTTAACAGAAGGGAATTTTTTAAAGGATTTTTTATGAATATCGCAATTGTCGGAACGGGATATGTAGGGCTTGTCAGTGGTACATGCTTTGCAGAAATGGGCGTCAATGTCACCTGCGTCGATGTGAACCAGGCCAAGATCGAATCTCTCCAGAAGGGAGAAATCCCCATATACGAACCGGGCCTTGACGAAATGGTTCTCAGAAACCAGCGTGAAGGTCGCCTCAACTTCACGACCGACCTCGCCAGCGTTCTTGACAATGTCGAAATGGTATTCAGCGCCGTGGGCACGCCCCCGGACGAAGACGGTTCCGCCGACTTGCAGTACGTTCTCGCCGTGGCACGCACCTTCGGCCAGAACATCAAGAAGTATACCGTCTTGGTGACCAAGTCCACCGTCCCGGTTGGAACCGCCATAAAGGTCAAGGCAGCCATCCAGGAAGAACTCGACAAGCGCGGCGTGAAGGTCCCGTTTGACGTGGCGAGCAACCCGGAATTCCTGAAGGAAGGCTCCGCCATCACGGACTTCATGAAGCCCGACCGCGTCGTGGTAGGCGTGGAAAGCGAACAGGCGAAGGAACTCATGACCCGCCTGTACCGCCCGATGATGCTCAACAACTTCCGCGTGATTTTCACGGACATCCCGAGTGCAGAAATGATCAAGTACGC
>JBGVAT010000042.1:0-16794 GCA_045224895.1 Fibrobacter sp.
AATAGGGCCTTTAGTCCACCTTTTCGTCAAGCCAAAATTATCAGTCAACTTGGTCGATCCTTCTTTATATTCAGGATCGTAATTCTCAGCGAAGCCAGTATTTTCATACAGAATTTGAATTGTCTCAATATATTCGCCAGCAACCACGGTCTGTTCAAGGTGGCCTTTCAGAACAGTTTGCTGGATCGTTTCCGAAGCATAATTTTGGGCAGCGGCGGTCACTGCAAAGAACAAGGCAAAAGCCAACGCCATAATTTTTTTCATATAGCCCTCCATTTTATTTTCGACCCCTAGCAGGGCCAAGGACACTTTCTAAGCCGTAAATATAGAAACTGTGGCAAGCACGCTTAATTCCATTATTTCGACAAACGGTGGTTCACGTGCGCCTCAACGACGTTCACCACGTAGTCCCCCAGCTTTTCGCAGTCGTTAATGATATCCATGTAATGTACACCAATCTGATAGCTATAACGTTGGGCATTGATGTCTTCGACGTTCTTTTCCTTGAGCGTCTTGCGGAAATCGTTAATCAGGTATTCAAATTTCAACGCATCTGGAGCATTTGCCAAAGGAACATCTTCAACAACAGCCACCATGTGCGCAAGTGCATCGTTACAGAGTTTAATCATCTGGTCAATGTGGCTATACTGTTCTTCGGTAAAGTCTTCTTCGCCCTGGAACTTTCGGCGAATGACACGAGCCATATTGAAACAGGCATCGCCAATACTTTCAATTTCTGAAATTTCCTTCATCATGGACTGGAGAGCCGTTTTACTATCCGGGCTCAACCGACCCGCCGACACTTGATTCAGGTAATTCGCAATTTCGACTTCAAAACTATCGCTAATAGATTCGTACTTTTCAATATGCTCAAAAAGCTTATTGAATTCATTTTCATCTTTTATTTTTAAAAGATCCGGCACCATGTGGAACATTTTTTCGGTCTTTTCTACAAACAAGCTAATTTCCTGACGAGCTTCGAACAGCGAAAGTTCTGCAGTGCTCATAAGGCCAGCACTGATAAACTGAATCTTGAAATCCTCGCCGTCGTCCTTGTCCTTGATAATCTTGCAGATGAGCTTTTCCATCGGCTTGATGAACCAAATCAAAAGGAGCACGTTGCAAAGGTTGAATGCCGTATGGAATCCGGAAAGTGCATACGTCACACGAACGCTCGCCTGGGCAATTTCTTCTTGAGTTTGCGGCACAAATGTCGGATCGAAGCCCACCACATGGCAAACCATATTCACGAACGGGTTAAATACAATGAGAATCCACACCACGCCGAACACGTTAAAGAGCATGTGAGCCAAAGCCGCGCGCCTAGCCTGCGTACTTGCCGAAAGAGCCGCCAAGTTCGAAGTCACCGTCGTACCGATATTTTCACCCATCACAAGCGCAATTCCCTGGTAAATCGGGAGCACGCCGCTACTGCAAAGGATAAGCGTAATGGCCATGATGGCTGCCGAAGACTGCACGCACATCGTGAGGATGCCGCCGAGCAAGAGGAACAAAAGCGTACTGAAAATGCCCCAGCCACCCGTCGAGGCAAAGAAGTCGATAATCGTCTGGTTGTGCGACAAATCCATCGCCACGGCGTTTTCGCGGAGCGTCGTAAGGCCGAGGAACATAAAGGCAAAACCGAAAACAAATTCACCAAAGCTTTTTACGCTGTTTTTGCGGACATACGTGAGCACGATTCCAAGCCCAAAGAACGGCCAAACAACGCTACTCATGTTGAACTGGAAGCCGAAAATAGACATAATCCACGCGGTCGCTGTCGTACCGATGTTCGCACCCATAATCACGGGGATGGCCTGTTTCAGCGTCAAAAGCCCCGCATTCACAAAGCTAACCGTCATGACGGTCGTTGCCGTCGAAGACTGCACGGCGGCAGTCACGAACGTACCGGTCAAAAGTCCGCCCACGCGATGCTTTGTCATAGTCCCAAGAACAGTACGGAGGTGCCCACCGGTAAGTTTCTGCAAGCCTTCACTCATCGTCTTCATGCCGAACATGAGGAGAGCGAGGCATCCTATCATCTTGAGTATCATGAGAATCATACGTAAAACATAAAATAGAAACGCCCCCTTGATTTTCAAGGGGGACGTAGAAAAATTCCTACTCCGTCATCCTCGCACAAGCGAGAATTGGCGTTTCTTAAACAGAAAGCCTTCTGTTGGCGTGGGCTTCGACCACGTTCACGATGTAGTCGCCAAGCTTTTCGCAGTCGTTCACGATATCCATGTAATGGACGCCGATATGGTAACTGTACTTCTGCGATTCGATATCGGCCACATTCTTTTCCTTGAGGAGCTTGCGGTAATCGTTGATTTCGTTTTCAAAGTTCAGCGTACGGTTCACGTCGATTTGCGGAACGTCGTTGAGGACTCCGATCATGTGCGTCATGGCGTTATCGCAAAGCTGCATGATGTGCTTGATATGTTCCAACTGCTCTTCCGTAAACTCGCCCTTGGTTCTGAACTTACGGTTAATGGCGCGGGCCATGTTGTAGCAAGCGTCGCCCATGCTCTCGATTTCAGAAATTTCCTTGAGCATGCACTGCAAGGCCGTCTTACTTTCGGGGCTCAAGCGGCCTTCGCCGACCTTGTTCAGGTAATCGCCGATTTCAATTTCCATATTGTCGCTGATACCTTCGTACTTTTCGATACGGGCAAAGAGCTTCACAAAATCGTTTTCGTTCTTCATAGCCAAGAGGTCCGGCACAAAGTGGAACATCTTCTGCGTGCGACTAGCAAACAGGCTGATTTCCTTGCGGGCTTCGAGGAGCGAAAGTTCAGGCGTGCCCATCAAGCCGGAGCTGATGAAGTGCAAGCGGGAATCTTCTTCTTCTTCGGAATTCTTGGGCTTGATGATGCGGCAAACAAACTTTTCGATGTACTTGATGAACCAAATCTGGAGGAACGTGTTGGAGACGTTGAATGCGGAATGGAATGTGGCAAGCACCACGGAAATCTTAGCGAGGTTAGCGGCATAGCCTTCGTCACCCGGACGGATGCCAAGGTCAAAACCGACCACATGGCAAACAGCTCCAAGGAACCACTTGAGCACAATCACCACCCAGATCACGCCGATGACGTTGATGGTGAAGTGAGCGAGAGCGGCGCGGCGGGCCTGCGTATTGGCAGAGAGAGCCACAATGTTTGCCGTAATCGTCGTACCGATGTTTTCGCCAAGCACAAGCATGATGCCCTGATCGATGTGCAAGACGCCGGTCGAGCAGAGGATCATCGTGATAGCCATGATGGCAGCCGAAGACTGCACGCAGAGCGTAAGCACCGTACCCATCACGAGGAAGAACAACGAATTGAAGAAGTTCGGGTCGCTAAAGTGAGCGAAGAAAGCACTGATCGAAGCACTTGCCGACGGGTCGTTCACCACAGCAAAGCCCGTTTCCTTGAGCGTCGTAAGACCCAAGAAGAGGAAGCCCACGCCGAACAAGAAGTCACCCACAACGCGCTTCTTATTCATATAAACAAGGATAATGCCGATGAAGAATGCCGGGTACACAAAGTTTGCGATGTTGAACGAGAACCCAAGGCTCATGATCCATGCGGTAACGGTCGTACCGATATGAGCGCCGAGGATAATCGAAATTGCCTGCATAAGCGTCAAAAGCCCCGCATTAACAAAAGAGACCGTCATCAAAGTGGTGGCGGTCGAACTCTGTACAGAGGCAGTAACAAACATACCGGTAAGCATACCCGTAAAACGGTTCGTGGTCATCGTGCCGAGAACGTGTCTCAGCTGCGGACCCGCCATTTTCTGCAAGGCTTCACTCATCGACTTCATGCCGAACATGAGGAGTGCCAAGCAACCCAACATTTTAAGAGCCATCCAGGCCATATAGTGTGTTCCTATATTGCGCCACTACCGGATCATCGTCGCTGCCTTTCAGCTAGTTCGGGCTCATGGCGGTGAATTGTTATTTATAAAACCGATGTAAAGTATTTAAAGTCGGTGTAAAATATAGAAAAAAGCTAGGTAAAATTTAACGCAAAAAACAAGAGTGCCCCGGTCGCGTTGAACCGGGAACAACGTTCTAGTAGGAAGTAGGAAGTAGACAGTAGGCAGTAGGCAGTAGGCTGTCATCCCGGCCTTGTGCCGGGACGGGATCACCTTTCAATGTCATGCCCGCCTCCATTGTCATCCCGGCCTTGTGCCGGGATCGCCTTTTAAAAGGCACTACCTTACAGTCACAATTTTCGTCTGCAATCCGCTGCGGACGATGTAGCGCCCAGCCCTCGGGAGCGCAATGTTCACCGACGGCCTATGCGCACGGACAGACTTCACCAGGCGCCCCTGCAAATCCATCACAAGCACCGGACGGTTCTCAGAAAGCCCCGAAACGGCAATGTTGCGAACCTTCACCTGGACATCCAACGGAACCACGACCTTCGCCATCACCGTGCCCTTCGGAGCCGTCACAGGACCTTCACCACTGCCCGAGCCCTGATCCGTAGAATCAGCCAGAATCACATTTTCCTTGAAAACGATCTGATCGACAAAACTCGAATCAAAGAAGTCCTTCACCACGTTCGCTTCGCACGTCGAGGTCGTATCATGCTTCATCCTCGGCAAGCACGATTCCATGATCCAAGCGTCTCCCCCCTTCAAATCCACGGAACCCGCTTTCAGTTCGTCAAAAGTCTTCGCCTCAACCGTCTTATAAACACTCGAAGGATCATCAGAGATATTCACTACAGCAGGAGCCTTCACCAGATCCTTGCCATAATAATAGCGTTCTACAGAAGTGTACCCCAGCCATTCGTAAGCCAACGTTCCAACGCCATCCCCCGTCAACGTATCGGTATAGCTATAACTACCGTACAACCGGGAATCCTCGGCCGTTGCAATCATTCCACCCGTCCACTTCTTTGACGACGGGCCTTCATTCTTCACAATGCCCCTATTGTAGTCGCCATGGAATATGCCAAGCTTTCCATAACCCACAATACCGCCCGCATACGAACTGTCCTTTACCGTTTTGATATGCACAGGGCCGTAGTTAAAGCTTTCCATAAAGTTCGCGCCCGGAGTCGGATCATCGATCCCCAAAACAGGCAAGCCCTCGTACCATCCGACCAGGCCACCCGCATAGGCGACCTTGCCATCCAAGATATGCACTCGGCCCCAGTTTCCAAGCTTACTCATCGTCGCAGGAGATTCAATCTTCCCCACGATACCGCCCGCATAGACCTTTGCCGCAGACGAAGCTTCGACCAAGCCCGTATTCAGGGCGTCCATAACCTGCAGGCGGATAGAATAACCGACAATGCCGCCCGCCGCAACGGAATCGGCGCCAAGACCAAGCACCGTTCCGGTGTTAGACGCATCCTTGACAATACCTTCATTAGAGTAAGAGTACCCCACAATGCCACCGGCCAAACGGCCCGAGACCTTGCCCGAATTGACAGCCCCCACAACATATCCATAATTTTCACCCACAATGCCGCCCGTCTTATCCGAAGCGTAAACCGGAGTATTCTCGTTTGCCACATCCAACATCGTACCATAACTGCTAGCGACAATACCACCTGCAATGTCACCACCGCGCACAAGGCTGTTCCGGATTTTCACATTACGGATAAGGCAATCCTTTTCCAGCGAAATTGCGATCCCAGCCGCAGACATTCCATAATCATTTTCAAAGCGACTGTTAGCAATCGTCAAGTTTTCAACAACAGATTCCAGCTGCAAAGTGTGGAACAAAGCCCTTGTCATATTCAAACCATAAATGGTATGATTCTGTCCATCAAATATCATCTTTGAGCCACGGCCACTCGTATCAACCGACAACTTGCGCATCGAGAGGTGCAGTGAATCACTCCCCATCACAATGTCGTTCGCGAGTTTCACCTTAAGAAGTTCGTAAGTCAGCGATCCGTTCAGCTCCAGGAAGGTCACAAACTCATCTGCCGTCGAAATGGTAAAGACGACGGTATCACCCACAGCCTCCGAAGACGGTACCGCATAATTTTGCCTGTCAAAGAAAATAGAGTCGTTCTTATACAAGCTATCGAACGTCAGCACCGGATACCCGCCACGGCGCACCCACAACTTGCGGTCAGCCACCTTGCCGCCCTCAGTATTCAACAAAGCAAGGAGTTCATCGCTCTGCAATTCCGCAGTCGTCCTGAAAAATTCGGAATCGTCATGCGGGTTATAGTAAATTCGGCCAATAGGATCGACATCAGCAAGAGTCTTGTCAAAATAGGCATTGCGCGACTTGTCGCCATCATTTGCAAAACCGATAAGGCCGCCCACCGTATCGCCCGCAAGGCTAGGAGCCGCACTGAAGGAATTAGCAATAAAAATCCAGTTATAACGCTGCTGGCCCACAATACCGCCCACATAGCTACCGGCAAGAGCGGGCTTGCCTTTTGCCAAGACCTTACCGCGGTTGTAGACATCACCAATGGTCGAACCACTGTTATAGCCAACAATGCCGCCCACGTCCAGCACTTCGGATTCGCTCGACGTATCCGCAACGACACCCGTCACATTCCCGTAGTTAAACGACAGTGAAATTCCAGGGCCGTCATACATAGTGCGAGACGTATAGCCAGCAAGCCCACCCGCATACGTACGGAATGTCCCCGCGCCATAAACGTCTCCACGGTTCTTGAGTTTCGAATGGCCCTTCGAATAACTGGAAATTTCGGTCTTTCCACAGACGCCACCGACATACGTTTCCATGAACCTTCCGGCTCCACGGGCAGTAACGGCCCCGCGGTTGAGCGCATTGGAGATACTCACATTGTTGGAGGAGCCCACAACACCACCGACTACAAGTTCTCCCTTTTCAAATTTGTTATCAATGACGGCATCAACCTTTCCAGCATTCAGCCAATCACGGCTATCGCCAGAATTTCTTTTGGGGCTCGTATGAACGCCGATGACACCACCGACACAAGATCTTGCAGTCCAGTCTATCGTTCGGTACAAGCCCGCCGTATCCGGCGAAAAAACAACCTTTGACGATACATTGCCGTAGTTCTGGACATTCTGGATATTTCCACCAACACCGCCTGCAATACCGCCCACATACGACACCATATATAACGATTCATATTCAACATTCCCGCGATTAATGCAATCCGCAATGGCATAACCACTTTCTGCGCTCAGATTTCCCACAATACCGCCTATATGAATCATAGCATTAGGCGACAATTCCTTAGAATCGACATCGGTAAAGTAAACACGGGCAGAGTTTGTGCATCCTATAATTTTACCGGAACCATCCCCAACAATTCCACCAACATCGTAGCCTCCACCCACAGAACCGCCAATGACATTGCTATTAAGGATATATGTAAAATAACCATAATCCGACAACGAACTCGTCATGACAGCCACGATTCCGCCAGCGTTTCCACCCTTTGAGCGTACATCGGTTTCAACAACATTCACATTCCAAATGCCACCCGAATGAATAGCATCAGCGATTGCGGCCGTAAAAGCTCCGGAATTATCGCCGAACGAACTACGCACCACATTGACATCATGGACAGAAACACTATTTGCACTAAGATAGGCAAACAGCGCTCGATTAGCGTTCAAGCCATAAATGGAATGCCCACGGCCATCAAATTCACCAGAATACTGAATCTGGTCCGGATTGCGGGTCCATTTCTTTTCGCAGAGTTTTGTTGTATCGGCACCAAAGACGATGTCGTTTTTCAAATAGGCACGGACATAACGGCTATCGGTAGTGGTAACGACCACAGAATCCAAAAAGCCAATCAATTCCGCAGGAGACGTAATTTCGTAAATTTTCTGTCCATCCTTTTCGGTGACTTTCGGAACTTTCGCCGAACCATCCCATGCGGCAAAAGACGTCTGGGCAAGCGCCACAACAAAAAAAGCAACCACGGCATAAAACTTTCTGGACATATACGCTCCTTCCAAATTACTTACAAGGTCTAATATACAAAATATGATACGGACAAAAAAAATCCCGACCGGGATTCAAACCCAGCCGGGATTACACTTGTGTCATCCTGAGCAAAGCCGATGGATGCAATAATTACAAACTGCGCACCATCGCAACGGCCTGGCTCGCGATACCTTCGCCGCGACCCGTAAAGCCGAGTTTTTCGGTCGTCGTGCCCTTGATGCCAATCTGCTTCACATCGAGGCCGAGTACGCGGGCAATGTTTGCCTTCATCTGTTCCCTGTGCGGGTTCACCTTCGGGCGTTCGCACATCACGATGCTATCGATGTTGATGATTTCGTAGCCAGCCTTCTTGACTTCTTCGCCAACCTTGCGCAAGAGTTCCAGGCTATCGGCGCCCTTGAATGCCGGATCCGTATCCGGGAAGTACGTGCCGATGTCGCCAAGGCCAGCGGCCCCGAGCAAAGCATCGCTAATCGCATGCAAAAGCACGTCTGCATCGCTGTGGCCGAGCAAGCCCTTTTCGTACGGGATGTCCACGCCGCCAATAATGCACTTGCGGCCTTCCACCAGCTTGTGAACGTCAAAACCAATACCAGAACGATAAATCTTATCCATAATAATTCCTTTTTTATTCTTTTACAAATTTAAAAAAAACTAGTTCAGCAAGCATCGAACCGAGTATCCGTCGTCCTTACCCTTACTATCACTACCAAATAAACCAACATCTTTTTCGTTCTCGCCAAAGAATATACACCGATACTCTGTAGCGCTCCAAAAAACAGACGCAAACGCATCATACCGAAATTCAGTGTCCTCAATCTTGTATCCAACAGGCAACACAGAAAAACCAAAGTCATCCGTACCGTTTCCATCATTTATCCAACCTGTCTGTGATTTAAGATTCTTGCCCGCAATTTTACGACCTCCTGCATTATCAATCAGGATTTGCCATTCATCAAGATTCGGCAAATGCCAACCAGGCGGGCAAACGCCCTGCATCATTTCATCACTGATACCGCACGTATGACCACGTCCACATTCTTCATTTTTCTTTGCCATAGCAGCAGCCCATTTATACAACCTGCCACCCACATCGCAAGCTACCGTATTTTCACCACTGATAGTCCCAAAACACCAACTATGACCGTTGAGCGTTTCGTCATCAGCATTATAATAATTCAAATTCTCGGCCATCCACGTCTGCTTTTTGTCGCCCTCGCCAATAACCACCGTTCTGTACTTTTTCCCATCACGGGTATCCGTCATTTCACCATAAGTAACGGACGTATTGAAACGGTATTTATTGGGAACATTCCAGTTCCAACCATCAGCTGGACTCACCCAGCCGTTTATCGAGCAATAGTACAGTTTGCTATTATATTCATTCGTCATATCGATGCGATTACGTGTACACGCCTCATTAAAAGCAACATCTAAAGTACTGGCATATTGCCATTCACCCATTTTCTCGTCATACTTGTATTGAGTTCCGGTCTTCGTTCCAACCCAAAATTCACCATCAACACCTTTTTTATCAAGCTTGTAAAAATCCTGTTCTATATTCGTAGCCTTAACCCATACGCTATCCTTGCATATAAAGCGAGTTTTTGAAGCGTAAGCAGCACTATGTTCATTCTTCATATCAAGAATTTCGCCCTTATTATTAGAGTTACATTCATCCAAGCCATAACTCTCGTACCAATAATTGCGTACATATTTTTCAAAATCTGGCACCCACCCCACATTCCATTTTCTGAGCGTGGTGTGGATACCATCTAATGCGCCTGTAAGGTCTTTTTCTTGAGCCAAATCAGCAAACCTTGCCTTGGAGTCTTCATCATCCCAACGCCCATCTTTTTCAATATCAGCAGCTATGCGATCTAAATTTTCGACAAGATTTTCTTCCCCATCACTAAGTATAAGTACGCTCATAGCAAGCAATGCTGCATTTTCATCTTTTCTTCCAAAATTTTCCAAATCCTCAGAATTGGCAAATTCACCCTTTATGCCAAACGCATTCAAGACCTCTGTTTCAGCCTGTTTCTTGGCATCGGCAAAATTCATCCCTGTGCCAATCAAATAAAGAACGCGTTTATATTCCAGATGCGTCAGCAGATTAATGTTGACCTTATCGCGATTAGAAAGATCCGAGAGAGCCTTCAAAATAAGCCTATCGGAAGACACCTTGTTATTCATTTCATTGTAGAAATATCCATTAACTTCTAAAAGTGCATATGGATTTGCCAAAGTCACATCTGAAAAGGCAAACGAAAAGGCGTTTCTGTCATAATCAATATCGATTTCAGTAGTATAGCTATTATCTGTTGGGGTAAAATCGCTATCTAGTTCGTAAATAGTTACTTTTGATCCACTTGCAAATGGGCCCTTTTCCGCAATTCCGCTAAAAGACTTATCCTTAATAGCAATCACTACAGGCTTACTGCTGGAGGAACGGCTCTGTTCATCGACAGCACTGCTAGAAGATGATTCCTTTTCACCACTTGATGAAGATTCTACGCTAGAACTACTAGAAACAACCTTAACTTCACTGCTAGATGAAGATTTTTGGTCTTTAACGCTAGACGAAGAACTTTCCGATTTTTGGCTACTGCTTGATTCGATTTTTTCGTCGAAATCGGTTGGAGCGCTAGAATTTCCACTGTCACCACCGCAAGCCACAAAAAGCAGAAAAGACGACAAGCTCAATAACTTTTTCAAGCACATAAATTCACCTTTTTTGAACAACATTCAATAATATAAAAAAACATCCCGGCTTTTTAAGCCGAGATGTTTTTAAAAGTAATGGAGATTCCCGCTCGGAGGCGGGAATGACATTATCCACTAGCCGATCAATGCAAGTGCCGGGTAGACGCTGATCACGAGGAGCGTGATGGCGGCAACGGCAACAGCAAAGCGGAGCAAGTAAACATAAGTGGCTTCGAACTTGCCACAGCACTTACCTTCACCGCAGCAGCACTTGACTTCGCCTTCGTCCTTCTTCGGAGCAAAGAGAACGTATGCAATGCGGAGGTAGTAAACAGCTGCCACCAAGGAGAGGCCAAAGCCAACAGCGGCAAGCCAGCCGAGGTCAGCATTGAAGGCTTCGGTGAACAGCGTGAACTTGGCAAGGAACCCTGCAACCGGCGGAAGGCCAGCGAGAGAAGCAAGGCACACGGCAACGCCAAGAGCCACGAACGGGCGGCGGCGACCAGCACCCTGAAGGTCATCAAGATTTTCCTTGTGATCTTCCCTACCGGACATGTAAGCGATACCCGTCAAGGCACCAGCCGATGCAATCGCGTAGGTGACGAGGAAGTAGAACATCGGGCCCATCTGGATTTCGCCCTTGCCGAGGTAATTCGGGAGCAAGAGACCGATCACGATAAAGCCAGCGTTCATCACGGCAGAGAAAGCCAAGATGCGACGCACAGACTTCTGGGCAAGACCACTGAAGGCGCCAATCACCATAGAAAGGAGGGCGACGACAACGACCACGTAGAAGAGCGGCTTGGACGGATCTGCGACAGTCACCTTTTCGGTGAGGTTCCACACAGCTTCGGCACCGGAGCGCGTCACGAGAACGCTGACCCAGACCGTACCTAGAGCAGCAAGTGCGCCAACCTTCACGACTGCGGCCATAAAGCCCGTCACGGCGACAGAGGCGCCCGTATAGACGTCAGCCACCCAGAAGTGGAGCGGAGCTGCACCGGCCTTGAAGAGGAGGCCAGCCATCACAAAGAGCATACCCACGCTGTAAATGGCGGTACGACCGTCAAGCACATGACCGCAGAAATGAGTAGAACCCGTAGCACCGTAAATCAGCGAAACACCGTAAAGGTAAATGGCACTGAAGACTGCGCCAGAGACAAAGTACTTGAACACACCTTCGTTAGCGTTCACGTCCTTGCGGCGAATACCCACGAGAGCGTAAATCGGGAAGCTCGTGAGTTCCATGGCAATGAAGAGAGCCACAAAGTCAACAGCCTGCGTCATGAGCAAGGCACCGCTTGTAGCAAGGAGCATCAGGCCATAAGCTTCACCGCCCTTGAACTTTTCACGGCCAAGCGTCCACTGGAGACCCGAAATGCCGAGGAAGGCGCAAAGGACAATCGACAAGCAAAGCACGCGACGGATCGGGTCCATGGCGTAGAGGTTCAAGAGCAAACCGGTCTTTGCGTAGTAAAGCGCAACAGCACCAAGAGCGATAAAGAAAGCAGAAACCCAAGGAAGCACCTTGTGCTTGTTTTCGTCACTGAGGAACGGTTCTGCAGCGAGAGCGACCATGCCACCCAAGGCAACGCAGATAACCGGCAAGAGATAAATAAGGTTATTCAGCATCGGAAGCCTCCTTCACAGTATTTGCAGAGTTCGTGGCAGCAGCCTCGGTATCGCCCTTCATCTGGGCGATGATCGATGCGCGTTCGTCATCCTTGAATCCGGCAGCAGCGAGCGTAGAATCAAGCTGGTGGATTTCTTCGGCGGTCATCGGAGCGTTGCCATGATTGAGAGCCGCGTCATTCAGCACCTGGGCTGCAACAGCATCATCCGTTGCTTCGGCACGGGCAAGAGAATCCGTGATGAAAGCCGGGTGGAAACCGAAGACGAGGAGAAGGGCAAGCATGATTGCCACAGAAACGCCTTCGAGAAGCGTCGTGCGAGTGCCTTCTTCGTATTCGCGAGCCTGCTTACCGAAGATGACCTTCTGGATAAAGCGGAGCATGTAAGCAGCGGAGAGGATCAGCGTAAAGCCAGCCACGAGAGCCGGAAGCGGACCCATATCCCACAAAGCGAGGAGTACGGTGAATTCACCGACAAAGCCTGCCGTACCCGGGACAGCGAGAGCCATCACGCCAGCAAAGCCAAAGAGCGTCGAGAACACCGGATTCTTGGAAGAAAGACCGCCAAGCTTGTCGAGTTCGCGAGTACCCGTCATACGTTCAGCAATACCCATCAAGAAGAACTGGGCACCGGCAGAAATACCGTGAGCGACAAGCAGCACGAGTACGGCCGGGAACATAGCTTCGGAGAGGCTAAAGACGCCAGCCACAGCAAGACCGAGATGGCCCATGGAGCTGAAAGCGAGGAGCTTCTTGCCGTCTGTCGCGCGGAGAGCCATGAGAGCGCCGTAAACAGCGGTCACGAGGCCAAGCCACATCATGCAGGAAACAGCACTCATCGAAAGCGGGAAAATCGGAAGCACCCAAGTGATAAAGCCAAACACGCCAGCCTTACTCATGGCACCCGTGAGGATTGCAGAGAGCGGAGCCGGAGCTTCAGCGTAGGAGATTGCCTGCCAGCCGTGGAACGGGAAAATCGGAGTCTTCACGAGGAAAGCGAGGAGGAAGCTTACCAGAAGCACGCTCTGGGTGCCTTCCGGGAGACTCTGGACCGCAACGGCGAGGGAGATAAGCATGGAGTTATCGGCAATCGTCAAGAGATACCACAAAGCGACCATCATCGGGGCAGAGCCGACCAACGTGTAGATCGCAAACGTCATCGCAGCCTTCATTCTGTCCTTGCCACCATAGCCAGCGATAAGCACTGCAGCCGGGATGACCATAGCTTCGAAGAAGAAGAAGAAGAGAACAGCATCAGCCGCAAGGAAGGTGCCGTTCATGGCGCCCATCAACGTGAAGATGCCGATAGCAAAGTTGCGATAGCTCCTGCAGGTAATCGAACGTGCCGAAATCAACGCCACGAGAGAAAGACCGCAAGAAAGGAACACCATCCAGGAAGCCAGAGCGTGGCTGTAGAGGTAGTAGTAAACAGGTCCCTTGATGCCAGGAATGTGGAACCATTCGATGGCTTCTGTCGACATATCGCCGCCGTAGACAAGAGCGGTGGCCATCGCCATGAAGCCGATGCCCATCAAAATTGCAAGGCGGGAAGAAGACTTGGAGTCTTCCTTGGACGTCATCACCATGAGAATGGCGGCAACGAACGGTGCAAGGACGAGGAGATGTAACAGCATTAGAGAGAACCTCCAGTCAAAAGAACAATTGCTACAAGAGCGACCAAGCCCACAATGCTAAGGGCGATCTGAAGGCGAACCTTGCGAACCTGGAACGAAGCAGCTCCGTCACCAAGAATCGTAGCGATAGCACCAACAGTCCACTGGGTTGCCGCAAGAATCTTGTCGACGACGACGTCGCAGATCCAAGCGAGAGCGTTCACCGGAATGATACCGACATACTTGTGGAGGGAATCAAACAGGAACGTCCAGGTAGCCTTGCCTCCTTCGGGAGCGGAGCTACCCTTAGCAGCCGGGATACGGGCGTTGGCATAAATCTTGTAAGCGATGAACATACCGAGAAGGGCGGCAATCGTACCGAGAGCAGCAAAAATCATCGGGTTCAGGTGTACCGCAACAGCCGGGGTGTTGTAAGCCTGGGCTGCACCGACAACCGGAGCGAGAGATTCTGCAAAGAACTTGATACCGATGGAGTCGGCCCAGAAGTAGCCAGCAAACACGGCACCAACAGCAAGGATCACCATCGGGATGAGCATGCTAGCCGGTGCTTCGTGGATGTGTTCTTCACTTTCCTTGGAACCGCGGTAGCTACCGAAGAACGTCAGGATGATGAGACGACCCATATAAATAGCGGTAATCACAGCCGTAATGAGACCGACGACGTAAACAGCGTGGCCCATCGTGCCGCTCATATAAATCTTTTCGAGGATCAAGTCCTTGGACCAGAAACCGGAGAAGCCCGGGAAGCCGACAATGGCGAGGAATGCGAAGATCATCACGCAAGCCGTCACCGGAGTCTTCTTCAAAAGGCCACCCATCTTACG
This sequence comes from Fibrobacter sp., assembly GCA_045224895.1. Lineage (GTDB taxonomy): Bacteria > Fibrobacterota > Fibrobacteria > Fibrobacterales > Fibrobacteraceae > Fibrobacter. The sequence continues at coordinate 14,720 of JBGVAT010000042.1, forward strand.
CATATCCTGTTCACCGGCGAGAGCGTGGATCACGGCACCAGCACCGAGGAAGAGAGCAGCCTTGAAGAAGGCGTGCGTAAACACGTGGAAGATAGAAGCGTCAAAGGCGCAGACCCCCGAAGCCATGAACATATAGCCGAGCTGGCTGATGGTCGAGTAAGCAAGAACCTTCTTGATGTCGTTCTGGAAAAGACCAGCCACAGCAGCCCAGAAAGCGGTAAGCATACCGACGACCAGGATGATGTTGAGGACAACCGGGAGGATAGCGAACATGCTGCCGAGACGGGCGAGCAAGTAAACACCGGAGGTCACCATCGTTGCGGCATGGATCAAGGCAGAAACCGGAGTCGGACCCGCCATGGCGTCAGGGAGCCAAGTGAGAAGCGGAATCTGAGCGGACTTACCCGTGCAGCCGATAAAGAACAGCACGCCAGCCACGGAGAGAACCGGGACGACGAGTTCCAAATGGTTACCGTTGATGACCATCTGGATGAAGTTCAAGAGAGCATCGTAATTGAGGATGGCAGAACCACCGATCGTCACGAGGCAGAGCATACCGAGCAAGAAGCCGATATCGCCCACGCGGTTCACGATGAAGGCCTTGTTAGCAGCCTTGCAGTTGTTCAGGTCTTTGTTCCAGAAACCGATGAGGAGGTAAGAGCAGAGGCCCACGCCTTCCCAACCGAGGAACGTGAGGAGCAAATTGTCCGAAAGCACGAGCACGATCATGCTGAACAGGAACAAGTTGATGTAGGCGAAGTAGCGGGCAAAACCGCGGTCGCCGTGCATATAACCTGTAGAGTAGAGCGTGATGAGCGTACCGATACCCGTCACAAACAGGAGCATGATTCGGGAAAGTCCGTCAAAGAGGAACCCGAACTCCACGCGGAACATCGGAATGTCGATCCAGTTGCAGAGAGTTTCACGAATGCCAGCTTCCGGCATATCGAGAGCGAGCATAGCAACGCTCAAGAAAGAGAGAGCCGGGAAAAACACCGCGAGAGCCCCCACGAAGCCTTCAGCAGAACCCTTCTTGCTGCCCGAAGAAATAACCGCGATGGCGCCCAGGAGAATGCAGCCAAGCAGCGGGAAGAGAGGTATTAACCAAAGAGAAATCATAGCTTACTACCCCTTCATATTGGAATACGTGTCGGCATCAACGCTTTCACGGTTGCGGAAAATGAGGATGACCATAGCAAGGCCGACGCAAGCTTCAGCAGCGGCGACTGCGATGGAGAACAGCGGAACGACCTGGCCCACAATGCTTGCATCCGCAGGCAGAGTCTTTGCAAAGCCCACGAAGGAGAGGTTCACGGCGTTCAGGGCAAGTTCAACGCCCATCAGCACAAAGAACACATTGCGGCGGGAAACCGCGACGATAAGGCCGATGGCAAAAATGACCAGGGCCAAGATCTGTACATATATAGCTTGGAGTTCCATTAGTGTTTATCCTCCGTTTTTTCGGATTCCACAGAACCAAGGCGCTTCTTGGCGAGAAGCACTGCGGCACCCATGGCAGAAAGCAGAAGCACACCGAGGACTTCGAAAAGCACGAAGTAACCCGGGCCCGTCTGAGCTACATCAAAGAGAGTCTTGGAAGTGATTGCCACAGATCCGCGGATGGTCGCTGCATCGAATGCAATCGGAGAGCGGACGAGGGCAAAGCCCACGAGACCGGCAAGCACGATGACGGCAGGAATCACAAAGAGCGAAACCTTGTCGAACATCGGCGTGTGGGAGTCACGGGCGCCGTTCAAGACCATGATGACGAACGTAAGGAGCATCATGATGGCACCGGCATAGACCATAATCTGGACCACGCCAAGGAACGGGCTTCCCAAAAGGCCGTAAATACCGGCAAGAGACACCATCGAGGCGACCAGCGAGAGGGCGCCATAGAGCGGATGCCTAGACAGGAGTACGCAAACGGCACTGCCGACGGCGATAATCGAGAGGACAATGAAATAAATCAATGCGAGCATTATTTTACCTCCATGCCCCAGACCTTGCGGGCCTCGGCATTCTTTGTACCGCCCGGAGCCATCTGGCTCTGTTCGTCATTCGGGTAATCCTTC